>QCVM01000045.1:0-13626 GCA_003210375.1 Synechococcus sp. AG-686-B21 | reverse complement strand
TGAGAACCAGGCTTGTAAGCGCCAAAGTTCATAAATGCCCGACCATTCTCACTCACAATAAAAGTATTCCCAAGACGAGCCGAAAAGCTGGAATCAATTGATTGATCATTGTTCAGATCAACGTTCAGGATTTGCACTTTCACCGCCACCTGACGCTGACGTAAATCGATCTGCTTTAAATAACCCTCTGCCACAGAAATAAGCTGCGAATTACCCACCAATGTGATGGTCTGCAGGCGTGAATCTGTTGTACCCGCAAGCCCCCGCAATGGGCCACTAACAGCACCATAGGTTTCCACCTTACTGAGTATCGGGATAAGCGTGTCACTTCCACTTGAAGAGCTACTGTTCCGAGAGGAACTACCTCCCCCTGAGGACGACTCTCCCTCGGAAGATTCGTCCTCAGAATTAGTCGATGAAGTAACAACTACCTTACTAATTTGAGCCCCAAGGCTGGCCAAATAATCAGCTGCAGAGGAAGCACTGGCCTGATTGAGGCGGTACACCTTCGACATCTGTGGGCCAAATGTTTTGCCTGATACCGTCTGTCCAACCATCAACATGCGGCCATCGAGCTTCGCTTGCAGCCCCGATGCCAACAGCACTGAATTGAGTGCTAAACCGTAGGTCTGGTCGGTAAAGGCCATCGTTACGGTTTTATCACCATTACCTCCATCAGGAGTTGCCGCAGCATCACCACCTACAAATACGAAGCCATATCCCCCCAAACGAGCCAGCGACATCAGCGCATCCTTGGCAGGGGCGTTGCTCAGCGAAAGCGTCACGGGCGGACCGCTCACATTCACATAGCTGCGGTTCTGCAACACCATCGTTCCAATCGCCATATCACCCAACGGAGGCGCAACAGCCCGGGGGCGCAACTGGGGGGCATAGGACGACTGCGGCACCCGCCCGGGACGACGCAAATCGAGGCGACTCATCTGGCGCGGACTTTGCTCAACCAATACCGCCATAAATCGAAGGATCAGCTGATCACCGTTCGAGCTGATCTGCGGAACCGGGAGCGTTGTTCCAAGACGACCCTTCACCACTAATTGAAAGCCACTGCCCTGCGGAGCCGGCTCAATCGAGGCCCAACCCACATCGGGAATCGACATCCTGCGAGCCCCTGAGCTCAACACTGCATCGGACGCGCCGCTCAATTTCCCCGTCCACATTGACCCTTCACGGCTCTGGGTCACCACTCGAGCTGTATCCCCAAGCCCCGTCACCACCACATCCATGTGGCGATTTCGACGCGCCAGTTGGAGGGCAACACCGTCTTGGGATCGGGCTTGCACCTGAGGTGTTCCATGGATCAAGCCAACTGGCCCGGCCAAACCCATGCCAACCGTTAAAGCCAGAGACAGGAGGGGTTTCGAAGAATGGATTAACACGCCGATACCACTCTCACGCCATATCTATAAGCGGATGGTATCGATGCAATCCATTCACCACCAGCCCTCAGCTGGGTACTTCGTTGTCGGTCTATACCCGGCGCTGAGCACCAGCGTTGTTTGATTCAGGCTCAGCTTCCGGTTTGCGGTCGAAGAACGCAAGCCGAAACGACGGATCTGTGGTGTTGTCTTTGCAAGACCTGGAGTTGTGGAATCTCAGCCAGAGACGGCAGATGCACCGTAAATTCGCCGCTGCATCACTAGGCATCGGTAAAACCGCCCTTGAACAGCACTGGAATCAGGCTTGCCAGGGGAGTCCAGATCCCACGGCCTCGCCAATCGAGCGCAGACCATGTCGATCCAGCTGCCCTTCCAAACCTTCAAGAATTCGGGGCACCAAGTCTGGGCCCTGAAAAATCCAACCGGTATAAAGCTGCACTAGTGAGGCACCGGCAACGATGCGCTCCCAGGCCGTCTCCGGGGAATCGATCCCACCAACGCCCACCAACGGAAGGGCTGGTCCAGCCCCAGCCCTCAAGCGCCGAATCACCTCAAGAGCGCGTCCACGTAATGGGACACCACTCAATCCCCCCGCTTCCTCAGCCAATGTGCGGCCAGTTTGAACCAAGCGTCGTTGGGCCAATCCAAGCCGATCGAGGCTGGTGTTGACGGCGATCACACCAGCCAAGCCCTCCTCATAGGCAAGACGAGCAATCGCATCGATGGACTCATCGTCGAGATCAGGAGCGATCTTCACAAGCAAGGGTGGGCATGCTGCCAACCGACGCAGACGCTCAACCAAACGCCGCAACTGGACGGAATCTTGCAAGTCCCGCAGTCCTGGAGTGTTGGGGGAACTGACGTTGATCACGGCGTAATCAGCCATGGGAGCCAAAAGCTCTAACGATGCGGCGTAGTCATCTGGCGCCTGCTCGAGGGATGTGACCTTCGATTTCCCCACATTGATACCCAACACTGCGGGGCGTTGCCCAGGTGGCTCCAAACGCTGGCGGTCCAGGGTTTTCAACAATGCCTGCGCACCATCATTGTTGAATCCCATTCGATTCAATGCCGCCTGCTCCTCAGCAAGGCGAAACAGACGTGGTTTGGGATTCCCCGGCTGCCCGTACCAAGTGACGGTGCCAACCTCCGCAAAACCAAAGCCAAAGCGATCCCAAATCCCTGCGGCAACACCGTTCTTATCGAACCCGGCCGCCAAACCAACGGGATTCGGAAAACGACACCCAAACAACACCTGCTCCAAGCGGAGATCTCGACGCTGTAGATCTACCGCTACGCCATTGAGCACAGACGACACTCCTGGCCAGCGGCGGCGCAGGCTGGCCTGACCAAGGGCCGTCAGCGCCACTTGCGAGAGCTTCTCCGCATCCAATCCTTCATCGCGAGCCAGGAGAGGACCCAGCCAACGTTGATAAAAAGCACCGCTGCCAAGCGGACCAACCGAAGAGGACGGCGACATCCGAAGTCTCACGACTCCCCTGATCCTCCCTCGCGACGATGCAAGCGCCAGCGGCCGGTGTCCTCCGGGCTCACCAACCAATCCCGCCATATCCAAGGGCCATCCTTGGATTCCAACTGCTTTAAGGGTTGCTCAACTAGCTGCGCCAACTCAATCACCGTCAAGCTGAATGCACCATCCGCCAGCCGGTGTGCCAACTCCAACCGTGTCAGCAACTGCTGCAGCGGTAGGGGCGCCGAATCGTTGTCAGATGCAACAGGAGCAGGAGACACCGAACCCTTCAATCCAGCGGTGAAATCGGGGGCTGCACCGTGGGAAAAAGCCACAGCAATTCGGTCGACACGCTCATTATCTGGATCGCCGCTATGCCCCTTCACATAGGTGAGCGGGACGTCGTCGAGACGGGCCGCATCCAAAGACTTCCATAAATCCTGATTCAGCACAGGTTTGCCCGCAGCGGTGCGCCAGCCTTTGCATTTCCACCCCTTCAGCCAAGATCCCAAGCCGTCGATGAGGTATTTGCTGTCGGTCCTGAGGGTGAGATCGGGATGCCGCGGCAATTCTTTTAGACGCTCCAACAAGGCCAAAGCTGCCTGAAGCTCCATCCGATTGTTCGTGGTCGCAGGGTGATGACCACCAAACTCTTCAACGCTGCCATCCTCAAACCGCAGTAACGCGCCCCATCCGCCCGGACCCGGATTACCGCGGCAAGCACCATCCGTTGCCGCAGCCACCACCCGGCCCCGTCCATCAACCATTGGTTTTCCCTCGCAAAGTCCGGTAGAACACGGGTTCTCACGCAGCCGTGTATGAGGCGAACCTACCCCCAAGCCGTAAGCTTGGCTGTGACTGGTTTCGCTGCCACTGGTGTTCTTGCAGTGCTGTTGCCCAGCGCACTCGCAGCTGGTGGCATTTTTGAAAGCAAGCTTTTAGCTCAAGAGCGGTTTGCCGTGCTGGCTCAACCCGTCGGTCAGAACAGCTGGAAGCTGCTTGTACTTGAACAGATCAAGCGCAAGCCCCTGTGCTGGACGCCGCGGGCCGACGGCTTAGTCGAACCCACGCTGAACAGCTTTAATTTCGCTGGAATTTGTAGCCGATATCTTGATAGCAATGGTTATTCGATTCGCAGTGGAGGTTCAGACCTTGGAACCCAATTCCGATTGCGCTTAATTTCAAAGGGATCAACCCTTCAACTGCAAGCGTTCAATCCAGATCAAAAGGAGCCGATCGTGGTTGGGCATGCCCCCATTCCCCAACGACAGCGAAATGGCTTTGTTCGCCTTGAACTGAATGACGACTGGCGGCTTGAACGACGCGCGTACCAAGGACGAACCCTGAGCCACATTTATTTCGCAAATCCGGATCCTGTGCGGCTGTTATTGGCGAAAGCCATCCACCAGAACAGAGGATCAAGCCTTCTCAGGTCAGCCCCCCCTAGGCCCCCCAGCATGCCGCCACCAATCCCAAAAACGTTCGCACGCGGTATAGCCTTTGCGACACTGAGTAGAAACGGCAAGAGGCTCGCAAGCGCTGGCCCGATCCCTCTGCAAGTGATCCCTTACAACAGCCGACGCTAAGCACTGGCACAGTGCCAGTTACCAGAGAGACCCGCAAAACAACTATTCATGTTTTGTATCCCTCAAGATAAGTTCGTGTGAGGAGTGCAGAACACCTCTTCAGGGTCGAAACAAGGACAGACTCCTGAATTATGTTCTATAAAAAAACTCTGCCTTTGGCAGAGTTTTTTATTGTCTAACCAAATTGGCCATAAAAAAAGCGACCCTCCAAGGAGAGTCGCTTTTGAGGAAAAAAGATGAAGCGTGGATCGGCCGATAACCGACCCGACAGGATTACTTGATCGTGACCTTGCCACCCACCTCTTCGATGGACTTCTTGAGGGCCTCGGCATCGTCCTTGGACACGCCTTCTTTGACAACCTTGGGGGCAGCTTCGACCAAAGCTTTGGCATCGCCCAAGCCCAAGCCGGTCGCTTCGCGAACGGCTTTGAGAACTTTGATCTTGGCGGAAGCTTCGAAGCTTTCCAAGACAACATCGAACTCGGTCTTTTCTTCAACAGAATCACCGCCACCAGCAGCGCCAGGAGCAGCCATCACGACACCAGCTGACGCGGCGGCGGAGACACCAAAAGCCTCTTCGATCTGCTTGACAAGCTCGGAAGCTTCAAGCAGCGAAAGAGATTTCAGCGATTCGAGGATTTCGTCGGTTTTTGCAGACATGGTTGAAAATCAGCAACAGATCAGGAAATAGACGTGGTGGCAGAGCCAACTCAGTTGTCGCCGCCTTCGGCGTGCTGGTTGAGTGCTCTGGCCATACCGGTGGGAACCTCGTTGATGCCAACGGCGACCTTGGTGGCCACAGCGTTGATTGCACCAGCGATCTGAGCCATGAGTTCTTCCCTGGAAGGAAGATCAGCGATGGCCTTGATCTCGTCTTGCGACAGAAGCTTGCCTTCGAAAAGGGCGCCCTTGGTCTCAGACTTTTTGAACTCGTTCTGGAAAGACCGAACGGCCTTTACACCAGCACCAACATCGCCTTTTACAAGAACGAAAGCGTTGGTACCCGTCAGAAGCGAATCGAGGTTGGCCCAGGAGCTGTCGCCATCAATGGCACGGCGCATCAAGGTGTTTTTAGTGACCTTGCAAACGCTGTTGGTGACCCGCAGACGATTCCGCAGGTCAGACATTTCCTTGATGGAGAGGCCCTTGAAATCAAGAACCAATGCAAGCTCGGTCTCGGCGAGGAGCCCTTTGAGCTCTCCGACGATCTGTTGCTTGTTCTCCAGAGTGCGGCCCATGATTATTGGATCGGATAGAGGAACAAGCAGGACATGCGGCCGGTCGAGTCTCAAAAATGAGGCGAGGCCGCGTTCCAATCCAATCTCACAGGGGAGAAAAAATGTTTCGCGTTTGCCTCGGCGGGAATTACATCATCAAAGAACGAATGAACGTTCCTAGATCAAACCTGCTGTCTCTGGCCGGGCACATGCCCGTATTGGCTTTCGCCATTGACTAAGTATAAGTCAAAGGGCGTTAGCCCTCCTGACCAATCTCCTGTAGAGCCGAGAAATCGACTTCGACAGATGGACCCATGGTGGATGTCACGTACAAGCTTTTCCAATAACGCCCCTTCGCGCCACTGGGCTTGTTGCGATCGATCGTCTCTTGCAGGGTCTTGAGGTTCTCGAGCAAGGCATCCGAGTTGAAGCTGGCCTTACCAAAACGAACATGCACGATGCCGGTGCGATCCGCACGGAACTCAAGCTTGCCCGCCTTGAAGTCTTTGATGGCAGCGGCGAGATCGGTCGTCACCGTTCCAGCTTTTGGGTTCGGCATTAAGCCACGCGGACCAAGCACTCGGCCGAGTTTGGCCACCTTGGGCATCATGTCTGGCGTGGCAATGAGGAGATCAAAATTCATCTCTCCCTTACTGATCGCTTCCACTAAATCTTCATCACCAGCGAGTTCAGCACCAGCCGCTTTCGCGGCGGCCACTTTCTCACCACTCGTTACAACGGCGATGCGCACGGTCTGACCCGTGCCATTGGGCAAGGCAACCGTGGTGCGCAGTTGCTGGTCGGTGTACTTGGGATCGATGCCAAGCCGCACATGGGCTTCCATCGTTTCGTCAAATTTGGCGTTGGCATTCTCTTTAACAAGAGCAATCGCCTCAAGAGGGCCGTAAGCACGATCCTCAACTTTGCTAGCCAAACTGGCGTAGCGCTTTGAGAGTTGGGGCATATCAGGAGTGGGGTGCGGACGACATCAGTGATGTCTCCCCCAGTAATGAGTTTGAGAGTGAAACGTTGAGCGTGAACGATGCGATCAATCGCTAATGGCAACGCCCATGTTGCGGGCAGTGCCTTCGATGATCCGCATGGCGGAGTCAACGCTAGAGCAATTTAGATCGGGGAGCTTGGTCTTGGCGATTTCCTCGAGCTGCGCACGGCTAATAGAGCCGACACTGCCCTTTGCAGAATCGCCTGATCCTTTCTCGATACCGGCAGCTTTCGTGATCAGCACTGATGCTGGAGGCGTCTTCGTGATGAAGGTGAAACTGCGGTCCTCAAAGACCGAAATCTCCACCGGGATCACGAGTCCGGCTTTGTCCTGCGTGCGAGCGTTGTACTCCTTGCAGAACATCATGATGTTCACGCCGTGCTGACCTAGGGCAGGTCCCACGGGCGGCGCCGGGTTGGCTTTACCGGCCTGAAGGGCCAGCTTGATTACAGCTACGACTTTCTTGGCCATCGGCTGGGGGGTTTGGACAACTACGGATCACCAGGCCCTTGGGCCGGATGCGGCGGGATGGAGAACCACCCCAAAGGCCGCCCTCCGCAGGGAGACGGCCGCCACAATGTCAGTTCTGCTTACTGATCTGGGAGAACTCCAGTTCAACTGGCGTTTCCCTTCCAAAAATAGACAGCAGTGCCTTGAGCTTGTTGCGCTCGCCAGACACCTCTATCACTTCTCCTTGGAAGTCTTTAAACGGACCAGCGGTGACAAGGATCTGATCGCCCTCGGCTAAATCAACCTTGACGACCGTCTTCTTCTCAGCAGCACGCTTAAAGATGCGATCCACCTCTGAACGGCTGAGGGGACGAGGTTTGATGTGGCCGCGGGCTTTACCCGTCGCGCGTCGATCTTCAGCACCGACGAAATTAATCACGTTCGGTGTGCTGCGCACCGCCATCATTGTGTCTTCATCAAGGACCATGCGAACAAGCACGTAACCAGGAAAAACTTTTTCCTCCGTAGACTGACGGCTGCCATCTTTTTTGAGCTTGATCGCAGGTGTTTGAGGAATTTCGATCTCAAGAATGCGATTGCTCACCCCGAGGGTGACCGCCCGTTGCTCAAGGGTTGCCTTCACTTTTTTTTCACAACTCGAGGCCACCTGAATCGCATACCAACGTGCGATTGCGGTATTAGCGACAGGCTCCATGGAGAGCGTTCCATCGTCCCCATCATTCGGGGCCGGCAGATCGATCACCTCAAGGGCGTCCGGTGTTGTCAAGTCGTCGGGCACGGCGAAAGAGAGAAGCGAGTCAGCGGAACACTTGTGACGAAGCCCAACCGAAGAAGCGACTCACAGCAGCGATAGTGGCCGCCGACAGGCTGACCATCAAAATCACAGCGATGGACTCGCTGAAAAGCTGTTGTCGGCTGGGCCAAACCACCAATTTCAACTCTTGAACCGTGTCTACCAAAAAACCACCCGGACGGGTGGACTCAGCAGAGGGCTCAGAGCCGTTCGTAGTGGTGTCCTCTTGGATGGGGCTGGTCACGGGGGTGGGACCGGAAGTTGACAACGGTGCCTGAAGGCACTTCGCCAAAGATTCACACTAGCTGATGCCCTCTAATCAACTTGTGGCTCAAAAAGAAAGGGCTCTCCATCGGCGACGCCAACAGCAACTTTCACACCAGTTGCTCCCGTGAAGCGTTCTTCGAGAAGCTGAGTTGCCAATGGGTTTTCCACCTGGCGCCGCAAAACCCGACGCAAAGGCCTAGCCCCGTATTCAGGCTCATAGCCCTGACGTGCCAATGCATCGGCGACGCCATCCTCAATCGTCAACGACAAGCCCTGTTCCGCGAGCAAGCTCGTCAGCTCTTGGAGCTGCAACTCCACAATCTGCACGAGATCCGACACCTTCAGAGGACGGAATCGAATCACCTCATCAATACGATTCAAAAACTCCGGTCGGAAATGGCTAGCCAAGGCTTCATCCACCTTGAGTTGGAGCGCAGAATCATCGGCATCCTGTTGTAGAGCATGGTTGAGAATTGCCGAACTGGCCAAGTTGCTCGTCATCACCACCACCGTGTGCCGGAAGTCGACGGTTCGAGCCTGAGAATCCGTGAGGCGACCGTCGTCGAGCACTTGCAACAACAGGTTGAACACATCTGGATGGGCCTTCTCCACCTCATCAAGAAGAAGCACGGCATAGGGACGCCGCCGAACCGCTTCGGTGAGCTGACCACCCTCTTCGTAGCCGACATACCCCGGTGGCGCGCCGATTAACCGCGCAACGGCGTTGCGCTCCATGAATTCGCTCATATCGAGGCGTACCAATGCCTCTTCTTCATCAAACAAGGATGCCGCCAGAGCTTTAGCCAACTCCGTTTTTCCCACACCTGTCGGTCCAAGGAACAGAAAAGAACCCACCGGTCGTCGGGAATCTTTCATCCCTGCACGGGCACGGCGGACCGCCGCTGCCACCGCCGTGACCGCCTCAGCCTGGCCAATCACGCGTTCTCCGAGATGAGACTCCAAAACCAAAAGTTTGCGCCGCTCGCCAGCAAGCAATCGCTGCACGGGAATGCCAGTCCATCGCGCCACGAGGTCGGCGATGTCTCCGGCCTCCACCTGCTCCCTCAGTAACGCGGTGCCAGCGGCCTGCGCCTCAGCCTGACAAGCCTCAAGCTCGACCCTGCGTTGCTGAACCCTGTGCAATTGGTCGTACTGCAAGCGCGCTGCTTCTTCCAAATCGCCGTCGCGCTCGGCCTCCGCGATGGCGTGACGAAGATCTTCGTCCTGACGCAACAGCTGACCGAGTTCGTCCAACTGATTCCGCTCCTCGTGCCAACGACGACGCAAATCTTCGAGCCGACCCGCCCCATCGAGACGGTTGCGTTGCAGCTGAATTCGCTCAGCTTCTGGAGCCTGTTCTGCCGCCAGCAACGCCAATTCAACCCGACGAAGATCGGCCTCAGCCTCTTCCACCACTTGAGGCTTGGAGGTGACTTCCATCTTGAGTTGGGCGGCCGCTTCATCGATCAGATCAATGGCCTTGTCGGGCAAACAGCGATCACTGATGTACCGATCCGCCAGTCGGTTCGCTGCTTGCAGCGCCTCATCCGTGATCGAAACGCCGTGATGCAGCTCGTAGCGCTCTTTCAAGCCACGCAGTATCTCCAAGCTCAGAGGCAAGTCCGGCTCTCGAATCAGCACCTGCTGAAAGCGACGGTTCAAGGCGGGGTCCTTCTCCACGGTGCGGCGGTAGTCCTCTGGCGTGGTGGCACCGATGCATCGGAGATCCCCCCTCGCTAAGGCTGGCTTTAACAAGCTGCCGGCGTCGGTGCTGCTGCGCTCGCTGCCCACCACGGTGTGCAATTCGTCGACAAACAACACCACCCCCGAATCAGGGCGACTCACCTCCTCCAGGACAGAGCGAAGTCGTTCTTCGAATTGACCACGAAATTTGGCTCCGGCGATGAGGGCGCCAAGGTCCAGGGAGATCAATCGCAGACCCTGAAGCGATTCCGGCACTTCACCGGACACCATCCGCTGCGCCAATAATTCCGCAACAGCCGTCTTGCCCACTCCTGGTGCACCAATGAGCACCGGATTGTTTTTGCTGCGTCGCGATAAAACCTTGATCAAATTGCGGATCTCAGTGTCCCGACCAATCACCGGATCCAGCAGACCGGCCTCCGCCTCCGCCGTGAGATCACGCCCGAAGGATTGAAGGGCTGTGGGCGGCTCTTGCTCCTCCGTTTGCATGCGCTGAGATTCCGCGGTCTGCACCGCTGATTCCAGGGGAGCCGCTTCAGCTCCATTTCGACGAGGTGATGGTTGAGGGGACGGTTGCGGATTTAAAGGCTGTTGCTGCGAACGGGAGCCCTGTGGGTCCCGAGCCGGCTGGGGCTGACGTGGCAACAGAGACGACTGGGGGCTCGACCGCAATGGTGGTGGAGTACTTGGCTGTGATGACGAGGGCTGTGATGACGAGGGCGATGATGGCTGAGTCGCTACGGACGGAGCTTGCAACAGTTCCTCCAAGCGGTCGGCAGATAAACCCAACCCTGCAAACAACTCAGCACCGAGGCGTGGATCAGCACCGATCGCCATTAGGAGTTGAGGAACATCGATCCGTTCCACTCCCCAGCGTCGACACACCGCATCCGCCGACTCCAACAATCGCTCCAAGTCTTCGCCGATGAACAGATCCGTCCCTCGCCCTGAAGGCTGATCGGCAAGCACATCCTCCAGGCGGTCCAGCAACTCATCCGCCACCAAGGGCAAACCTTCCACCCAAGTGCGACTGACTGGATCCGTAAACAGCACCTGAATCAGATGCTCCACATCGAGTTGTTCATGCCGCCAACGGTCAGCAACATCTTGGGCACTTAGGAGGAGATCCCAGGCTGCGTCACTGAAGCGGTCGGGTTCATGGGTGAGGCTGCCGTTGAAAGAAGGGGAACCAGTCATCCAGGGTTAAACAGCGGCTTTGGAGGAGAGCTCGATCAACTCCACTTTGTAACCATCGGGATCTTCCACAAAAGCAATCACCGTGGATCCATGCTTCATCGGCCCTGGTTCACGCACCACACGGCCACCCTTTCCAGTAATTCCTGCACAGGTGGTTCGAATGTCGTCGACGCCTAAAGCGATGTGACCGTAAGCATCACCAAGGCTGTAGGCATCGGCATCCCAGTTATGGGTGAGTTCCAACACCGTCTGCTCCGTCTCAGGGCCATAACCAACAAACGCCAAGGTGAACCTGCCGCTGGGATAGTCCTTGCGCCGCAGCAGATTCATCCCCAAAACACCCGTATAAAACGCCAGAGAACGCTCTAAATCAGTAACCCGTAGCATCGTGTGCAGCATCCGCATGGCGAAGAACCGGTTGGAGAACGTGCTCATATTCTGACCACCGCGATTCACCCACGACAGGGCTGAAAGGGGCGACCCATAAGATTCATGGGTTAACCACCTCGTCACAACGTGATCGATTCCCTCGACCTCGTCATCGACACCATCGTGGCCCGGGAGGTGCTGGATTCCCGTGGCAATCCAACCGTCGAGGCCGAAGTGCTGCTTGAAGGGGGTGCCATGGGACGCGCCATCGTGCCAAGCGGAGCGAGCACCGGGGCCCATGAAGCCCATGAACTTCGCGATGGCGGAAAGCGATATATGGGGAAAGGTGTCAGCCAGGCCGTCACCCATATCGAGGAACGCATCTCCCCAGCTCTGTGTGGCTTATCGGCACTCGATCAAGCGGCTGTCGATGCAGCGATGCTTGAACTAGACGGCAGTGACAACAAATCCAATCTCGGTGCCAATTCAATTCTGGCGGTGAGCATGGCCACAGCGCGCGCAGCCGCCAATGGGCTTGGTCTGCCCCTCTATCGCTATTTGGGGGGGCCACTGGCCAATCTCTTGCCGGTGCCGTTGATGAACGTGATCAATGGCGGCGCCCATGCCGCTAACAGCCTGGATTTCCAAGAGTTCATGCTGGTTCCCCACGGTGCTCCGAGCTTCCGGGAAGCACTGCGAATGGGCACCGAGGTGTTTCACACGCTGAAAGACCTTCTGAATGCGAAAGGCATGAGCACTTCAGTGGGAGATGAAGGCGGTTTCGCCCCCGACCTGGGCAACGTGGAAGCCGGTGAAATCCTGGTGGAAGCGATCCAGAAAGCGGGCTACAAACCCGGGGAACAAATCTCCTTAGCTCTCGACGTCGCCAGCACGGAATTCTTTGAGAATGGCAAGTATGCGTTTGATGGCGGCAGTTACACCAGTGCCGAAATGGTGGGCCAGCTCGAACAACTGGTGAACCAATTCCCAATCGTTTCAATCGAAGACGGCCTTGCAGAAGACGACTGGGAGGGTTGGAAGCTGCTCACCGAGCGTCTTGGCAGCAAGGTGCAACTTGTTGGTGACGACCTATTCGTCACCAACACCAAGCGACTTCAGCAAGGAATCGACAACAACACCGCCAATTCGATCCTAATCAAGGTGAACCAGATCGGTTCGCTCACCGAAACCCTGCAAGCCATCGATCTAGCAGGTCGCTCTGGGTACACCAGCGTGATCAGCCACCGCAGCGGCGAAACGGAAGACACCACCATCGCGGACCTGTCGGTTGCCACTCGGGCTGGCCAAATCAAGACCGGTTCTCTGAGCCGCAGCGAACGGGTCGCCAAATACAACCAGCTGCTGCGCATCGAAGACGAACTCGGCAGTCAAGCGGTGTATGCAGGGGCCGTAGGCCAGGGCCCGCGCGGCAAAGCCTGATCGACCGCCTGTGCAATTAGCGGTTGGAACCAGGCAACTGCTCCAACCGTTGATCGCGCCGCATTCTCATTTGCATTCGAAACCAACCCAAGCCCACAGGAAGGGTTGCCGCAGCCGGCAAGAGCGACCATAGAGGGCGCGAGCTGGCCCCAACAATGGCCGTTGCCAAAGCCAGACAGCCCAACAGAACGGCTTGACCAATCGACTGTTGCGCCACGATCATGCGACGGAACTGACGATCGGACTCACCCAGTCGAACCTGGAGTTGGAGATCGCCCTGTTCAAGACGCTCCAAACTTTCATCCAGGCGCCTGGGAATACCCACAGCTTTGCTGCTTAGAGCTCCCACCTGGCGGCCCAGCTCATTGAACAAATCATTCGTACCGGATCCACTGGACGTCATCAGAGGGAGTAAGTAAGGCTTGGCAATCGAGACAAGGCTAAAAGCTGGATCGAGGCTTCGGCCAACGCCCTCAAAAGTGGAGAGCGCCCGCATCACGAAGATCAATTCAACCGGTAACCTAAAGGGCTGGCCATACACCAGGTCGTAGAGGTCGCCAGACAGTTTGTCGATCACGTTGGAACTAAATGGAGGCGTCAACGCGTCTTGCAACATCACGCGAACCAACCGTCGAACAGGGCCCACATCAATCTCTGAACCAATCAATCCAGCCCCTTGCAATTCATCCACCAAAGCGGCTGAATCCCTAG
>QCVM01000044.1:0-15125 GCA_003210375.1 Synechococcus sp. AG-686-B21 | reverse complement strand
AAACCTTCAACTCCAAGGCCTGAGCGATTCCGTCTTCACTGCCCGCACTGGCTATACCGGTGAAGATGGCGTTGAACTGCTGCTCACAGCAGAAGACGGTCAACGACTCTGGACCCAACTCCTCGAGAAAGGCGTCGCACCCTGTGGTCTCGGCGCCCGTGACACCCTGCGTCTCGAGGCCGCCATGCACCTTTATGGCCAAGACATGAATGCCGACACCAACCCCTTCGAAGCAGGCTTGGGCTGGCTCGTGCATCTCGAAATGCCTGCCGACTTCATTGGCCGTCAAGCACTGGAACAGGCGGCAGAAACGGGACCAAACAAAAGGCTCGTCGGCCTCAAATTGGAGGGACGTGCCATCGCGCGTCACGACTATCCAGTTCTCCACAACGGCGAACCCGTTGGCGTGATTACCAGCGGGACCTGGTCTCCAACGCTGGAGGAGCCAATCGCCTTGGCCTCCATCCCAACCAGCCTTGCCAAATTGGGCACCAGCTTGAGCGTCGGGATCCGGGGCAAAGCCCAACCAGCCACCGTTGTCCGGCGTCCCTTCTACAAACGCGCTTAACCAGACCGGGTTTATGGGAAACTCGCTTCTCACGAGCTGAGACATTCCATGCGCAGCAACGGTTGCGGCGACCTGCGCAAAGAGAACATTGATGCGGTTGTTCAGCTTTGTGGCTGGGTAGATCGTCGCCGTGATCACGGTGGTGTGATTTTTATCGACCTGCGTGACCGCAGCGGCACCGTTCAGATCACGGTTGATCCGGATCTTGCTGCCGAGGCCTTCGCCGTTGCCGAACACCTGCGCAGCGAAACCGTGCTGCAAGTGCATGGAAAGGTGCGAGCCCGACCCGCTGAATCTCTCAACGACAAGCTCGCTACTGGGGCCGTAGAAGTGCTGGCCAGCGACATTGTTGTGCTCAACAAGGTGACCGGAACGTTGCCCTTCCCCGTGTCGGTACACGACGAAGAGAACACCCGCGAAGAGCTGCGCCTGCGTCATCGATATCTCGACCTGCGCCGCAAGCGCATGAACGACAACCTGCGACTACGGGCCCTCACGATCCAGGTCGCCCGGCGCTTTCTTGAAGACGAGGGGTTCATCGAAGTGGAAACACCGGTGCTGACCCGGTCCACCCCTGAAGGTGCTCGCGACTACGTGCTCCCGAGCCGCGTCTGTGGAGGCGATTGGTTTGCGTTACCTCAATCGCCGCAACTGTTTAAACAGCTTCTGATGGTGGGAGGCATTGAGCGCTACTACCAGGTGGCTCGCTGCTTCCGAGATGAAGACCTGCGCGCCGATCGCCAGCCGGAATTCACCCAGCTGGATATAGAAATGAGCTTCATGGATGAAGAACAGATCCTGCAGCTCAATGAATCCCTGATCTGTGCGATTTGGAAATCGGTAAAAGGCATTGAACTTCCCCGTCCCTTCCCACGCATGACCTGGCATGACGCCATGGAGCGGTATGGAACCGACCGTCCGGACACGCGCTACGGCATGGAGCTGGTGACGGTGTCCGACATCGTCCAGGACATGGGCTTCAAGGTCTTCAGTGGAGCCGTCAAATCCGGCGGATCGGTAAAAGTGATCGCTGTCCCAGGAGGCAACGATGCGTTGTCGAACGTCCGGATCAAGCCAGGCGGAGACGTCTTCAGCGAAGCGCAAGCTGCTGGAGCGGGGGGGCTGGCCTTCATTCGCGTCCGAGAAGGCGGCGAAATCGACTCCATTGGTGCCATCAAGGACAACTTGTCGGACGAACAGAAAGCAGAGTTGTTAAAGCGAACCGGCGCGACTCCAGGCACCCTGTTGCTCTTTGGAGCTGGCGAGACCGCCATCGTGAACAAGGCTCTCGACCGCGTGCGGCAGTACCTGGCAAAGGAACTCAGCCTGATCAAGCCCGATCGGCAAAACGACACCTGGAACTTTCTCTGGGTCGTGGACTTTCCAATGTTTGAGTTCAACAGCGATGAAGACCGATATGAAGCCCTGCACCACCCGTTCTGCGCTCCCAACACAGACGACCTAGGCAATGATCCAGGACAATGGACAACGACCCTCCCCAAGGCAAGAGCACAGGCCTACGACCTTGTGCTGAATGGTCTTGAGCTCGGTGGCGGATCCCTTCGCATCCACGATTCCGCCCTGCAACGCCAAGTGCTGCAAACCGTGGGATTACCCCTTGAAAAAGCCGAAGAGCAATTCGGCTTTTTGATCAATGCCCTGGATATGGGCGCTCCACCCCACGGTGGCCTCGCTTTTGGCGTGGACCGGATGGTGATGCTGTTGGCGGGAGAAGACTCAATCCGCGACACCATTGCTTTCCCGAAAACGCAACAAGCCCGCTGCCTGATGACCGACGCGCCAAGCAGTGTTTCCGAAAAACAGCTGCAGGAACTCCATGTTTCGAGCACCTGGGTGGATCCCGCCGATGATGAGGACTGACAAAAAGGTGTGATCAGATCCCGAAGGGAATCAGCAAATTTGCCCACCAAGCTGAACTACGAGGAACCCTGAAGGGAGAACTTTCGCCTTCAGCCTTTGCCGCGCTTACCCCGACGGACTGGGGAGACCCGTAGTCGCCGCTCCAGCGGGACGATAGATCTGTTGCGGCTGTACCTCCAAGACATTGGTCGCGTTGACCTGCTCACCAGTGAGGAAGAAGTCACGCTGGCTCGGCTCGTGCAGCGACGCGAGGCGCTTTTAAAACAGCAGCGCGAACTGTCCGACACCAATCCAGCCATTGGTGAACTGCATCGCTTAGAGGATCTCCAACGCCGCGAGGCGAATCACCACAGCCATTGGCCCACCAAACAGGAGTGGGCCCGCGCCGCGGGTCTGACCCTTCAGGAGCTGCAATCACGAATCGATGCGGGCTACGAGGCGTGGGCTGACAAAGCCGCAATCGACGCCAAAGAACTGAAGGTGAGCCTGCGCAACGGACGACGGGCTAAGGACCACATGATCCAGGCCAACCTCAGGCTTGTGGTGGCTGTGGCCAAGAAATACCAACAGCGGGGGATGGAAATCCTTGACCTAGTTCAGGAAGGAACCCTTGGCCTCGAACGGGCTGTTGAAAAATTCGATCCCACCCGGGGCTTCCGATTCAGCACGTATGCCTACTGGTGGATCCGCCAAGGCATGACCCGGGCCATTGCCACCCAGAGCCGCACTATTCGGCTCCCTGTGCACATCACAGAGAAGCTCAACCGAATCAAAAGGGTCCAGCAGGACATCGCCAGCAACGAGGGGCGCATCGCCTCGATTGCCGATTTAGCCCGCGAATTGAACATCAGTGAAGAGACGGTGCGACAAACCCTGGAACGCGTTCCGCGCTCGGTGTCACTGGATAGCCGTGTAGGCAAAGATCAAGACACCCAGCTTGGGGATCTAATCGAAGACGGCAAGGCCACGCCTGAAGAGACCTTGACCCACGAAGAACTCCACAACGACCTTGAAGGTCTTCTGGATGAACTCACCAGCCGTGAAGCTGCTGTACTACGCCGCCGATTCGGCCTGGAGGACGACACGCCACAAACGCTGGCGCAAATCGGAGAAGAACTCCAGCTATCGCGGGAACGGGTGCGTCAGATCGAAACCCGTGCCTTACTCAAGCTGCGCCAACCCCAAAAACGCAGCAAAATTTGGGACTACATCCAAAGCTTGGATTCCTAACCACGTCGCCCCTGCGATGGTGCAGTCCTCCAACGCCAAGTAATTTGAAGAATCGCCCGGTAGGTCATGGCCAAGTTCGTCTTCATAACCGGTGGTGTCGTTTCCAGCATCGGCAAGGGGATCGTGGCCGCCAGCCTCGGCCGATTGCTTAAGTCGCGTGGTTACAACGTCTCGATCCTGAAGCTGGACCCGTATCTGAACGTGGATCCAGGGACGATGAGCCCCTTCCAGCATGGAGAGGTGTTTGTCACGGAAGACGGCGCCGAAACCGACCTTGATCTTGGTCACTACGAGCGCTTCACCGACACCGCAATGTCGCGACTCAACAGCGTGACCACCGGCTCGATCTACCAATCGGTGATCAACAAAGAGCGACGTGGTGCCTACAACGGCGGCACGGTGCAGGTGATCCCTCACATCACTGGAGAAATCCGCGAACGGATCCATCGCGTCGCCGCCAATAGCGGTGCCGATGTGGTGATCACAGAAATTGGTGGCACCGTTGGCGACATTGAGTCGCTGCCCTTCCTCGAGGCCATCCGTGAATTCCGAGGCGATGTTGGCCGCCAAGACCTCGCCTACATCCACGTCACTCTCCTGCCATTTATCGGCACCTCAGGCGAGCTCAAGACAAAGCCCACCCAGCATTCCGTAAAGGAGTTGCGCGCCATCGGCATCCAACCCGACGTGCTGGTGTGCCGTAGTGACAGGGACATCAGTGAAGATCTCAAACGCAAGATTGGCGGCTTCTGCGGCGTGCCAAACCGGGCGGTGATCCCTTCCCTGGATGCAGACACCATCTACGCGGTGCCTCTCACCCTCGAAGAAGGAGGTTTATGCCGCGAAGTCCTGGATGTCCTTCAGCTCACGGATCATGAGAGCGACATGACTGCCTGGTCGCAGTTGGTGCACAACCTGCGCAATCCCGGTCCATCGGTCAAAGTCGCGCTAGTCGGCAAGTACGTCCAACTCAACGACGCCTATCTCTCTGTCGTCGAGGCGCTTCGTCACGCCTGCATTGCTCAAGACGCCTCCCTTGATCTGCATTGGGTTTGTGCCGAACAGATCGAAACCGACGGAGCTGACGCTCTCCTGAGAGGCATGGATGCTGTGGTAGTGCCGGGTGGCTTTGGCAGCCGAGGTGTGGACGGAAAAATTGCAGCGATCCGCTGGGCCCGCGAACAACGAGTGCCCTTCCTTGGCCTCTGCCTCGGCATGCAAACGGCCGTGATCGAGTGGGCACGCAATCAGGCTGGACTTCTTGAAGCCACCAGTGAAGAACTCGACCCGAACAGCCCACATCCGGTGATTCATCTTCTTCCTGAGCAGCAGGATGTCGTTGATCTCGGCGGCACCATGCGACTCGGGGTGTACCCCTGTCGGATTGCCCCTGAAACCCTGGCGGAGCGGCTCTATGGCGAACAGGTGGTGTATGAGCGCCACCGCCATCGCTTCGAGTTCAACAACGCTTACCGCACCCTTTTCCTGGAGGCGGGTTACGTGGTGAGTGGGACCTCCCCGGATGGACGGCTTGTGGAATTAATTGAACTCAAGGGCCATCCCTTCTTCACCGCCTGTCAGTACCACCCAGAATTTTTGTCGCGGCCCGGTCGCCCCCATCCCCTGTTCCGAGGACTCATCGAAGCCGCTCAACAACGGCTACCCGATTCACCAGCCCAGGCGATCCGTAACCAAGGAGAAGTCAGCGCTCCATGAGTGATGCAAGGTCCATCCCAGTGGTGGAAACCTTCCATTCCCTCCAGGGAGAAGGACATCACTACGGCCGTAGTGCCTTCTTCATTCGCTTGGCGGGCTGCACAGTGGGCTGTGCTTGGTGCGACACCAAGCACTCCTGGCCCATGGCCAACCATGTCAAACAAGACGTAGACGCTCTCGCCGTTCAAGCAACACAAGCCAAAGAAGCCGGAGCAGCCTTTGTGGTGATCACCGGGGGCGAGCCCCTTCATCACAATCTTCAACCGTTAACGGATGCCCTGGATCACAACTGTGGGTTGCCACTCCATCTCGAAACAAGCGGCGTGGATCAGCTCAGTGGACGTTTCGACTGGGTCACCCTGTCGCCAAAACGGCATCGCCCGCCCCAGCGGGACATGCTGATGCGCTGTGATGAATTGAAGGTTGTGGTTCAGGACACCGACGATTTGACCTTTGCCAATGCCATGGCCAAAGACACCTCCACAGCAGCCCAACTTCTTGTGCAGCCGGTTTGGGACAGCGAAACCGCACAAGGCCTGGCGATTCACCACGTCAAACAACATCCCAACTGGCGCCTGAGCCTTCAAAGCCACAAATGGTTGGCAATCCGCTGAACCAGCTCCATTACGTTCAATCGCACAAGACCTTCGTCTTTGCTTGAACCATGAAGTCTGTGGCGGTTCTCGGTACTGGGCTCCTCGGGGAAGCCATCGCTCAACGGTGTCTGAGCCAGGGCATATCCGTGCACGCTTGGAACAGAACCAGAGAACGCGTTCAACCACTGCTCGCTCTGGGAGCCAAAGAAATCGGAGATCTCTCCGAGGTTTCCAGCACATGCGACACCATCATCACTGTGCTGCGGGATGGTCCAGTCACCACAACCGTTGTGGCTGAGCTCGGGTCGCTTCACAACACCACCGTGATCCCCATGGGGACGATGGGAGTAAGCGAAAGCCAAGCCCTCGCAACACAAGTTCTGCGACAGAACGGTTCCTATCTCGAAGCACCGGTGCTCGGCAGCAAGCCCCAAGCCCTCAGCGGATCCCTACTGGTGATGGCTGGCGGCGATGCCGACGTTTTTGAGCAACAGCTCGATCTCTTGAGACATCTCAGCCAACAACCCAAGTTGGTGGGACCCGTGGGAAGTGGTACCGCCACCAAACTTGCTTTGAACCAATTGATCGCGAGCCTCACCCACAGCTTTTCTCTGTCACTGCGTCTGATTCAGCAAGCAGGTGTGCCCGTCGAGACGTTCATGGAGATCCTGCGGCCCTCAGCCCTCTACGCACCCACATTCGACAAAAAGCTCGAGCGCATGCTGCAAGGTCACTACAAGGATCCCAACTTCAGCACCGCCCTGCTCCGCAAAGATCTCGAGTTATTCCTTCAGGAAACCAGCGCTGCAGGAGTGCAAGACCTTGGCCTGCAAGGACTGGCACAACTTCTGAACAAAGCCAACGGGACACAACTGGATGACCAGGACTACTGCGCCCTCCATGAGCTGACGCAAGCCACGACATAGGCCTAACCATCGCCGAAACAACAACAGCGATCCACGAAGTTTTTTAATAAGGGCATGGCCCAACGCACCGCAATTGCCCTGATTTCCGGCGGATTGGATTCCGCCACGGCTGCCGCCTTGGCTAAGGAGGCCGGTGATCGTGTCATCGGACTGTCCTTCGATTACGGACAACGTCATCGACGAGAACTCAAAGCTGCCTCCACAATCGCCGCCCATCTCAACTTGGCGGAACATCACCAAGTGGATGTGAATCTCGGAGCCTGGGGAGGCTCGGCCCTCACAGATCCCAACCAAACCGTTCCCACCGGCGGTGTGAAAGACGGTGTCATCCCCGTGACCTACGTCCCTGGACGCAACACGGTTTTCATTGCAATCGGGCTCAGCCTTGCCGAAGCCCGAGGGGCCGAACGATTGGTTCTTGGTGTGAATGCCGTTGATTACTCCGGTTATCCCGACTGCCGTCCTGATTTCCTCGACGCCTTTCAAAACTTGGCCACTTTGTCCAGCAAGGCTGGACGGGAGGGGCATGGACCTCAGCTCTGGGCTCCCCTCGTGCAGTGGAGCAAAACCAGAATCGTGGACGAAGCACTCCGGCTGGGGGTACCCATCAGTGAAACGTGGAGTTGCTACAGCGGAGGCAGTCGTCCCTGCGGCGTCTGCGACAGCTGCCGTATTCGGGATTCAGCCCTTCGCGAGGCCGGCCGACCAGACCTATGCAGCAGCGCCCAAGGATGAATAGGTTGCAGCGCCTCGAGATGACCTGGCGCGCACCAGTCACGGTGGCGACTCAACTCGCAGCCCTCTACGGGGAGAAAGGTCTGATCTGGCTGGATGGAGACGGCAGTGACCTGGGGCGTTGGGTGACCCTCGGCGTGGCTCCCGTTGAAACCGTGTGCTGCCAGGGACGTCCGGGGGATCCAGGCGCAAGCAATCCATTCGAGGCGCTACGACAACTCAACGATGGTCACTGGACCGGATGGCTGAGTTATGAAGCCGCCGCCTGGGCTGAACCAGGCAATGCTTGGTCGGGCGATGCCATGCCATGCCTCTGGATCGCCAGGCATGACCCAATTCTTCGTTTCGATCTCCAAAACCAGCAGCTCTGGATCGAAGGAACAAACCCCAGCGCCATGACGGCGATGGTGGAGGACCTAGCCACAGCACCCACCCCAATCAACACAAGCGCGCCGTCCATCGCACTTGATGCTTGGAGGCACCACACCGATCGCAACGGATTTGCCAATGGCGTGCGACGGATTCGAGAGCTCATTGCCGCCGGGGATCTGTTCCAAGCCAATCTCACCGCCTGTTGCAGCACGAGATGGCCGTCTGACACCAGCGCACTGGAGCTCTTTCGCCGGATTCGCGAACGCTGCCCAGCACCGTTCGCGGGCCTGGTGATTACAGAAAAGCTCGACGCTTTGCTCTCCTCCTCTCCGGAACGATTTGTCTCTGTGGATTGTTCGGGCCGAGTCCAAACCCGTCCGATCAAAGGCACCCGACCCAGGCACAACGATCCAAATCGAGATGCTGATCTGGCAGCTGAATTGGTATGCAGCGACAAAGATCGAGCCGAGAACGTGATGGTTGTGGACCTGCTCCGCAATGACCTGGGCCGCGTCTGTACTCCAGGCTCCATTCACGTGCCCCAGCTCGTGGGATTAGAGAGCTATGCCTCCGTTCATCACCTCACCTCTGTTGTGGAAGGACAACTACGAGACGGACTGAATTGGGTTGATCTCCTGGAAGCGAGCTGGCCTGGTGGGTCGATCAGTGGGGCACCAAAACTGAGGGCTTGCCAGCGTTTGCATGAACTAGAACCCACCAGCCGCGGCCCTTATTGCGGTTCGTTGATCCACGTCGATTGGGATGGCCGTTTCGACAGCAACATCCTGATTCGGTCGCTCATCCGAGCAGGCCACACCCTGCGAGCCCATGCCGGCTGCGGCATCGTTGCCGAATCGGATCCAGAAGGGGAAGCTGACGAACTGAACTGGAAACTGCAACCTCTGCTGGAGGCCCTGGCATGCCAGTGAACCTTGCTTGGATCGATGGACGCTGGGGGGGGCCAGACGACCTGCGACTTCCACTGAGTGATCGAGGCCTGCAACTGGCGGATGGCCTGTTCGAAACCGTCTTGGTTCTGGATGGAGCGCCGCAATTGCTGCCTGAGCATCTTGCGAGGTGGGTCGCGAGCGCTGAGCTGCTGGGCATGGAACCACCACCATCCCAACAGGATCTCAGCGGCCTCATCGATGAAGCCATCGTCAAAAGCGAACTGGACAAGGCCAGTGGGGCCCTGCGCTTGAACTGGAGCCGTGGCTCCGGGCAAGGGCGCGGCATTGGCATACCCAATGCCAACAACCATCGTTTTTGGCTCACACTCACGCCTTGCAGCACGAGTTTCCAGCCAATCAAAACGATCACAAGTCGACTGGAACGCCGCAATCGCGACAGCCTCACTAGTCGATGCAAAACGTTCGCCTATGGCGCTGCGATTCAGGCTCGGCGCGAAGCCGAAGGGGCTGGAGCCGATGACGCCCTAATGCACAACACCCAGGGTGAACTGTGCTGTGGAACGGTTGCCAACCTGATGGTGCAGCGAAAGGGTGTCTGGATCACTCCTCCCTTAAGCAGCGGCTGCCTCCCTGGGGTGATGCGAGCCCGCGCCATCAGCCTCGGCATCGCGACGGAAGCCGACGTGGGGGAAACGCTGCAAAGCAGTGATCAAGGCCTTCTGATCAACAGCCTCAGCTGCAAGCCGATCAAAGCGCACGACAACCAATCCCTCACGCCACACGCTTCAGCTCAAGAGCTCTGGCAGCTGTTGTTGAAAAAAGGTGGCAGCAATCGCTGAACCGCCTCAGCCCAGCCAGCGCCGTGGGCTGCACCCGCCAACTGAAAGAGACCGCTGTTTAAACCTGGCAGCAGCAAGGGATGGGGACCTTCAACACCAGGAACCACCACGGCAAGATCTGCTGCTTCAAGCAAGGGAAGATCATTCGGAGAATCACCCAGCGCCAAAACCTCAACATCGGGTTTGTTCAAGTGCTGCTTCAACACCTGCAAGGCCTTCCCTTTACTAATCCCCGGCCCCAACAAATGCCCCATGCGGTTGCCCTGCACCACGGTGAGGTCCCTTTCTGCAACTAACGTCTCCAGCCGCAGCCGCGCTTCCGCCGAAGGAGGTACAAACGGCACGCTGCAACACCGCCGCTGCGCCTGACGCAGAGCATCTCCCTGAAGCCCGAGCAACCGTTCACCCTCCACATCGGTGAGCTCATCGAGGGCTCGCAGTGGTT
Source organism: Synechococcus sp. AG-686-B21 (assembly GCA_003210375.1). GTDB lineage: Bacteria > Cyanobacteriota > Cyanobacteriia > PCC-6307 > Cyanobiaceae > Parasynechococcus. The sequence goes on along the minus strand of QCVM01000044.1, from coordinate 4,906 downwards.
CCCCCAACTCCAATTCCAAGGCTGAAAGCTGAGGTTTGAGCTCCGTCCAATCGGGACCGAGGGATAGCCCCCAGAGCTGACCCGTTGACGACTCACCATGGATCGCGCCACCGTTTTCGACGATGAATGGATCATGAAGATCCAATTGCTCTCGGAATCGGATCACCTCCTCCGCCGTTTTGCTGGTGCAGGGAATGACTGGTATCCCTGCCGACTGCAAACGACGGATGGCTGGTTCCGCAGGTGACCAGTCGTAGTGATGATCCATCAGGGTGCCGTCTAAATCAGTCACCACCCACCACTGCGGGATTGAAGTTGTGTTGGTCATGACTTCACCAACCAGTGCACCGCGTAGGGCTCTATGGACGGCTGCTGCTGGGCAGCAAACGACTGCCCACTCAGGCAATCAACGAAACCGCTATCAGACTCAGCTCTCAGTTGAGCCAACGACAACGTCAACCGATTCGAGGTGATGTTGTGGACGGCATAGAGCGCGTTGTCGCCATCTATCGAGCGCTTCATAATCACTAAGTCGGATCGATCTGAACTGAGCACCGTCATCGCTGCATCGGGATGCAGTGCTGGCTGAGCAGAACGAACCTCCAGGGCATGACGTAACACAGCCAACACATTGGTGGCATCGGCATCGGGATCCTGAAGACGACGCTCCAATGCATCCAATCTGAACTGAGGACGGTTGAGATCTCTGCGGTGTCCAGTACGCCGCAAACGAGCCAAATCATTGGGGGTGGCCAAAAGCGCAGGGAGATAAAACGCTGGGATGCCTGGCAAAGCCATCACCAAGAGTTGGGTGAGCAAAAATCGTTCACGCTGATGGTGAGCAGGATCGATCCCGCCATCGGCCATAGCACTCCACCAACTGATATTGATCTCATAGGGAACCTCCTGACCACTACTGAGACGTCGATGGCTGATCAAACCGCCTCTGCGCTCGCAGCCCATTAGAAGCTGAAGGACCCGTTGATCGGCCATCAACCCCTCAAGAGGCCGTAAACCGACTCCGTCATGACAAGCGGTGAAATTCAACAATCCGGTTTGGTGAGGCAATTGGGGCCAACGGGTTAACCAACCATTGAGCAGATCAGCTCGACCACTCATGGCAGCCTCCAACAACAGCGGCGGCAGGGGAAAGTTGTAAGCCAGATGCGCCTCTTGGCCATTGCGCAAGTAAGACAGATTTTCCTGTTCAGGAACGTTGGTTTCTGTGACCACAACCCGATCAGGACCATGGCGATCCAGCAGATAACGCAAGACCTGAACAAGACGATGCGCCTGCGGCAGATGAATACAACTTGTGTTGGGCTCCTTCCAAACAAAACCCACAGCATCGAGTCGAATCCAACGAACCCCGTGACTCAACATTCGATGCAGAAGCTCGATGAAACCGAGAAGAACCTGCGGGTGGTGCCAATCCAAATCGACCTGATCAGGACCAAATGTGGTCCAAACCTGACGACGACCATTGGGCCCACTGAGTTGGGTAAATAAGGCGGAACTACGCGGACGAACCACATCATTCCAACAAGGATCTGGACTCGCTTCCAGCACACAAGACTCGCCAGGCTGCTCGTTTCGCAGGAACTGCTGGACCCAAGGATGAGAGGCAGAAACATGATTAAGAACAAGATCTGCCATCAAGCGACGCCCCTCAGCCAAGGCGCTGAGATCCGACCAATCGCCATACTCCTGCTCAATCTTCTGATAACTCGAAACAGCAAAACCACCATCACTCGTGGATTTTAAAAATGGCAAAACATGAATCACCCGAGCGAATGGCTCCAAGTGGCGATTCACCAAATGACGAAGACTTTGCAGACCAAAAACTGCATCATCCGCAACAGTATTTGCATAAGTAATCAAGACAGCGTCATCTTCCCTCCATCGAGAAGAGCTGATTGGAACGTCATCATCTGCTGACGATTCACTCAAAATCTGCAGCAATTGCGACGACAACTTCTCGAGATCAACGGAAGAATCCTCTCGGTAGAGATCACTCAGAAGAGTCCTCAGCGTTTCATCGCGTTGGGACTGCATCACTTCTCTCCTGAACACCGTTCAGGTATGGGACAGGTCTCCTGCCTCTGTTGTCGCATTGAACACCACATGGATTTTCAACAGGGATTGATCAGCACAGTTCATGACTACAGCCTTGGCAATCACAACGCCATCGCCTTCAACCAAGAGCTAAACCAACGACCCACTGCTCTGTTGATTCCATGCCTTATGGAGGAATTCAGCAGACCTGCTCTTGGCCTCATCCGCGACACTCTCGCCCCCCTCACAGGCTTGAGTTCCCTTGTGATTGCCCTGTCTGCAGAGAATGCCGACGATGTTGCGGTAGCAGAGGCCTTTTTTGCAGGGATGCCCTTTCCAGTTCATGTGCACTGGACCAATGGCCCAGCCGTCCGAGAACTGCTCGAGTCGGTAGGCAATCTCGAGTTGGACGTGACGGGTCCGCCAGGGAAAGGCTGGGCTGTTTGGCAAGGCCTTGGGGTGGCCTGCCAAGACGCAGAGGTGGTGGGACTATTCGATGCAGACATTCGTACCTTTGGCTCGGCGTACCCAGAGCGAATGCTCCGGCCACTTCTCGACCGATCCCATGGAATCGCCTACGTCAAAGCTTTTTACAGCCGGCTGTCCTTAGAGACCCAAGCATTACAGGGGCGAGCGACGCGGCTCTTTGTGGGCCCGCTCCTCGCCAGCCTTGAACAAGTCTTCGGGCCACTGCCCTATCTGCGCTATCTCCAATCCTTTCGCTACCCACTCGCAGGTGAATTCGCATTCACCAGTGATTTAGCCATGAATCTGCGCATCCCATCGGATTGGGGCCTGGAGGTTGGATTGTTATCTGAGGTTTACCGACATGTCGCTTCGAGTCGCATCACTCAAGTGGACCTGGGTTTGTTTGACCACAAGCACAAAGGCTTAGGCAATCAACCTTCAGAGGGTCTCCAGAGGATGGCAGGGGAGATTTTTGGCACCGTACTTAGAGGACTGATGGAGCATGAAGGCTGCGTAATGTCGATGGATCAGCTACCAACTCTTGAAGTGTTGTATCGCAGGGTCGGGGAAGACCGAGTGCGTCAATTTGGCCTGGACTCCGCCATGAACCGATTGCCATATGACCGGCATCAAGAAGAACTCACTGTTCAAAGTTTTTCTGGCTTACTGAGACCTGGCCTGGCTCGGCTGATGGAATCCCCCATCGCCCATCAACTGCCGAGCTGGTCAAGACTCAAAAGCTGCAATTCAGCTCTTCAAGCAGACTTAGCAGAAGCAGGACAAGCCGATCGGCGCCGATCATTTTCCACAACGCTGGCCAAACCTCCACGCAAGCCACATTGGAATAGAAGCTTTAACTCGACACAAATAGCAGCATAGATTGACTCCAAGAAGAAATTTTTAGATCAAGATATGCAAATCAATAGTTCGAATATTGCCGTAAATTACCTGAGTTCAAAAATCTTTTAGCCGCTCTTGTTCAGGCAAAGTAGAGAGATAGCAGCTTTTGCAATGTAAACACAATTCAAAACTTGCGCGTACGAATCGACAGAAAGTATAAACAGACACCAAACAGAAATTAAAAACAGTCAGCCATCTAAACAAAATCTAAATCCTGGCTTTTCTGTGATCAATCGAACACTTACCGTGTTCCATAGACCCCATATTGGCAGACCTCTTACCAAGACATCATGGTCGAATGCATTTACCAAAACGACACCAGTCGCATGCTGATCATAAAATGCATTGGCAGCAGTCAGTTTTACCTCGAAAAAGTGATTATGCCCAGCGAGATCTTCTTGTTTAATGCACCCAAGGAAGCTCGCCTTGAAATTTGGCGCATGTCGATATCCGGACAGATGCTGCACGTACGCGCAGACGTCAGTGACTACAAAACGTCTCCGCGTGATTCAAACACTGAGGAATTGATCAACAACCGACTGACTGAGATCGCTAGTTGACCCACTGGCGACAATCCCGCCCCGCTGCATGGCGTAATACCGATCTGCTTGACGAACGAAATGAAGATGTTGCTCAACAAGAAGTACACCAATTCCCTTCTCAGCAATAATTCGCCGCACAGCCGTTTCAATGTCTTGCACAATATTGGGCTGAATCCCTTCTGTTGGTTCATCCAAAAGCAGTAATTGCGGTTGCCCCAGCAATGCCCGAGCAATCGCTAGCTGTTGCTGTTGTCCACCACTGAGATCCCCACCTTTGCGCGGCAAGAACTCTGAAAGAACAGGAAACAGTTCATACACAAAGGGATCAATCGTGCGGTGACGTGCCAAACCACCAGGCAAAGCCTCCATACCAAGCATCAAGTTTTCCTCCACGGTGAGTTGAGGAATAATTTCACGACCCTGCGGGACGTAACCAACACCAGCTTGAGCACGCCGATGGGGAGGCTTGCGCTCCAATCCCTCCCCATTCAGCACCAGCTCTCCCCCCCGTGGCTTAAGCAAGCCAATCACTGTTTTCAACAACGTGGTCTTGCCCACACCATTGCGACCGATCAGACAAACCATCTCGCCTTTCTTCAAGGTGAGGTCGACATCCCGAAGAATGTGACTTTCGCCGTAGTACGTGTTGAGTCCGCGAATCTCAAGAAGCATCGTCATTTGCTGTCCTCCTCTGTAGTTCCGAGATACACCTCAATCACCCGTGGATCCACCTGAACCTGATCCATGGTTCCCTCGCAAAGCACATGGCCTTGGTGCAAGACCGTGACAGGGCTATCGAGACGACGAATGAACTCCATATCGTGCTCAATCACCAAAACGGTGTGATCACCTGCCAAAGACTTAAGGAGGTCAGCCGTGAGATCAGTCTCTTCATCCGTGAGACCAGCTACGGGTTCATCAACCAACAACAAGTCCGGATC
>QCVM01000043.1:0-15652 GCA_003210375.1 Synechococcus sp. AG-686-B21 | reverse complement strand
CTTGTGATCAGCCAAAAATTCGTCAATCCTTCCTCGATTTGCGATAAGAATCAGGATCTAAATCCATATCAGTGATGGTGAGAGAACGTTGGTAATACCAGCTCCTTGTCGAGATTTTCTTCCATGCTCTCGGCTAATTTGCCTCTGTTGTCGATTTATGCTTGAGCTTGATCTAAGCAGGGTGCAGATGAAAGCACTTTTCCAGAATATCCGTGCCCTCACTGGGCTTGGACTTCTGATTTTTGCTCTCTTCCTTTCGTTTGACGGCTTTCCCGGTGCGATGCTGTCCTGGCTGGGTGGTGGGATTGTGATGACCGGATACACCGGCTCTATCGCCACAATCACTCATGAGAACACAGGCGAGGGAAAGTTGAACGCTGGTATGCGCATACTTGTTATTAGTATTGGTTTTGCGATCGCTAGCTTTGGATCAGCAATAATCGATTGGGGTGGCTTAACTTCAGTAACCCTCTCAGAAACATTTATTGTTCCATTTCGCGAAACTGGTATTCTCTTTGGAATTGCGGGGGGTCTATATAATGTTGATGGACAACTCCTTGTCTCAGCTCAATCAAAAATCAAGAAGGATTAGTCAATCCTATAGATCATTCAACACTATGTTGATCGACAAAGCGCTCCTAGGTATCATTGTTGTAGATCTACTGAAAATTGTAAATTACTCCTCTCACTTTGAACTAGAGTCAGAAACTCTTAGAAATTGACTCTCAATTGATTTTCAATGATCTCTAATGATTCGTAATCATAATAACAATTTATTTATCTATTAATTATTACGATTAATGAATCGATCTGATCAATCTACCAGCTGTCTGCTCGTTCACTTACCTAGACATTAGTTAATGAATGTTGTTACAAGATGTCTGTTCGTTCACTCGCTTCGCTCGTTCACTCATCTAGATATGTGTCATTTAATCCTTCATCAATAACTTGTGTCATTAAGTCTGCCGTCTAAATCCCATGGGTAGGTATCGTCATATTCTGGCTGACCTTCCTGATATTCGGTTTGATATCTATTTAATTTTAGTTGGCCTATAGATCTCTCTTTAGCGCTTTTTGAAGGTAGGCAGGGCATTATTGGCATCACCTCTCTTACGATCTCAAGCATGTTTGGATGAACCACTCGATATATCCTGTGCTTTGATCCTATGGATGATGACATAAATCCTTCCAACTGGATAAATCCATTATCAAGTAAAAAATCAATGCACTCGAGTACTTTTTGTTTGCCCATATGTAATTTATTGTCTATGCCTTTATGTGACCAGTTGGTGGTTCCGCCACAATCTTTTCTCTTCACATAATTCTTTTTGTCATATCGTTGGTCTTGGTATGCAGATTGATAAAGAAGACTATAAACAGCAACTGCCGCATAACCAAACTCTGCCATTTCGATTATGGGTGGAACTGTGTCTTTGAGGATTACTGACATTTATATATATACTTGTGTCCTATATGGAACAGGTGTTGCCTTTTTGGACATTTTTTGTTTCTTCATGTAGTTGTTTGATGAATTGAATATTGGTTTGGTGCTTAGTAAATCTCTTGTTGTTAGTGATTTGGGTCTGATTCCCTCCACCCATAGGTGTCGATTTGCAGACTTTTCTCCTGTATAAGTGTCGGGTTCATACTTTCTTTGCTCTGGGCTGGCATTAATGCCGGAATGATTTGCTATTTAATTTCTGTATTAAATATCTAATTATGAGCAAATTTTAGCTGGTTTGACAGTGTAAGTTCCTGGCTGGGCTATATGCCAGTTTCATTGTTGTTGTTTTCTTATTTCCCTGTATTCCTACTTGCGACTGGTTTTGTCTGCTGGCTTAGTTATAGATCTTTGATTCTATTTATTTATTTGCGGCAATTGTGATGGTGAATAGTCTTTTGATTCGTTGTTGATTATGTGTTCTCAGATGCTTTCTGCTCTCATCGATCTTAGTTTTCTCTTTATGCCTGCTCTAAGTTATCCCTACTTAGCTGGCCATTTCAGGAGTCTTAGTGCTTGCCTAATGGCCTTAATCGTCGTCTGTCCGTATTGACCTGTGACTGTTTGTACGGAATGGCCTAGAAGATCTGCAATCGTTTGCTCGTTAATGTTCTTTTCGCGTAGCTGGGTTGCGATCGCATGTCTCACTTTGTGAGGTGAGCACTTTAATCGTTGTTGCCAAAAAGAAGGCGTATTCCAATTGCCAGCAGCTGAGAGGAATTCTGGAAAGACCAGCTCGTCTTCGGTGCTGATGAGCTTCACCCATGGAATGAGGCGGTCATCGATCGGGATGCTTCGGATCGAGTTCGTGTTCTTGATGCCATTGCCAAGCCCCCTTTTGGGGTGAGATGCAATGTGGATTAATCCAGCTTTCTGATCGAGATCTCTTCCTCGCAGTCCAAGGGCTTCTTGAATCCGCATTCCGCTGTACGCGATCAGCCAGAACAGGGCCTGGTTTCGAGGCGGTAAAGCCACGACTCCCGCACAGATCGCTTCAGGCATCTCTGCGCGCTTTTTGGGTGTGTCGTCACGGACGTGCTTAAGGATCCCTTTCCAAGGGTTAGAGCCTGTCCACTGCTCGTCTACGCAGACTTCCCATAAACCTGAGATGTAGCGAATCGTCTTTTTCGCTGTTGAGGTTTTGTATCTGCTGAGGAGGTGCGTTCGAAATGCTGTGGCGTCCTCCTTGCCTGATCCCAGTACGAAGTCATTTCCGTAATGGGTACGGAACTTCTCAAGGGATCCCTTGTATTCCTTGATCGTTCCTGCCGCTGGACTCTTCAGCTGGACGACAAGTTCAACAATGTCTTCCACGGTCTTCCCAGAGCTTTTAGGAAGGTCAGAAAGCGCATCTGCCTCATCAGGAGACCCCATAAAACTGGGGTCATGAAAAATCTCTTCGGCTGGCATGCCCTGAAGTTCTTGGTAATGCAGCTCCCTGCGTCGTGCTTGGCGATCTCTGGCCGTTGGCAGCTTGGCAAGTTCAATCTCTTGATCAGTGCTGGTGAGGCAGCTGATTGCTTGTTTTCGAGCATCGGAAAGGTCATGACCCAGCCGAATTCGCCAGAGTTTTTTGCCGATCACCGTTTGAAGGGGTCTTGGTACTGCCCGTGAAAACCACCAGGTCTTTCCTTGCTGGATCAAGTAGGGGGTTTTGGCCACTAAAAAAGGACCTTGCTATCTAGAGTGCTATCTAAAATGATAGGGCTAGAAGCAAGGTCCCAGTTAGGGTCTGACCTTAAGGATCAGGCGTCGTAGTACATCGTGAATTCATGAGGGTGTGGGCGCTGGCGCAATTGCTGAACTTCCTCGTATTTGAGGTCGATCCAATTATCGATGAAGTCATCGGTGAATACGCCACCTTCTGTTAAGAAGGCGCGGTCAGCACTAAGAGCCTCCAGAGCACCATTTAACGAAGGTGGCACAGTTGCGATCTTCTGGAGTTCCTCAGCACTCAGTTCAAACAGATCGCGATCTTCACCATCGCCGGGATCAATTTGATTTTTGATGCCGTCTAACCCAGCCATCATCATGGCGCTGAAGGCCAAGTAAGGGTTGGCGAGTGCATCGCCCGAGCGGAACTCCAATCGCTTGGCCTTCGGGCTCGGACCCGTCAGGGGAATACGAACAGCGGCGGAGCGATTGCCCTCGGAATACACCAAATTAACCGGGGCTTCAAAACCTGGAACTAGGCGCTTGTAGCTGTTGGTGGTTGGGTTTGTGAAGGCGAGGAATGCCGGCGCATGCTTCAAGATGCCACCGATGTACCAACGCGCTGTCTGGGACAGGTTGGCGTAAGTGCCTTCTCCGAAGAACAACGGTTGACCGGCCTTCCAAAGACTTTGGTGAACGTGCATGCCAGTGCCGTTGTCGTTGAAAACCGGCTTCGGCATGAAGGTGGCCGTTTTGCCGTATTTCTTGGCAACGTTCCGAACGACGTACTTGTAAATCATGACGTTGTCGGCAGCTTCTATCAGCTGCGCGAACTTCATGCCAAGTTCGTGTTGTCCTGCACCGGCGACTTCGTGGTGGTGCTTTTCAATGGGAATGCCCAGTTGGGCCATGAGCAGCAGCATTTCGGAGCGAATGTCCTGAGCTGTGTCATTCGGGGCTACAGGGAAGTAGCCCTCCTTGGTTTGGATTTTGTAAGCAAGGTTGCCACCCTCTTCAATACGCCCTGTGTTCCAGCCGGCTTCGATTGTGTCAACGCTGTAGAACGAACCACCCTCCGACGAGTTGTAGCGAACGTCGTCAAAAATGAAAAACTCAGGCTCTGGACCAAAAAAGGCCGTATCGGCAAGGCCAGTGTTGTTGAGGTGGTTGAGAGCGCGTTGCGCCAGTGCCCGTGGACAGCGGTCGTAATCCTGACCGGTGCGAGGGTCCTGGATTGAGCAAATCATGCTCAAGGTTTTATGCCGATAAAACGGATCGATCCATGCGGAACTTGGATCCGGCACCATCGCCATATCGGAGGCATTAATCGCCTTCCATCCTCGAATGGAGGATCCATCGAAGGCCAATCCCTCGGCGAATGACTCTTCCTCTAACAACTCAGTGCACACCGTCAGGTGTTGCCACTTGCCGTGGAGGTCAGTGAATTTCAGGTCGATCAGCTCTATGCCTTCGTCCTTGATTTGACGAAGGACCTCCTGAGGGGTTTTGGCCATGTAAGTCGGACGCCAAAGACAGAGTTAGTGAGACCGTAAAGATCTCGATGACACCATTTTGTATCAAGGAGGACATTCCGTCTTCTCGATGTGGATCGCGTAACCGTTTCTGTCAATAAGACAGGATCACAGGCCTGCCAGGCTTTTCGAGCTGTAAAGCGGTGTTACCGTCCGATTCGGGGTTGTCCTGAGTTCCAAGACATGCGCGATGCCATCGGTGGTCTGATCGGTCGCTACGACCAATTAGGCCGCTATTTCGACAGGTCGGCGATCGACAGTATTGAGTCGTACCTCGATGAATCTGAGCTGCGAATCCGGGCTGTTGAGTTAATCAATGCTGACGCGGCTGGAATTGTGCGCGAGGCCAGCCAGCGTCTTTTTCAAGATGAACCAGATCTCCTACTGCCTGGTGGAAACGCATACACCACGCGGCGTCTTGCAGCCTGCCTGCGGGATATGGATTACTTCCTGCGTTACGCGAGCTATGCGCTTGTGGCCGGCGACAGCACGATCTTGAACGAACGTGTTCTGAATGGTCTTGACGACACTTATAAGAGCCTTGGTGTGCCAACCGGTCCGACCGTTCGCAGCATTGTTTTGCTGGGAGAAGTGGTTGCCGAGATTCTTCTGAAACAGGGGGTTCCTGTCGAGCAGCTCGGTTCAGTGCTGCAACCTTTTGATCATTTGGCCCGAGGGCTAGGGGAAACCAACGTGCGTCAGCGCTGAATCAAGGTTTCAGCAGCATTGCAATCGCCCCGTTTGAGTGGCAAATCGGAACGATGACTGCGTAGGCTCTTGGCTCAGAAAGAACGTTTCAGGGCCTTGTCGACGACGCCATCTCTTCTCCCTGTTGTCGATCGTCATCGCAAGTCATTTGCTCCGATCGCAACGCCCGACCGATTGTTGTTGGGGCCAGGTCCCTCCAACGCCCACCCGACTGTCCTTCAGGCACTAGCCCGGACGCCCATTGGCCACCTCGACCCTCTTTATGTGGAGTTGATGGGTGAAGTGCAGGAACTGCTTCGCTACGCCTGGCAAACCGATAACCGCCTCACCTTGCCTATGAGCGGCACTGGCAGCGCGGCAATGGAAGCCACGATTGCCAATACTGTCGAACCCGGCGACACATTCTTGGTGGCAGTCAAGGGCTACTTCGGGCTTCGTCTTGCCGACATGGCCGGTCGCTATCGGGCCAACCTCAAAACCATTGAAAAGCCCTGGGGCGAATGGTTCTCCCTTGATGAACTCGAAGCAGCTCTGATTGAGCACAAGCCAGCAATTCTGGCGATTGTCCATGCTGAAACCTCCACAGGCGTTTGCCAGCCCATGGATGGGGTTGGTGATCTTTGCCGGAAGCACGACTGCCTGTTGCTGCTGGACACGGTTACGTCGTTAGGCGGTGTGCCTCTCTACATCGATGAATGGAAGGTTGATCTGGCCTACAGCTGCAGCCAAAAGGGGTTGAGCTGTCCTCCTGGCTTGGGTCCCTTCACCATGGGGCCAAGGGCGGAAGCCAAGATGGAAGCGCGTACGGGCAAAGTTCCGAACTGGTATCTCGACGTTTCTCTGCTGAACAAATACTGGGGAAGCGACCGGGTTTATCACCACACTGCTCCCGTGAACATGAACTTCGGGATGCGGGAGGCGCTGCGGCTTCTGGCTGAAGAAGGCGTTAACCAATCGTGGGCTCGCCATCGCCAAAACGCTGAAGCGTTGTGGAGTGGATTGGAGAGCCTTGGCCTATCAATGCATGTTCAAGCCGACCGTCGGCTCCCCACCCTCACTACTGTTCGAATTCCAGAGGGCGTGGATGGCAAGGCCTTCAGCCAGCACCTGTTGAACCAGCATGGCATTGAAATTGGCGGTGGTTTGGGATCCTTGGCAGGCAAGATTTGGCGTATTGGCCTGATGGGTTACAACTCCAATCCAGAGAATGTGAACCATCTGCTCAACTTGTTTGAGAGCGAGTTGCCGAAATTCGGCGGTTCTGTTGCCTCCGCTGCTTGAACCATTGCTCCAGTTGCATGGAGGCTTCGGCCTCCATCACACTGCCGATCACCGTCATTTTGTGATGGGCGCTGGGATGTGTTGAGAGGTTCATTGTTCCTCCCAGGCCACCCCTTTTTCGATCTTGGGCTCCATACACAACGGTGCCCATCCGAGCTTGAACCAAGGCTCCGGCACACATAGAACATGGCTCCAGGGTCACGATCAAGCAACATTGGTTGAAGCGCCAATCGCCTAGTACCAAAGCGGCTTGTTGAAGCGCGACCAACTCAGCATGGCCCAGGGGATCTTGTTTGGTTTCACGACGATTTCGGCCATGACCGATGGCTCGACCATTTGGATCCAACACCACCGCAGCAACAGGCACCTCCCCGCTGAGGCCATTGACCTCGGCACGCTGCAAAAGCACCCTCATCCAATCGTGGAATCGATCGGTTTGATCCACTCCGAATTGCAGCAGCAGCTGTGAGCACCATCCCACGAGGGGCGAGGATTAGCTCAGTTCAGTCCTTGCTCTTGCACGCCGGTTCCGATCCAAACCCTTCAACGGCACGATTGGCACCGTTTGCGTCTCCTTACGCAGCGGATCCTGTGCTCCAGGATTTTCTGCACAGAACAGCGGATCTGCTTTGTGCCTGGATCGGATCAGCTGAGCAGCACAGTCCGTTGCCTCTGATGCGGCCGCAACCATCGATCGCACCGAACGCGGAGCCCGCGGATCTAGATGCTCTTCTCCACGATCTACAAGTGGTTATGGATGGGGCCTTTCAGCCATCCCACCCTGGATCTCTCGCCCATCTTGATCCCCCACCCCTGACGGCATCCATTGCTGCGGAATTGGTCTGTGCGGGGCTTAACAACAATCTCTTGGCGGATGAGTTGTCACCGGGCCTTTCTAGCTTGGAGCAGGAATTGTGCCGCTGGTTTTGTCAGCGACTTGGGCTTCCAAAAGGTGCTGGTGGTGTGATGGCCAGCGGTGGCACCCTCAGCAACTTGATGGCGTTGGTTACCGCACGTGCCAGTGGCCAGGGTCTTGCGGATGGGGTCGTGCTGTGTAGTCGCGATTCCCATGTGTCGTTGGTCAAGGCCGCTCGGGTGATGGGTTTGGCGGACGACGCCCTGGTGTTTTTGCCCACCGATGACGATGGACAACTTTGCCTTGCTGCGGTTGAGCAAAAGCTGGATCAGTTGCATCGTCTTCAGCGTCCATGCCTCGCGGTTGTGGCCACAGCTGGAACCACCGTTCTCGGTGCGATTGATCCCTTGCCCCAGCTGGCTGATCTCTGTCGTCAGCACAATGTTTGGCTGCATGTTGACGCAGCCATCGGTGGCGTCTTCGCCCTCAGTGCCGCGCATGCATCTTTGATGCGAGGGCTGGATCAAGCCGATTCAATCACCCTGAACCCCCAAAAGTTGCTGGGTATCACCAAGGCCTCATCGCTGCTCCTGCTTCGCGATGGGCATCAACTCAGCACAACCTTCGGGACCGGATTGCCTTACATGGAACAACCCACCAGTGAGCATCACTGTGGAGAGGTGGGCTTGCAAGGCACGCGCCCAGCGGAAGTTCTCAAGCTTTGGCTCGGACTTCGCCAGCTCGGTGAGCTGGGCATCGAAACGGTGTTGTCCAAAGCATTGGAGCGACGCAAGGCTTTTGCCGGCCAATTGGACGCCAATCGCCTCACCGTGTTGCCGGGTGAATTGCACATTCAGGCGTTTCGTTCCAAGCACAGCGATTCAGCAATTTGTAATGCCTGGAGCGATCATCTGCGTCAGCAATTGTTGACAGCGGGTTACATGCTGTCGCGACCGCTGCATCAGGATCGCTTCTGCTTGAAGGGTGTCTTTGGTAACCCCCACACCAAACCTGAGCATTTGACCGAATTGGCACAACTGATCAATCGCTCAGTGCGCTGATCCAATCGACCACAATCGACGCATTCCCTGGATAGCCCATGCCGGAACAGTCCTCGCGACCCCGTTGGATCGCCATCGTGACAGGCGCGATTTCCGTGGCGATTGGGTTGCTGTACCTCTTGATGATTACGGCTTTGGATGCCCGCGGTCCGCTGCTCCCCCCTCCCCCCGAGGCCCTGGTCGGGGTGGTAGTTGTCGCTTCGCCGATCGCTGAAGCGGTTCCACTACCTGACGCATCGCTATCTCCAAAAAGCGTTGCAACGACGTTTCTCGCCGATTGAGCTGGAACGCTTCTTGAACGGCGTCTTGCATGCCGCCATCGCCCCAATCTTGGTCTTGTTCAAAAAAGCGGATGAAGCTACTGCCCGCGATTCGTGTTAGCCACGCTGCGGTAATGCCCTGGATCGCGCGACCCACCAGGAGGGTCGGCAAGTTCAGGGTGAGCGCCGTTCCAAGCAGGTTCATGGCGCCTTTCACCATGCCAAGGGTTGCCAAGGTGCGTCCCACCGAAACGGCGAGCTCCTTGGCACGCTCTTTCGACATTTCAATGCCGTAAATGCCAGCCATCTCCACAACCATTTGGGCATTGACAGCTGCTGTGCTGAGTAAGTCAACACCCGGCAATGGATTGGCTGCTACGACCCCTGCTCCGATCCAGCAGTAGCGATCGACGCAACGCTTCGCATCGCGGATGCGTTGTTGATTCAATAGGTCTCGACCGCGGGAATCGAGGTTGCGGCACTGGAGAAGAATGTTGTCAGCAATGAGTTCTTCCCCCTCGGCATGCAAAACAGCCGCTAAACGTTGCAGTAGGTCGTTGACGTCAGGCTTGGGTTGGAGTGGACGACGACCCGGTTGGGGAATCGATTGAGGTGATGCACTGCATGCCAAAACATCCGCTTGAGATAAAAGTCCCGTGCAGCGGGATCGCAACACCTGCAGCAATTGCTTCTCTTCATCCACTCCCCGTAAATCGCGTTTGTTGAGAACAAGCAGGAGCCGTTTGCCAAGATCGGCAATCGAGCGAACCACCGCCAGTTCGGATGCTCGGAGATCGCCATCCACCACCACCAAGAGCAAGTCGGCTCGAATGGCACGGCGGCGTGCCTGATCTTCTCGGCTCAGACCGCCGTCGCCTGCTTCGAGAATTCCAGGAGTATCCACGAGTTGAAGTCCCCGATCCAATCCTTTGAGGCGGAGCCTGTAACTGCGCGTTTCCTTGGTGAGCCCCATCGGAGCGCCCACCTCGCCCACCATTTTTTGCAGGAGGGCTCGGATTAATGATGTTTTGCCGCTGGAGCCGGTGCCAAAGACGACAACCACCAAGTCCCCACGTTGCAGTTCTTCGTTAACCCGATCCCGTTCAGCCTGAAGGCTTTCGCGAGCGATATCACTTTCAAGCCTCTCGATCAAACGGTCGATATTGCTGAGGCTTTGGTCCGCGGCATCGCGCCGATTGGTCGGCGCCTGCCGAGGTTGCATGGGTCGACGTGCGGCTGTTGTTTGGCGTTGCCTCCACCACGGCAGTCCGACCTGGACAACGGCGGTCACAATCAGAACGAGTCCCAGCAGCAGGATTGGTGTGAGAAGCCAAGGAGGAAGGAAATAACTGAGATCCCAGAGCAGGGTTCGCACGGCCTGCAGGACGACACCGACGAACACCAAGGCCAGGAGGGCGCAGGCGAGTCCGAGCAGTAGCCGTGTACGACCTTTCATGGTTTGGCTTGGCTTCCACCGCTTTTAGCGACGCGAATGATGTCGTCCCATAAACCTGCCGCAAGGGCACTGGATCCGGTGGTTGGACTGTTGTCGTCGTTGCCCAACAAATAACAGTCCCCGTGGAGTTCGATCGTTCGTTCGCTCTGATTCAGCTGATGAACCCGCAACGTGGGATTCAACGTGGAATTAACCATGCTCTCCGTTCTGGCGATTGAGCCAGAGATCAAGGCCGAAGCACAGCACCGCAACATTGATGGCGATATCAGCCCCGTTGAAGATGGGGAAGTTGATCGGGACGAGCGCTAGGAAGTCCACCACATAACCAAGGCGCCAACGGTCCAAGCCATTGCCAAGCGTTCCGCCCAATAGGCATGCCGTTGCTAAGCCTTGCCAGAGCGGTGTGGCGCGCTGTCGCCCAATCCAGACCAAGATCCCCATACTCACCAGCAGGCTGAGGTAGCCAAGGAGTTCGGTGGAGCGGCTAAACAGGCTGAAGGCAGCACCGCTGTTGTGAACGAGTTGAAGTGAGAGGATCCCTGGAATCGCGGTCATCGTTTTGCCATCAACCAAGACCGCCGATAGTGCGGCCTTACTCAGCTGATCGATCAGCACAATCGCTGCCGCAATCGACAAGGTTGTTGATCGTTGCAGCACTCTGCTCATGGCTCAACAAGCAGGAAGCGACGCAAGACCACAGCCAGCAAGCCGGATGCAATGCAGAGGAGAATTTGAGCCGGTAGTGGGTTAATTGAGTACTGCATAATCAGGGCCAGGACCGGTGAACTCCACCGCCCAAGAAGGGCCCCCAAGCCGAGGTTGAGCAGCCCACACAACTGCAAAACCAAGAGGCCAGCTCCGGCGGCAAGGCACTGCTTCAACAGATCTTGCATTCCAGTTTGATGCGCCAGTCGGCCGGTCAACCAGGCTGCTGGAACAAAGCCTGCTAAGTAACCGAATCCGGGCTCAAGGATGTAATTCAACCCACCGCCCCCGTGAAACACCGGGAGATTGATGAAGCCCATGCTCAGGTAGGCAACCGCCGCAATCACGCCAGCCCGTGGGCCACTCACCATGGCGCAAATCAACAATGCAGAGACTTGCCAGGTTGCAGGGAGATCAACAACTGCGATTTGCGGTGTCGGTACAAGAAGGGCCGCAGGCAGAAGGCTGCCAATCAAGATGGCCATCAGCCCGGCCAGGGCGCCGCTCCAGATGGCGAGAGCCCTCACATCACACGAGTAACTGGGCCCATCCTGCTCGAGAATGAACGTCTTGCCTAGAGATCATGACGGCCACAATCGGTGACAGGTTGCGACTGAAGCAACAACTCCCTTATCTGAAGACCGCTGATCCCATGCCGATGTTGCGCCCATCGGACCTTGTCAGCCTCGATGAGGTGGGTGAAGTCGTCGCGATTCATCCGCTCGACACCGTGGCTGTTCGGTTTCGCCGCGGCACATTTCTCATTTCCCTGGATCAACTCAAGGCTGCGTCTCAAGACGATGCGGATGAGGTGATGGACTGAGGTGATGGACTGACGTCGTTACTCATGTCGTTCAGCCCAAACCCGTTCCAGCGCCTTCAATGAACTGGGTGGACCACAAAGGCTGAGTTGTGGTTGCTTGAACCAGCGTTGGCAGGTCTCTTGGATGTGATCCACCGAGATCGCCTTGATTGCTTCCATAGAGCTCTGGTCGTAGTCATCGCGGAGACCCGTGGCGCGAAGTTGAACCCTCCGTTCAGCCCGTTGAGAGCAGGTTTGCCGTGCCTGAGCCATTTGGCCGATGAACTTTGCACGGGCAAGGGTTAGATCGGCTTGGCTCAGAGTGGTCTGGCAGAGCTCGTCCCAGCTTTGAAGAAGCAGTCGCAAGCTGAGTTCCGCCCGTTCTATCCCGGTAGCAGCCAGCAATACAAATGGGGCTGGTCCCATCAGTTGTGGGTAGTGCACTGCAACTTCGTAGGCGACACCGTGTTCCTCCCGAAGACGTCGAAACAGAAGGCTCGACATCCCAACCCCGAGGTGACATTGGAGCAAACGCAACACCAGATCATCGGGATGTCCGTGGGGGACCGTTGCTTGCCCCAGCATCAGAACCACCTGTTCTGTGTCCATGGGTTCGAGGCGAATCGTTTTGGTTGCAGACGTTCCGTAATTGGGACGGCAAGTGTTCGATCCACCAGTTGCTTCTGGCCAGCCACGGAAACCATCCATGCCAAGAAGGCGGTTCTCAATATCGTCGGGCAGACATCCCGCGAGGCTCAGAACGCTTCGTCCGCTGGGGAGTCGCTGTGCCAAGGGCAGAATTTGTTGCCGCTCGATTGTTTGTAGGTCGCTTTCAACTCCCATCGGATCATGGCCATAGCCGCCATCGCTAAAGGCCAGTTCACGCCAAGCCACTGCTGCGATGTGGAATGGGTCCTCGCGCTGCCGCTGCAGCATTTGCAGGGTGAGGCTTTTTTCGAGAGCAACCTGATCTGGGTCGAGGTGCGGTTCCAGCACCATCCATCCCAAGAGCGGAAGAAGCTGTTCCGCGTCTTCCACGGTGCTGCGCAGACTCAGCAGCAACCCATCCTCTTGAGCATCGCAGCGCAGCCCTGCGCCACATCCCTCCACAACATCGGCGAGTCCTTTGGGGTTGTAGGGGCCGCAGCCACGGCTCAGAAGTGATGCCAATAAGTCGTGGGCACCGCGTTGATCAGTGGCATCGCAGGCACTGCCAAAAGGCAGCCAAAGCTTTGCGGCCATCACGCCGGGGGACGCGAGAGGTTCGACCAAAACGTCGAGTGCTGAACTCACTGGTTTGCACCAGGGCGAGCAATCAACACACAGGCTTTTTGAGGGAGAAGTTCAGGAAATAGCTCGGACTGCAGACGATCAGCGCTCCATTGGCTCAAGTGAGTAAGGGGATCTAACAGGTTTTGGTTGCGATGCCAAAGCACGTGGCTAGCACAAAGACCGCTGACGTGTCCGACTGACTCCATCGCATAACGCAGGCTATTGCTCACGAGCTGACAACCACGCCGTAACTCTTGCTCTGAGACGGCTTCTTCTGCCAGTTGATGCAGCACTGCACTGATCTCTTGCTCTACAGCCGGTAAGGCGTCCTCCTGACAGATCACTTCGAGGGTGATCAGGCTTCCCTGTTCGAGTGCTGTGAGGTCCATCGAGATGCTTTCGACCAATTGCAACTCTTCCCGTAAACGCTCCACCAACCTGCTACGTCGCCCTTCACCCAAGAGCGTTGTAGCGAGATCTGCCCCCATGACGGCGTTCTGATTATTGGCTGGAGCTGTCAGCCAAAGCATCAAAATTCGCGCTGACTCCAAGCGGTCGACCTGTTGCGTGTGGCGGCCTGCATGAAGCATTAATGGGGGATGCGAGCTGGAGTTGTTTTGATCTCCAGGTAGATCAGCCAAGGCTGATGCCGCGATGGCTGATTTCAGGGTTTCTGGTGCTGGGCCAGCCAGGGCAAGCGCGCAATTGTGCCCGAGATAACGCCGTTGGTGAAACCGACGCATCAGGCTGGGGTCCATGGCTTTGAGGGTTGCAACCTTGCCGAGGATTGGTCTGCCGTAGGCATGGTCTCCGCAACCCAATCTCAAGATGCTTTGCAGTACTTGCTCGGTGGGTTGATCTGCATATTGGGCAATCTCTTCGAGCACCACATCCCTTTCTTTGGTGAATCCCAGCGGTTCGAGAGCCGGTTGCAGCACAAGCTCGAGCAGTAAATCCAGCGCCTCCGCAGCTCGGTCTGGCGGGATCAAAACGTGAAAGTGCACATCGTCAAATCCAGTTGCGGCATTGCTGCTGCCGCCAAGGGCTTCGATGGCTTCATCGAATGCTCCTGCGGCGAGCCGACCACTACCTTTAAAAACCATATGTTCAAGGAAGTGGGCGATGCCTTCTTCGCCAGGGCCCTCACTGCTGCTGCCGGCCTGGCACCAAAAATCAAGGCAGGTGAGTGGCGCATCGGGCATCGCTGCGGCCACGCAACGGGTGCCATTGGGCAAACTCCAGTTATCTAACTTGGGGCCGAAGAACGAACGGTTCAGAGCTGCTTGGCAAAGCTGTCTTTCAAAGGTTGAAAAAGGCAGGTCTTGGCGTTTAAGCCTTCACTGAGCACCCAATTGGCCTTCGAATTGACTTTGCGAGTTACTACACCAGCAATTATCGCGACTGAAGGGGACAACGGTGAACTCATTTCAGCCAAAGCGCGATGTCTTCCGCCGAATTGAACTAATTTTAAATGAAAATGAAGGACTTAAATGCATATAATAACCCTTTTAAAATCTTCTTAGGGTGATATTTATTGGCGGCTTCTCCAGGCAGACTGCTAACAATCGACATCTCCTTAATCAGTTTATTCTCGAAGGCAAATATAGATGTTGCCGTTTCCATGTGTTTGCAAACGAGCCGTTTCTGATTTTTTGTTGTTGTTTGGGTAGGTGGATGGGCTTCTGGTTGAAGTCTTTGTCAGGTCTTTTTTCTGGTCTGCGCTCTTGCCCGAAGCCGATCAAAAGGAGTGGCCTGTGTGCTTTTTGCTGCAAGACACAACTCTTAACTCTGCTGGCCTAGTCTTGGCGGGTCAGTAAATGGCTGTTTTTTTGAGTGGGATCAGTGGGTTTGGCTCAACTTTCATTTCTTAAGGCGTCAGGCGATGACTGATAGTTCTGTTCTGTGCCTGCCGGCCTTGATGCAGCCTCAGCCAAAGAATCCATCTCAGGAACTGCATCCCCTGGTGTCGACCCTCACCGCAACCATGCGCGCAGCTTGGCAAAAACTCCCAGAACTTGAGCCCCTAAGCACCGTTGAGGATCTAAGGGCCATTCATGGTGAACTGGATGGCGAAACTCTTTTCATTGGTAATGAGTTGTACCAATGCAGAGGTTTTCGCAAAATCCATCTCGAAATCGCGAAACTCGGCAATGGCTTACAGATTCTTCACTGCGTTTGGTTTCCTGATCCGCGCTTCGATTTACCGATTTTTGGTGCCGATATCGTTGCAGGCCCTGCGGGCATATCGGCCGCGATTGTCGATCTATCCCCTACATCGAGTCAGCTGCCAGATCCAATTTTAGAAAACCTTGAGGCGATCGAAATTCCGGCGTTTCGACAGGTCCGGGACCTTCCCGGCTGGGGAACAATCTTTTCAAGCAAGGTGTGTTTTATCCGGCCCGATGGAGCGGAGGAAGAGGCATCGTTTAATCAAGTCGTATCGGATTACCTCAACGTTCTTTCCGATTGCACAGCTCAGGCGATTCCCGAATCCCGAACTGCTGTTTCTACGATCAATCGTTACGAGGGCCAACTGAACTATTGCCTTCAACAGAAGCGCAACGA
>QCVM01000042.1:0-16005 GCA_003210375.1 Synechococcus sp. AG-686-B21 | reverse complement strand
GAAGGAAACAAAGCCATACGGATGGCCCATCTAGCCACGATTGGTGCCCATCATGTAAACGGCGTAGCAGCGCTGCACTCCGATCTCGTTAAAAGCGATCTTCTGCCGCAATTTGCTGAACTTTGGCCAGACAAATTCACTAACGTCACCAACGGCGTCACCCCCCGGCGGTGGATGGCCCTAGCCAACCCTGAGCTGAGCACCTTGCTCGATGAGCACGTTGGAAACGACTGGATTTCCAACATGGAAAACCTCCGCAAACTCGAAGAACGCCAAAACGACAAGGCATTTCTTGAGCATTGGGCAAGCACCAAGCTGTCCGTGAAACGGAAGCTAGCCAGCTACGTCCACCGCAACACCGGTGTGTTGGTGGATCCTTCGACCCTTTTCGATGTGCAGGTGAAGCGCATTCACGAATACAAGCGCCAACACCTGAATGCACTGCAAATCATTACCCAATACCTGCGGATCAAAAATGGGCAGGCTGAGGGCATGGCTCCGCGCACGGTGCTTTTTGGTGGCAAGGCAGCTCCCGGCTATTACATGGCGAAGTTGATCATTCGCTTCATTAATGGCATTGCCGAAACTGTCAATTCCGATCCGGACATGGACGGTCGACTCAGGGTGGTGTTTTTGCCTGACTACAGCGTGAAGTTGGGAGAGCAGGTCTATCCAGGGTCGGATCTTTCAGAGCAAATCTCCACCGCAGGTAAGGAAGCCTCCGGAACGGGCAACATGAAATTTGCCATGAACGGTGCACTCACCATCGGAACCCTTGACGGCGCCAACGTTGAAATCCGCGAAATGGTTGGAGCGGACAATTTCTTCCTCTTCGGTAAGACCGTTGAAGAGATCAACGCTCTTAAGCAAAGTGGCTATCGCCCTCGGGACTTCATCGAGGCCATACCGGAATTACAGGAAGCCCTCCACCTCGTGGAGATGGGCCACTTCAGCAACGGAGACGGAGATCTATTCCGACCGTTACTGGACAACCTCATCGGCCATGACCCCTTCTACGTGATGGCCGATTTTGCTGATTACGTTCGAGCCCAAGACGCAGTAAGCCATGCCTGGAGTGATCAAATGCATTGGCAGCGAATGTCTGTGCTTAATACAGCCCGTTCTGGCTTTTTCTCATCCGACCGTTCGATCAAGGAATACTGCAAGAACATCTGGAATGTCGACCCACTCCATTTAGAAATCACCTGCGACGCGAGTTGATACATCAAAAAAGCCCTGGTGTTGACCAGGGCTTTTTTATTTAGACAGCCAAGATAGGTTCAAACTTCTTTTAGCCATGATCTGGCAAATCGGGGGTTTGATGCAGCAATCGATTCAGACGTAAGCGATCCACGTTCAACGGATCTGGAGCCAATTCACCAGCAACTTCCCGGAATTTTTGTTCGATGTCCTCTGGAACTCGTACGTCAAACACACGCTCCATCAGAGCCTCGATCGAGAACAAGTGGGCATTGATATTCTCAAGGTCAGCAATGGCCTGCTGAACCGTATCTGTGGCTTCGTCCGGGGCTTTGACTGGACTCACCGGAGTGGCTGCCGAAGATTCGGCTGTCTGGAGAGGAGCATTGCGCTTCTGAAGCTCTTCGAGAACACGACCAGACAAGGTGCGAAACGACTGCAATGCCGCCCAATTGAGTTCTTGTTGCTGTCTCAGGGTGGGAGATTCACGGATCAGGCGATCGTGCTCCCGGTAGAACCTCTGGCAGTCCGGGCATTGGCAGGGCTCGTCCGGCACCGCAGTCCCTCTTAGTCGTTCTCCACTATGACACTCGTCAAGCCGCCTCAGCCCCAAGGGTGTCGCCAGCATCGGATTGATCAGCGTCGATGACCCCAGGGAGAGGGATCTCAATTGACGACACCACTGCAATGACATCGCGGAGACGCATGGAATCGGCAAACCAGCCCATGGCTTGCTCCGTATCACAGCGCCCCTCAGCATCACTGGCCTGGTCTTCATGCGCCTCAGCCAGTAACGCCAGCCAACAAAGGCAGCGCGCCTGAACCACCGACAAATCGAGGTCTGCAGGCTGGGAATCAGCGATCTGTTCGCTCTCTTGCTGAACAAGAAGACGCAAACGAAGGTCGTGAAGCTGGGTCATGGCGCCCGCCTGAGTTGATTAACACTAGCTGTGGAAAGCGATCGAGCCACCCCACTAGATGTAGCGTTGGCTACCTACAAACAAAATCGTGACGGGGCTGGCGGGACTCGAACCCACGACCTACGGTTTAGGAAACCGTCGCTCTATCCGGCTGAGCTACAGCCCCAGATCCCCTAATTATGCCAACGAGGCATGATGAGGTCTGAAAGCAGGCGAGGTGGTTGCAATCGAATCGTTCGCGATTCGATTGAGGAAAGTCCGGGCTCCCCGATGGCCAGGCTTGCTGGGTAACGCCCAGTGCGGGTGACCGTGAGGAGAGTGCCACAGAAACACACCGCCGATGGCCGGTTCGCCGGCACAGGTAAGGGTGCAAAGGTGCGGTAAGAGCGCACCAGCAGCATCGAGAGGTGCTGGCTCGGTAAACCCCGGCTGGGAGCAAGGCCTAGGAACGATGGCTGGCCATTTGCCGCGTTCCGCTTGTATGCGCCGCTCGAGGCCGTCGGCAACGGCGGTCCCAGATAGATAACCACCCACCCTCTTCGGAGGCGTGAACAGAACCCGGCTTATGCCCTGCTTTCACCCCTAATCCAGTCAGGCGTTGGACAGCACACGAACAAACACACTGCTGGAGCTGCTTCGGGTGATCGGCCTGAAAGAGCCCAACAACGCCATGCTGCTGAGCCTGGTGGACGAAGCACTCACCCATGTATCTGCTGGCCAAAGTAAAAACTTTGAACGGTTGGAATTCCTCGGCGATGCCGTGCTGCGCCTAGCCGCCACGGAATTCATCGACCATCACTACCCCGACCTGCCTGTAGGGAGCTGCTCCAACCTGCGGGCCCAACTCGTGAGTGACCGCTGGCTGGCACAACTGGGAGAGCAGCTTCAGCTGGAATCCTTCCTGGTGCTGGGTCCAAAAGCACAAGGGGATACAGCCGCCAGAGCCACCCTGCGCGCCGATGCCACCGAGGCGCTGATCGGTGCGATCTACAGCGGTAGCGGCAATAACTTAATGCCCGTCCACCAGTGGCTCACGCCCCATTGGCAACAAACCACGGCAGAGGTGCTGGCCTCACCCCATCGCTTCAACGGCAAAACCATTCTTCAGGAATGGAGCCAAGCCGAAGGGCTGGGGTTGCCGGACTACATAACGCGTGAGCAAAGCTCACGCCACGGCGACCCAGAACGCTTTCACAGCCACGTGCAGGTGGGAACGCGATTAAACGCGGATGGCTTAGGCCGTTCTCGCAAAGAAGCTGAGCAAAATGCTGCCGCGGAAGCCGTTCAAAGCCTTCAAGACTTAGAAACCACAATCGATTCTGCTAATGACGCCCCACACTGATCGCAATGCTGCGCGTCACGTCGGTGTCCTTGTCGACCACATTGATGACAGGTCGATCCCTCCAACTGCTTTGGATGATTCTGCACCCCTGAGACGGTGAGAATCCCAGTGGGGATAGCAATGATGCCAAAGCCAAGCATCATTACAACCGATGCCAAAAGCCTGCCCAACACGGTCTGCGGCACGACGTCGCCATAGCCAACGGTGGTCATCGTGACGATCGCCCAGTACACCCCTTTTGACACCGTTTCGAATTGGGAGTTTGGGCCAGAGCTCTCAATCACAAAAATGGCGTAGCCCAGCACCACCTGCAGCAGAAACACAAAGAACAGGAACACGCAAATGGTGCGTGCACTGCCGCGCAACGCCTGAGCCAACACCTTGGCTTCATCGATGAATTTCAGCAGCTTGAACACCCGCAAAATGCGGCCAAACTTGAAAACCCACAGCAGTAATTCGCTGCGCACCTGCGGCACAAAGAAGAACAACACAGCACTGAGATCGATCAGGCCGGTGAAGCTGAACAGGTACTTACGAGGACTGGGAACCACTGCCAGGTGCAACACAAAATCCCCAGCAAAAACAGCCAAACAACTGTCTTGAACGAGATCGATCCAAAGCACCTCGGTTTGCTGCAACGCTGAGTTGCCGAGGGGATTGGGCTCAAACAGCAACACCACCACGCTGAGCAGGATCGCCCCAAAGATCACGAGGTTGTAGATCTTTCCCGCTGGAGTGTTGGCCTCCAGAACCGTGGTGCGAAGCCGTTGCCAAAAACTGCGGTCAGACGCCATCAAAATCAGGCCGCCTGAAGGTCCTTCAGCCGCATTGTCACCAGCTTGTCCCAGTTTCCTCCCTCAAACAGCACTGCAGCGCGATCGCCACTGATGCGCTGCACAAAACCGGTGTAACCGTTGTAAATCGAGGTGACGTCCTGCACGGTCACCGTGGAGCCAGGAAGAATTGGAGCAGCTGCGGACGCCATGGCTCGGTCGCGGACGGGTCTGGCGCCATTATCAACACAGCAACCCCCGATGGCATGGTCGATAGCGAGGAATGGCTCGAGGAGTGGCTCACGGTGGGAAAAATCGTCGGGGTTCAAGGGTTGCAGGGGGAATTACGGGTGAATCCCGCCAGCGACTTCCCGGAACGTTTCACCGTGCCGGGTCCCCGTTGGGTCAGCAGAAAAGGCTCACCTCCAAGGGAAGTGCAGCTCAAAACAGGGCGCCAGCTGCCAGGCAAAAGCCTGTTTGTCGTTCGCATCGACAGCATTAACACTCGCGATGCGGCAGAAGCCCTGGTCGGCAGCGATTGGATGGTTCCCGCCAGCGACCGCCCGCAACTAGCAGAGGGTGAATTTCACTTGATGGATTTGGTTGGCCTCGAAGCACGCCTCACCACGGATGGCGAGCCTGTCGGCACCGTGACCGATCTGATCAGTGGCGGCAACGACCTGTTGGAAATCAAGCGAAGCGATGGAAGCACGGTGCTGATTCCCTTCGTGGAGACGATCGTTCCAGAGGTTCATCTCAACGACGGTTGGCTCTTGCTGACCCCACCCCCTGGACTCATGGATCTTTAAGCAGGCCTCGACACAGTCACCCCGAGCAAGCGAATCTGGAGCACAGATACATCCAGGACATCTTGGTTGCCACACCCCTGATTCCTGTGATCCTTTGCGGGGGAACCGGTACACGCCTGTGGCCGCTGTCACGCGCCAGTTACCCCAAACAATATTGGCCTCTGAGTGGTGACGGAGACGCCACCTTGCTGCAGCAAACCCAACAGCGACTCGAAGGGCTGGAGGGACTGGCGGCGCCATTGCTGATCTGCAATGAGGACCACCGCTTCATCGTGGCGGAACAGATGCGCCAACTGGGCATTGAACCCAACGCGATCCTGCTGGAGCCGATGGGACGCAATACCGCTCCAGCAGTGACCGTGGCCGCACTGCAAGCCACCGCCGACGGTGATGACCCCGTCTTGTTGGTGTTGGCGGCGGACCATCTGCTTCGCAACGCCGAGCAGTTCCGCGCCGCCGTTTCCGCGGGACGCCCGGCCGCCGAGGCCGGCCGACTGGTGACCTTTGGCATCGTGCCCACAGCCCCAGAAACCGGATACGGCTACATCGAAGCAGCCCAAGACTTCAGCCCTGGAGAACTGCGTGATGTGCCGATCGCACGATTTGTCGAAAAACCAGATCAGGTGACGGCGGAACAATTTTTAGCGACAGGACGGTTCACCTGGAACAGCGGCATGTTCCTGTTCCGTGCCAGCGCCATGCTGGCGGAACTGGACCGCCTCAATCCTGAGGTGGTGAGTTGCTGCAGGGCCGCCCTTGAGCAGGACACCGCCGACCTGGAATTTCTGCGGTTGGAACGGGAAGCCTTCGCCAAATGTCCGAACGTGGCCATCGATGTGGCCGTGATGGAAAAAACAGAACTGGGCTCCGTTATTCCACTTGATGCGGGCTGGAGCGATGTGGGCAGCTGGAGTGCCCTCTGGGAAACATCGGATCGCGACAGCGACGGCAACGTTCTTCAGGGTCGGGTGATCTCCCAAGACAGCCGCAACTGCTATCTCCGCAGCGAGCACCGGCTGGTGGTGGGGCTTGGCGTTGAAAACCTAGTGGTGGTGGAAACGGATGATGCGGTGCTGATCGCGGATCGATCCCAGGCCCAGGCAATCAAAACCGTGGTGAAGCAGCTCGAGGCCGACGGCAGCCCCGAGGGGAAAGCGCATCGCAAGATTTACCGGCCCTGGGGCTACTACACCGGTGTAACGGAAGGGGAGCGTTGGCAGGTGAAGCGCATTTCCGTAAAACCAGGGGCCAGCCTGTCGCTACAAATGCACCACCATCGGGCTGAGCACTGGGTGGTAGTGAAGGGCACAGCAGTGGTGGAGCGAGATGGCAGTGAACAACTGGTGGGTGAAAACCAAAGCACCTATATCCCTATGGGCTGCAAACACCGTCTCTCCAACCCAGGACGTATTCCTGTGGAGCTGATCGAAGTGCAGAGCGGCGAGTACCTCGGTGAGGACGACATCGTGCGCTTTGAAGACCGCTACGGACGCAGTGAACTCAAAATCACCACGGCCTGACGACTAAACGGTCTAATAACTATTCGACGGTGACGCTCTTGGCCAAATTGCGGGGTTGATCCACATCCAAACCGCGATGGGCCGCAATGTGATAACTGAGCAACTGCATCGGAATCACGGTGAGCAGGGGACTGATCCACTCACTCGTCTCGGGCACCGGTAACAGCTCATCGAACAACTCCGTATCGGGTCCCTCTGGGGCCACACCGATCAGCTGGGCATCGCGAGCCTTGGCCTCCTGAGCGTTACTGAGCACCTTGTCGAACACCAGGCCGGGAACGGCAATCGACACCACGGGGACATGGGCATCCAACAGGGCAATCGGACCATGTTTCATCTCGCCAGCTGGATACCCCTCCGCGTGGATGTAACTGATCTCTTTCAGCTTGAGGGCACCTTCCAAGGCAATCGCGTAGTTGATGCCCCGACCAAGAAAAATCACGTCCTGGGTGGTTGCAAAGCGGTAAGCCAACGCTGCACAACGCTTATCATGAAGAGCAACCAGCGTCCGCAAATGCTCTGGGAGCGCGCGCAATTCATCGGCCAAGGCATCTATCTCTGATGCTGAGCGGCTACCGCGGTTGGCCGCAAAGGCCATGGCAAGGCCGTAGAACGCCAGTAGCTGCCCCAGGAATGTTTTGGTGGCCGCAACCCCCACCTCAATGCCGGCGCCGATGTCGAGGATATGAGGGACCTGACGGGAGAGGGAGCTTTCGGATCGATTGGTAATCCCAAGCTGTCGTGGGGCATAGTCCGGATCGCCATGGGCTTCGCGGCGCTTGGCCTCCATCGCGAGAGCCGCCAAGGTGTCGGCGGTTTCACCCGACTGCGTCACCCCAATGGTGAGGGTGTTGGGAGCTAATGGCGGAGGGGAATAGCGAAATTCACTGGCGTAATACACCGCGGTTGGCAGCCCGGAGAACTGTTCCAGCAGATAGGCGCCCACCAACGCAGCATGACGACTGGTGCCACAGGCCAAAATTTCGATGTGCTCGATTCCAAGGTAAAAATTAGGTTCGAAGGGAAGGGCCACGGGCATTTGCTCCGTCAGCCCTTCAGGCAAATGACGAGCCACCCACAGCTCAGCTGTTTCTGGTTGCTCATGAATCTCCTTCAGCATGAAGTGACGGAATTCACGCTTGTCCGCTACGTGATCCGTGCCAGTCAGCAGGGTTGGCATCCGCTGCTGACGCTGCCCTTGAGCGTCGTAGAGCTCCACCCCCAGCGGCGATAGCAGGGCCACCTCGCCGTCTTCCATCGGAAGAATCGTGCGAGTAAAACCGGCCAATGCAGGGGTATCGCTGGCACAGAGAAACTCACCTTCTCCCAGGCCGATCAACAACGGTGCGGCTTTACGGGCCACCACCAAAGCTCCGGGTGTTTTGTCCCAGATCACGGCAAGGGCATAGGCCCCCTGCAACAGGGGAAGCACCGCTTGCACCGCATGAAGCAACACAGCTCCACTGTGGGTTTCGCTGGCAGCCAGACGCCTCTTCAGCTCTGCATCGATCAGATACGGGATCACTTCTGTATCGGTTTCCGATACGAAAACAGCCCCATCGGTCTCAAGCGCTTCCCGCAGATTGCGGTGGTTTTCGATGATGCCGTTCTGCACCACCGCCACGGATCCATCCGCACTGCAATGGGGATGGGCATTGCGCTCTTCTGGTTTGCCATGGGTGGCCCAACGGGTATGGCCAATGCCGCACTGGCCAGAAGCACCTTGGCTATCCACCCGAGCCGTGAGATTGACGAGCTTTCCCTTGGCCTTCAAACAGGTGAGCGTTCCCTTGGCATCCACCGTGGCGATGCCTGCCGAGTCGTAACCCCTGTATTCCAACTGCCTTAGTCCGTCGAGCAACTGAGGCGCTGCTTCGCGGGAGCCCACCAGAGCAACAATTCCGCACATATAAGAAAAGCCCGGCCATTGCCGGGCTGAGCTTATGGCTTCAAAACCAAAAAATTAGTAAGCCAAGCCCATCGACCGGGAGGTTTCGTCTCCGAGATAAACCCGAATACTCAGGAAGTCAGTGGGGCAGGCGGTTTCACAGCGCTTACAACCCACACAATCTTCCGTGCGGGGAGACGAGGCAATCTGGCCGGCCTTACAGCCATCCCAGGGCACCATCTCGAGCACATCGAGAGGACAAGCACGCACGCACTGGGTACAACCGATGCAGGTGTCGTAGATCTTGACGGCGTGGGACATGTGCCCTTTGCAAACGAAGACGTGATTCAAAACGTACCTGCAGAGCAGGCCCTTGATGCACCAGCCGTCACTGTTGTTAACGACAGATTCGCACCGCTCGATCCAAAACGAGCCGAGCCCGTAAGATGCAGCGTCCCGTTGTTCCGTTGCCACGGCTATGTCCCAGGAAGCGATCCTTGAGAAAGTCCGTTCGATCGTCGCGGAGCAACTCAGCGTCGATGCCGGCGAAGTGAAACCGGAATCCAACTTTCAAAACGACCTGGGTGCTGACTCGCTCGACACCGTGGAACTCGTCATGGCGTTGGAAGAAGCCTTCGATATCGAGATCCCCGACGAATCCGCGGAAGGCATCCTCACCGTCGGTGACGCCGTTAAATACATCGAAGACAAGCAGGCCTGAGGATCGGCATGGTGGAGGGTTTCCATCGCGTCGTCATTACCGGTCTCGGCGCGGTTACACCGATCGGCAACACGGTTCAGGACTACTGGAACGGTTTGACCTCAGGACGCAATGGCGTCGACGGGATCACCCTGTTCGATGCCTCAAACCACGCCTGTCGCTTTGCAGCAGAGGTGAAAGCGTTTAATCCCGCAGGTTTAATTGAGCCCAAGGAAGCCAAACGCTGGGATCGCTTCTGCAAATTTGGAGTGGTGGCAGCCAAACAAGCTATCTCCCACGCAGGCTTAGAGATCACGGATGCCAATGCACACCGGATCGGAATGATCATTGGGTCCGGCGTGGGCGGGTTGCTCACGATGGAAACCCAAGCCCACGTCTTAGAGGGCAAAGGGCCGGGACGGGTGAGTCCGTTCACGGTGCCGATGATGATTCCCAACATGGCCTCGGGGCTTGCGGCGATTGCGCTGGGCACCAAGGGCCCCAGCTCCGCTGTGGCAACAGCCTGTGCTGCAGGCTCGAATGCCATTGGCGACGCCTTCCGTTTGCTCCAGCTCGGTAAAGCCGATGCAATGGTTTGCGGCGGCGCGGAATCGGCGATTACCCCTTTGGGAGTAGCCGGATTCGCAAGCGCCAAAGCCCTGTCATTCCGCAATGACGATCCCTCTACCGCCAGTCGACCGTTCGACAAAGAACGTGACGGCTTTGTGATTGGCGAAGGGGCCGGCATTTTGGTGCTGGAAACCATGGAGCACGCCCAAGCCCGTGGCGCCAACATTCTTGGCGAAGTAATCGGCTACGGGATGACCTGCGATGCCCACCACATCACCTCTCCAACCCCCGGCGGAGTGGGTGGTGCTGAGGCTATGCGCTTGGCCATGGACGATGCCGGTATCGCCGCAGATGCGGTGGATTATGTGAATGCTCATGGCACCAGCACCCCCGCCAACGACAAAAACGAAACCTCAGCGATCAAGAGCGCCCTCGGAGCTCGTGCGCTGCAGATACCCGTGAGTTCGACAAAATCGATGACCGGTCACCTCCTTGGTGGATCCGGTGGGATTGAGGCTGTCGCTTGCGTGCTAGCTCTGCAGCACGGAATCGTCCCACCGACGATCAATCACAGCAATCCAGATCCCGATTGTGATTTGGATGTCGTGCCAAACACGGCCCGAGATCAGACGCTAGCAACAGTGTTGTCCAACTCCTTCGGGTTCGGCGGCCACAACGTCTGCCTTGCGTTCCAACGCGCCAGCTGAACGGGATTTCCCGTTTTATGCATCAAACTCTCCCCAACTTTGCCTCTTAAACCCCATGGTCGCTGCGCCCGCATCCCTCGACACCCTCTGCATCAACAGCATTCGGATGCTGGCGGTCGATGCCATCAACAAGTCCAACAGCGGCCACCCCGGCTTGCCAATGGGCTGCGCACCCATGGGCTATGCGTTGTGGGACAAGTTCCTGAACCACAACCCAAAAAACCCCAAGTGGTTCAACCGCGACCGCTTCGTGCTGTCCGCAGGTCACGGCTGCATGCTGCTGTATGCGCTGCTGCACCTCACCGGCTACGACTCGGTGGGCATTGACGACATCAAGCAGTTCCGTCAGTGGGGATCGAAGACCCCCGGGCACCCCGAAACCTTTGAAACACCCGGCGTTGAAGTGACGACCGGCCCCCTCGGCGCAGGTATCGCCAACGCTGTGGGCCTGGCGATCGCTGAATCCCACCTGGCTGCCAAGTTCAACAAGCCCGACACCACCCTCGTCGACCACTACACCTATGTAGTGATGGGCGACGGCTGCAACCAGGAAGGCATTTCCTCGGAAGCCTGCTCCCTGGCAGGACACCTCAAGCTGGGCAAACTGATCGCCCTGTACGACGACAACCACATCACGATTGACGGCCGCACCGACGTGTCTTTCACCGAGGACGTGCTGAAGCGCTATGAGGCCTACGGCTGGCATGTGCAGCACGTGGCCGATGGGAACACCGACGTTGATGCCATCTCCAAAGCGATCGCCGCTGCCAAGGCAGTGACCGATAAGCCTTCGATTATCAAGGTGACCACCACCATCGGTTACGGCTCCCCCAACAAAGCCGACACCGCTGGTGTTCACGGTGCTGCTCTTGGTGCAGAGGAAGCCGAGCTCACCCGTAAACAGTTGGGCTGGAGCTATGGCCCCTTCGAGATTCCTCAGGAGGCCTACGACCAGTTCCGTAGCGCGATCGAGCGTGGAGCCAGCAAGGAAGCCGAGTGGAACAAAACCCTCGCCGCTTATCGCACCAAATTCCCCACAGAAGCCGCACAGTTCGAGCGGATGCTTCGCGGTGAACTTCCCGAAGGTTGGGAGAAGAGCCTGCCTAGTTACACCCCAGACGACGGTGGACTTGCCACCCGCAAGCACTCCCAGATTTGCTTGGGTGCTTTGGGACCCAACATTCCCGAATTGATTGGCGGATCGGCCGACCTCACCCATTCCAACTACACCGACATCAAGGGCGAAACAGGCTCTTATCAGCCTGAGTCACCAGAAAAGCGCTACCTGCACTTTGGTGTGCGCGAGCACGCCATGGCCGCCATCCTCAATGGCATCGCTTACCACGACAGTGGTTTGATCCCCTACGGCGGCACCTTCCTGGTGTTTGCCGACTACATGCGCGGCTCCATGCGCCTTTCGGCCTTGAGCATGCTGGGTGTGATCTACGTCCTGACGCACGACTCCATCGGTGTGGGAGAAGACGGCCCCACCCACCAGCC
Organism: Synechococcus sp. AG-686-B21; assembly: GCA_003210375.1. Taxonomy (GTDB): domain Bacteria; phylum Cyanobacteriota; class Cyanobacteriia; order PCC-6307; family Cyanobiaceae; genus Parasynechococcus. The sequence continues at coordinate 4,076 of QCVM01000042.1, read as the reverse complement.
GATCGAAACGATCCCCTCACTGCGTGCAATGCCCGGGATGTTGGTGTTCCGCCCCGGCGACGGCAACGAAACCAGCGGTGCTTACAAGCTGGCCATCCAAAACCGTAACCGCCCCAGCGCCTTGTGCCTTAGCCGCCAAGGCATGGCCAACCAAGCCAACTCCTCAATCGATAAAGTTGCACTCGGTGGCTATGTGCTCGAGGACTGCGCAGGGACACCAGAGCTGATCCTGATCGGTACCGGAACCGAGCTCGACCTCTGCGTCCAAGCTGCCAAACAGCTCACTACTGAAGGCAAGAAGGTCCGCGTCGTCTCGATGCCTTGCGTGGAACTGTTCGATGAACAGTCCGACGCCTACAAGGAGGAGGTTCTGCCCGACGCTGTGCGCAAACGGATCGTGGTGGAAGCAGCCGAATCCTTCGGATGGCACCGTTTCGTCGGCCTCGATGGCGACAGCGTGACGATGAATCGCTTTGGTGCTTCAGCTCCTGGTGGGACTTGCCTGAAGGAGTTTGGGTTCACTGTGGAGAATGTAGTTGCTAAATCCAAAGCTCTGCTGGGCTAACGAAACAAACAGGTCAAGGGCCTAATACAGACCGACCCTCTCGAGGGGGTCGGTTTTTTATGAGTCAATCACTGAACAAATCAATTCGTTTTCACCATCGCTGCAGGTAGAAACGTGAACATAGTCCTCTAAGGATTTCTCGATAGCGATTTGAATACCTTTATTCGTGGCAAATATAAAAAATCTTTTTGATGCAATAACATTTACCACCCATTAATACCTCAAAAGTCGAATAACGACGAGGAATAAAATAGTCATAAACAACTTCAAACATATCTAACACTAACGATGTGCAAAAACGATTCGAAGACTTGAGACTCAAAGGAATGCGTCAATTTAATCTGAACACTTCACAGGAGATCAAAAGCAAAAATAATCTTTCGCAATTACACTTGATTGCGAACCAGCCTTGCCAATAAACAAAGAAGGCCACACTTTATCCAAAGTATTATAAGAAAATTCGAACTTACTTAATGGCGACAAGGCTGCCAAAATAGCCCCAGATGGATTTACTTATTCCAAGCGAGGCTCATTAACATAAATCACCAGCACAAACCAGATCATGACGATCTTTGAGTTCCAACAAGATCCCAAAAATTATCGGCTAGTTATTTAATCAACCTTATCAAGCTTCACAGGAACAAGTTCGGCTGCGCCCTTAGACTCCAAAACTTTTTGGAGACCTTCTAGATCTTCATCAGTGATTTTTGTCTGCATTGGGCAGTGCTTAGGCCCACACATTGAACAGAATTCTGCCTGCTTATAGATATCGGCAGGAAGAGTTTCGTCGTGATACTCCTTAGCCCTCTCTGGATCAAGAGAAAGCTCGAACTGCCGGTTCCAGTCAAAGGCATAACGAGCGCGGCTGAGTTCATCATCGCGATCACGGGCACCAGGCCGGTGACGGGCGATATCAGCAGCATGGGCAGCGATCTTGTAAGCAATCAATCCCTCACGAACATCCTCCGCATTGGGCAGACCGAGATGCTCCTTCGGTGTGACATAGCAAAGCATTGCAGTGCCATGCCAACCAGCTATGGCAGCACCAATTGCCGATGTGATGTGGTCATAACCCGGCGCAATATCAGTAACCAGGGGGCCAAGAACATAGAAGGGGGCTTCATCGCACTCCTCCATCTGCTTCTTCACGTTGAACTCAATTTGATCCAAAGGCACATGGCCTGGACCCTCCACCATCACCTGAACGTCATGCTTCCACGCCCGACGGGTGAGATCACCAAGAGTTTTAAGTTCAGCCAACTGAGCTGCATCAGAAGCATCGTGCTGGCAACCCGGACGCAGTGAATCCCCCAAGGAGAACGTGCAGTCGTACCGCTTAAAAATTTCGCAAATATCGTCAAAGCGAGTGAACAAAGGATTTTGGCGGTGGTGATACAACATCCACTGAGCCAAGATTCCGCCGCCACGGCTAACAATGCCTGTGATTCGGCCCTTCACCTTGGGAAGGTGCTCGATCAACAGGCCAGCGTGAATCGTCTGATAGTCAACGCCCTGCTGGCAATGCTTCTCGATGATGTGGAGAAAATCATCTTCGTCGAGTTTCTCGATCGAACCATGCACGCTTTCCAGTGCTTGATACACAGGAACTGTTCCAATCGGCACCGGTGATGCGCCAATAATTTGCGTGCGTACCTCATCCAGATTCACACCGCCTGTGGATAAATCCATAACGGTGTCGGCGCCATATTTGACGGCCAACTTCAGCTTGTTCACCTCTTCCGCGGCATCGGAAGCATTCGGAGACGCACCGATATTCGCGTTCACCTTGCAGCTGCTAGCGATGCCAATCGCCATGGGCTCCAGATTGGTGTGATTGATATTGGCAGGGATGACCATCCGACCCCGCGCCACTTCTTCCATCACCAACGACTCAGGCAGATTCTCCCGCTTGGCCACGTAGGCCATCTCTTCTGTAACGACGCCTTTCTTGGCGTAATGCATCTGAGACACATTCGCTTGGCCCTTGCGAGCAGAAACCCATTGAGTACGCATGTCCTTGGCAGCAACTGAATTGCCAGGAGCCAGCCAAACGGCTGCGGATCACATGATTCACTTCCCTTCGCCGGTATCAACCGGATCAGGTTCAGAGGGTGTGATCTCAGCCCTACATAGAAAAATGTGTAGGGCACCCCTAGTGGTTTTCAAACGCTAGCGACATCTCCTCAGAACAATATTTAGGAGATCTGAAGACCGTTCAATGCCGCAGCCACCACACGGTGATCAACGTCCTGCTGCAGCGGTTGTAGCAGTGCTCGGGCTTCTGCACCAATCGGTTGGGCGATGCCATCCCGCACAATCCGACCAAGGATCTCCGCACCACTCACCCGAACCGTTCCATCCCCATCGGTGATGGCCATTTGGGCTAACTCGAGCAACCACGTGAGCTTTATCTCGGGCTGTTCCGCCAAGGCCGAAAGAATGCTGCAACGCACCAGCCAGGCACCATCAGCTGAAAAAGCCGCTTGAAGCAAAGGCCAAGACCGCTCAACCCCATAACTGGCCAAAGCATTAGCCGCTTCCGCCCGCACATTCGGGTCTTCGTCCTCTGTAAGCAACCGCGTTAAAACACCCCAACCCTGTTCAGTGCGCTTGTAACCCAGGCCGCTACAGCTCAGAGAACGAACAAGGAACGGTTTTTGCTCTGTGCCGAGAACCAACAACGGTACTGCGTCCTCCGCTTCGCAGAAGCGCAGCTGGGTCAGCGCTGGCATGGCCCTGACTGGATCTCCACTGGCAATTGCATCCCGTAGGGCGCCGAGATCGGGTTGTGGGTTGGCCTCAGTCATCCATCACCATCCTGAACACGCGACCGCTTCAAATTTGCGAACAGCCTGGCGCGTCGACGACGTCGTCCGAGGCCACAACTCACAATGAGGGCGGATCCCACGGCCGCGACAGGCAAAGCCTGAACCCTGTCATTCCCATCGCGTTGCTGTACAGCAACAACAGCAAGCACGATCAACAACGGTGCTCCCAATGACAGCCAAGCCACTACACGCTCCGCTTTCATCAGCCTCCGTGCTCCGCCATCCAGGCCAAGAGTGTTGCGGCCAACACCTCGATACCTACGGCAAGGGCTGTCTCATCGAGTGCAAAGGCTCCGTTATGCAGCGGGGCACAGCCATCCGGTCCTGCTACTCCCAGCCGCATCATCATTCCAGGGACATCGCGAAGCAACTCTGCGAAATCCTCCGCACCCAAGGATGGTTGCTCCACAGGCACCACCCGATCACGACCCAGTCGCTCGATCGCACAGCTTTCGAGGAGGTTGGTAAGGGCAACATCGTTATCCACTGGCGGCGCGATGCAGCGATAGCGCACCTCAGCACTGCCCCCACAACCAGCACAAATGGCTTGAACCGTGTCTTCAATCCAACCGGGCAGCATCGCGTGCTGATCTAAATCCAAACAACGCACCGTGCCCAACAAGCGAACTTGATCGGCAATCACGTTGAAAGCTCGGCCCCCTTCTACTTTTCCAAAACTCACC
>QCVM01000041.1:0-16596 GCA_003210375.1 Synechococcus sp. AG-686-B21 | reverse complement strand
TGCCTTCGACGATTACGCGCTGTATCGCGCTGATCAATTGGCTCAGTGGAGTTCATCCCCACAGTCAGCAGAGTCCGGCTGGCAGCCGCTGCTTTGGCATCGTTTGGCGGACCGATTGCCCCGTGCGCCCTTTGGCCTGCAGGTCCGTGAAGCCATCGACCGATTGCGGCGCGGTGTGGTGTCAGCTGACTCTCTTCCTGAGCGTCTGCGTTTGTTTGGAATCAGTGCCCTTGCCCCCGTGCAGGTGGAACTGATTCAGGCCCTCTCGGGTGTGCTTGATGTGGAGGTGTATCTCCTCACTCCCTGCCCCGATCTATGGCAACGCTGTGGCAGCCGCCGAGAGCTACTCCAGGAGGCTTGGTTGGAGCCCCCAGATGGCCATTGGCTTGAGGCTGCACCAAGGCTTGAAGCCAGTTTTGGTCGGATGGGTGCTGAGTTCCAGCAACTGTTGGAGGGATCGGGTGATGTGCAGTTGGGGGAGCGGCGCGAGGGTGATCTCTTTGCCTCCCCGGTGCAGATGGCTGAGCCGTCTCTTGGTTCGCCATCCCTTTTGGAACAGCTGCAGGAGCAGCTGGTGGATCCGCATCAGGCCGTTGGACTGAACCGGCTGGCCGATGATCAATCGCTTTTATTTCAAGCAGCCCCTGGGCCCTGGCGCGAGGTGCAGCTGGTGCGTGATCGGATTCTCCAATGGCTAGCTGCGGATCCCGACCTGGCTCCACGTGATGTTCTGGTGATGACTCCGCAGGTGGATCGTTATGCCCCGTTGCTGAATTCGTTGTTCAACGATTCCGATGCCATTGGTGTCGATCTCCCCTGGCGTCTGACCGACCGCAGTCAGCAAAGCAGTCCTGGACTGTCCATGGCCATGCTCAACTTGCTGGAGTTGGCGGCTGGCCGTTTAACGGCTACTGGCTTAGAGCAATGGCTAGCTAATCCTGCGCTTCAAGACTTGCAAGGGTTGTCGTCGGAAGACTGCGTTCTGATGACGCGGGTTTTGCAGCGCACCGGTTTCCGCTGGGGGCTTGATGCAACGGAACGGGGTGGAGACGAAACCCATGGTTTGCGCTGGTGTTTAGACCGCTGGCTTTTGGGCCTGGTGTTGCCTTTACATGAAGGATTAGCTCTCGATGGTGCAGCACCGTTCCAGTGGGAACTCGATCCGGAGCGATTAGTGCGTTGGTGGACGCTGCTGGATCGCATGGTTTGGATGATTGAGCAGTTCAGGCGACCACGCACCTGTGCGGCATGGGTGACGTTGCTCCAGTCGGTGTTGCAGGAGTTGTTTGGGGATGGCCGCACTTGGAGTGGTGAATTACAAACCTGGACTGCAGCCCTTGAGGATTGGCGATTGCGGGCCATCGATTGCGCGCTGGAGCTTGATATCGCCGTTGTCTTGGAGGTGCTCAATGAAGCCCTCTCGGTGGATAGCGGTCGTTTCGGGCACCGCACTGGTTCGCTCACTATCAGTGCCTTGGAACCGATGCGGGCCATTCCCCACAAGGTGATTGTGTTGATGGGGCTCGATGGTGCGGTGTTCCCGCGTCCCAATCAACGCCCCGGATTTCATTTGCTCGAGCAGCAACGACGGCTTGGCGATCCCCGCGGAAGTGATCAAGACCGGTATGTCTTGCTGGAGGCATTGATGTCGGCACGACGCCACCTGTTGATCAGTTGGTGTGGTCGCAATGAACGCACCGGTGAGGCTCAACCCCCTGCCGCTCCGGTGGAGCAATGGTTGGCCCAACTCAACCAGGAGTTATCCACCAGCAGCCTCGACGGGTTGGTGCTGACGCCGGCAGCCAACCCGTTAGCGCGCAGCAACTTCGACATGGAGGCGCCTTTGAGCTGCGATCGTCGTCAGCTGGAGGCCCGGCGTTGGTTGGATCGCTCTCGACCGGAACCGCAGCAGGCATTGGCGTGGTCGCTGGTTTGGCCATCCACTCAGGCTGATCCCAGCACCAGGTCCAACCCACAAGAGCCGTTGGTGTTTGAGGAACTTCTGCGCTGGATGCATCAACCCCAAGCGGCTTGGTTGCGTTCGAGGGGGCTTCGACCGGGTGAGGGGATCGATGCCGTGGAGGATCTCGACCCCCTCGAGCTCAATGCCCTTGAGCGTTATCAGCTGTTGGATCAAAACCTTGAACAGTTGCTTGCCGCCGGAACGTTGCCGGATTGGCGGTCGCTGCTGGCCGGTCAGGGGGTGTTGCCGGCTGGCGCTGGCGCTGCCCTGGAGCAACAGGAGTTGGCTGACCGTTGGCAACGCCTCAGAGGTCAGCTCAACAGCCTGGGTTCTTGCCGTTGCGAGAGCGTATCGATCGAAGGTGTGCTCCGACCGCTTATGTTCGCTGGAGAGACCCAAGTGGTGGTTCAGGCCGGAATGCTCAGCGCGGCAGGCGTGATGCGTGGTTGGCTGCACCATCTCCACCTTTGCCGGTTGACTCCAACCCCGACAGCGGTGATTGCCCGCAGTACCCGTGCCATCGGTGCGGAGATTCATCTGCACTGGTCGGCGTTGCCAACGGACCAAGCGGATCAGCAGCTGGCAACGCTGCAAGAACTTGCTCAGCAGGGAATGCATCAGTGCTGGCCCGTTCCTCCCAAAAGTGGTTGGCAGATGGTTTGGCATGAGCAGCACAAACCCGGAACAGGCTTGGATCGCTTTCGAACGTGTTGGCAAGATGAGCGCCTCTCGCCAGCACTTCAGCTTTGCTTCGGAGCAGAGCTGGATGCGGATGCGTTGCTGCAGACGCCGGGTTTTGAGGCCGCCTGCACGGCGCTTTATCAACCCCTTTTTCGAGCGCGGCGGAGTTGATGGCAACCATGGCTGAGCGCTTTAACGCCAATACCTATCCACTTGAGCCTGGAATCCGTTTATTGGAAGCCAGTGCTGGAACGGGCAAAACCTTCGCGCTGGCCCATCTCACCCTTCGCTTGATCACCGAGGCGGCTTACTCGTTTGAAGCGCTGCTTGTAGTGACCTACACCGAAGCGGCCGCGGAGGAATTGCGTTCTCGTATTGGTCAGCGCTTGCAGCAGGCGCTGCTTGGATTGGAGCAATTGGAGAACGAAACGCCCCCGCAGGCGCCCGATCCGGTCATGGCCGCATGGTTAGAGCAATGCACGGCATCTTCGGATCGACGTACCAGAATTCGACGGTTGCTGGTTGCACTCGAGCAACTCGACCGCGCTGACATCGCCACGATCCATGGTTTTTGTCGCCGCAGCTTGCGCCGTTTGGCCCTCGATAACGGGGCGGCGATCGAACCACAACTTGAAAGTGATGCAGCAGCGCTTCAGGCCGAGGTGGTGCAACACCTGTGGCAGCAAGAGCTGTTGACCCTTCCCGATGACCAGTTTCAAGGCCTACGGCAGCGGGGGTTATCGCCGCAAAGCTTGGGCGCTGCCTTGGCTCGACTGGATGGAGATCCCAATCCTCGATTGGCTGGCGACCCAGCCGTTGTCGATGGGCAATCGCCGTTGCGTGATCAGCTTCCGTGCTGGATCGAAAGCCTTTGGAACGCATTCCGATCTCGATGGGAGCTTGATCATGCTGCCCTTGAGTCGGGCTTTCGGGCAGCGGCTGCGCAGTGGAAAGCCCAGGGATGTGGCTCGACGTCGCCCTACAGCGCGAAGCCACGCACGGATCGCTGCGCCGTGATCAACCAATGGATCGCAGCGCAAAACGGTGTGCCATCTCTTGCCGCGATCGCCTCAGTCGAGAAACCCTTGAAGGAGTATTTCCATCCCGGCAGTTGGTGCCGCATGGCCCGGAAGTGCGGGGAGGAGGAGCCAAGTTTGGTGGCCTCTGCCTTGCAGACCGCGATTGGTGCCCTTTGGGATGAGCCATTGGAGCGGGTATGGCGATATTTGCTGGAGCGTGGTCTTCAGGAACTGCGGGAACGTCGTCGTCGTAGCGGAGCGATCACCTTCGCTGGATTACTGGCGGCGATGGATCCTGGTGATGAACGGGTTGATTGGCTTGCACCGTTACAGCAGCGCTATCGCGCCGTAATGGTGGATGAGTTCCAGGACACGGATCCGGTGCAGTGGCGTTTGCTGCAGCGGGCCTTCGGTGATCGCGTCAACCATCTCCTTTTGTTGGTTGGTGATCCAAAGCAAGCGATTTATCGCTTTCGAGGCGGTGATCTCGGTACCTATTTAGAGGCTCGTCAACAGGTTGATCGCATCGATCACCTGCTCGATAACTTCCGCGCCACTGCCTCTTTGATGGAGGGGTTAAACAAGTTGATGGAGCCAGGGATGCCTCGCTCTGGCTTGGCGATTCCTGCGGTGCTAGCCCAAGCTGTTGATCAGGCTTCTCCGACGACGGCTGCGCTCCAGCTTCTTGAGCTGGAGATGGACCCACCGGCATCACGGACCGCATTGGAGCAGCAGTTGCCCAGTCAGCTCGCTGCTGTGGTGTTTGAGATTTTGCAGGGTCCTGATCAACCCGACCCCGCCGATCTTTGTGTGCTGGTAAGTCGTCATCAGCAGGCGACCGATCTGCGCCGGGCCCTTGGCGCCTGTGGCATTCCGAGTCGGTTGGTCACCCAGGGCGATGTCTTGGAAAGCGAAGCCGCTCTGGTGGTGCAGCGCTTGTTGGATGCCCTGGCAGACCCCGGTGATGATCGATGTTTGCGGCTGTTGGTGAGCTCCCCGCTCATGAATTGGTCCTTAGAGGCGATGGAGAATGAAGGGGCTTTGGATCAGCTGGCTGAGCAGCTGCGGGTTTGGCAACGGGCGCTACCCAAGCTCGGTTTGATGGGCTGTCTGGCCCAGCTGTTGGAGGGTCAGCGGACCGCTGATTTGTCGGAACGGGGTCGGATGTTGGGGGACCTGCAGCAAGTGGGGCGATTGGTGCAGGAGGCGATGCACCGTCAGGGATTGGACAGTGCAACGGCAGCGAATTGGTTGCGTCGTGAACGCTTGCATCCCACAACTCCAGTACCAGAGGCTCGTCAGCCCCACAGCGACCAAGTCGATCGTGCCGTGGCCGTGGTGACTGTTCATCGCAGCAAAGGCCTGGAGTATCCCGTGGTGATTTGTCCCTATCTCTGGCAAGCCCCGCGCCAAGAAACTGGACCGTTATGGCGGGAAACGGGTGATGGTCGTTGGTTGATTGCGATCGATTCCCATTGGGGGAAAGGACACCGTGCTGCGCAGCAAGCGGCTGACGATGCCATGGCGGAGGCGGAACGGTTGGCCTACGTCGCGATGACCCGTGCCCGTACCCAGTTGCTGGTGGTTTGGGTGCGTTCGGCCGGTCAAGAGGGAGCTCCACTGCCCTGTTGGCTGTTTGGTGCGGATGCCATCCACGATTCGGTGGACCGATTCAACGATGAACGGCTCGACTTGGCGCTGTCCGAGCGAGGAGTGCCGCTTCTGCGCCGTCCCCTTCCCGATCCTCTTCCCCAATCTCAGCGTTGGCGATCACAGCCCTGCGAGCAGCCGCTCGGCCTTGGTGACACCCCTGGGCGGATCGATCGCAGCTGGGGAAGGGCGAGTTACTCCGCCTGGATCTCAGCTCCTGTTGACCCTGTCGTGCTTGAACAAGGTCGAGACCCCGATCCCGGAGCTGAAGAGTGCAACCTCGCCGGACCGGATCTCTGGCCAGAGCAAGGGCCCCTCGCCGATTTTCCCCGGGGGGCGGTGGCTGGTGATTGCCTGCATCGAATTCTCGAGCAGGTTCCATTTCAGGCTGCGGAAGCCGACGACCAAGCCACGCTGGATGGTTCCGCTCTGGACAGTTCCGCTCTGAACAGTCTTCGGGCGGATGTGATCGACACGGAACTCAGACGTGCTGGGTTGGATTGCAAGCTTCAGTCGATGGTGATGGAGGGTCTGGATTGTGTACTGAAGACCCCCCTTGGTGGCCCCTTGTCGCAGTTGAAGCTGAGCCAGTTGGGCCTGAAGCAACGCATCCATGAGTTGAGCTTTGATCTGCCGGTAAGCCATGTGCGCACCAAGGATCTCGTTCAGGCCTTTCGTTTTTCACCCGACGCGCGTTTTGGCGGGCGGTACATCGATCACCTCGCCACGTTGGGGGTGAATAGCCGTGGATTCCTCACCGGCTCGATCGACCTTGTGTTTTGCGACCCCCAACAGTCGCGCTGGTGGGTTTTGGACTGGAAGAGCAATTGGATCGGTGAACGTCGATCGGAGGGAAGCCCTGATCGATGCGGACCTCGTCACTATCACCAGGACGCGATGCAAGAGCAGATGATTCACCATCACTACCCCCTGCAAGCCCATCTGTATCTGGTGGCTCTACACCGACATTTGCGTTGGCGTCTGCCGGACTACAACCCCGAACAGCACCTTGGTGGGTACGTCTATGCCTTCTTAAGAGGGATGCCGGGGGATCAGCTTGTTTCCCCCGAAGATTCCCCCAGTGACTCTCTCGGTGACTCTCTCGGTGGTGACTCCCTGGGTGTTTCTCCAAGTGTTGGACCAGGACGTCTGGTGGAACCGGCTCCCTTGGAGCGGGTTTTGGCCCTGGATCGTGCCTTGTCTGAGGTTGAGCGATGACCAGTTCTGGTTGGCCCGCATCCTTTGCCTCTGGCTTGCATGCTGCGTTGGTGCGCAGGATTCCACCACAGCGCAACTGTCCTGAGCTTGAGCAGCTCAGCCTTGCGTTGATGGAAGCGCTGGAGCAGGGCAACCTCTCGGTGCCTTTGTCTCCTGAACGCGAGCAGCTGGTGCGGGAGAGCGGTTGGCTGGAGGGCGGCGAGGCCTCGCCTTTGGCGTTGCAGGGCCAACGGCTGGGCTGGCGTCGTTGGATGCAGGCGATGGACGAGGTAGTGGAAGCGTTGGTGGAACGATCGATGCTTTCTGTTTCACCCCTTCCCGATCCACCCCTTCCCGACCCATCACCGCCTGATCCCGCTTCGAGCTTGAACCGTGAGCAACAGCAGGCGGTTTTAGCGCTAGATCAAGGTTCAGTGGTGCTGCTCAGCGGCGGTCCGGGCACAGGCAAAACCAGCACTGTCGTGGACTTGTTAGCGCGGGTGCAGTTGCATCATCCCGGCCTCCGTCTGGGGTTGTCCGCACCCACCGGCAAGGCGGCTCGACGGTTGGGCGATGCCGTACGCCCCCGCATCCAGGGTTTGCCTTGCGGCACATTGCACCGCTGGCTTGAGGCTGGAGCCCATGGGTTTGGGCGGAACGCTGAGCGCCCCCTGGAGCTGGATCTCCTAGTGATCGATGAGATGTCGATGCTCGACTTGGCGTTGATGCAAGCGCTGCTGTCTGCTCTCCCTCCGCGCTGTCGGTTGGTGCTGGTTGGTGATCCGGCGCAATTGCCACCCGTGGGGAGTGGTGCGGTGTGGCATCGCCTGCAGCAATCCGATGTCAGAGAACGATTTGGCCCGGGTGCAATCCACCTAAAACAGACCTATCGCAACCGCGGAGCCGTGGCTCAACTGGCCAGTGCCTTGCGGGATGGGGGGATGGAAGCGTTTCAGGGGCAACTCGCTTGGCTGGATGCCAAGGCGAATGTTCGGATCCACCGCGAATCTTCCCGCCGGTTACCACCTTTGATTCGAAAGCATTGGCAAGCGCATCACCGCCAACTTCTGCAGTTGTCGGAGGGTCTTCTGAATTGTTCAGAGGCGGAATTGAGCACTAAGGCTGAGCCTCTGTTGAGAGCCCTGGAGCAAAATCTGGTGTTGTGTCCCCGACGCCGTGGGCCATGGAGTCTTGAGGATGTGCACCGGTCTTTGTTGGGGGACGCGATTGCGGAGGATCCCCGCCGTTGGCCCAGTGGCCTTCCGGTGATTTGTGGTGGAAACCAGCCTGAACTTGGCCTCGCCAACGGCGATCTAGGAATCACGGTCGGAGCTGGCGACCAAAACCGTTTGTTGTTTCGGGTGGCGACGGATGGTGGAAATGTTGGAGTGAAGCGTTTGCATCCATCACGAATTCGCCGGCTGGAGCCAGCTGTGGCGCTCACCATTCATCGCGCCCAGGGAAGTGAGGCCGATGCCGTGTTTGTGCTGTGGCCACAACCTCTGGATTCACCTGATAGTTCCGACCACGATCGACGACTTCTCTATACGGCCATCACACGAGCCCGTGTCAGCCTGGATCTAATGATCGTGCCGTGATGCGCGTTGATCGACCCTGGGGTTGGTTCGAACACTTGCAGTCGGGCAAGGGGTACAAGGTGAAGCGGCTTTTGGTGTTCAAAGGCCAGCAATTGTCGTTGCAGCGGCATCAGCATCGCAGTGAAAGTTGGACTGTGGCGTCAGGCGATGGTTCGCTCTTGTGCAACAACCAATGGGTTGCAGCCCATCCCGGAGTGATGATGATGATCCCAGTTGGTGCAGTGCATCGGGCGCGTGGAGGCCATTGTGATTTGGTAATTATTGAGGTTCAACATGGCGATGATCTTCGCGAGGAGGACATCGAACGATTGCAGGATGATTACGGCCGGGTGATAGCTTTACGCTCAACCTTTGAAGCGTAGGCAACACAACCGGAGTGCAATCTGTTCGATTGCCGGGTGGTTGTGAGCCTGATTTCAGAGATCAATCAGGCCAGGGCCACCCTCCATGACTGAACAGCAGCAGCAGCTCGAGGATTCCTCGTGCGCGGTTGATCTTTCCGCATCCGCATTGCCAGAAGACAAAAAAGACGAAGTTCAGGACGAAGTTTTCACCACCACAATCGGGGCCACACCCGAAGCGGCCACACTTGAGGAGGCCAATCCAGAGCCTCAATCGGGATTTGATTGCTTCGGCTTCAGTGAAGCTCTCTTGAAGACGCTTGTCGAAAAGGGATACAACGATCCTTCACCAATTCAAAAGGCAGCATTCCCTGAACTGATGCTGGGCCGCGACCTTGTGGGTCAGGCTCAAACCGGCACCGGCAAGACGGCGGCTTTTGCATTGCCTCTTCTTGAACGGCTGGAGAGCGGTCGGAAGACGCCTCAGGTGTTGGTGCTTGCACCCACCAGAGAGTTGGCGATGCAGGTGGCTGATTCATTCAAGGCCTACGCCGCTGGTCATCCCCATCTCAAAGTTTTGGCTGTTTATGGAGGAACAGATTTCCGCTCCCAAATCAGCACGTTGCGTCGTGGCGTTGATGTGGTGGTGGGTACACCGGGCCGTGTGATGGATCACATGCGCCAGGGCACCCTCGACACATCTGGCCTCACGAGTTTGGTGCTTGATGAAGCCGATGAGATGTTGCGTATGGGCTTCATCGACGATGTGGAGTGGATTCTTGAACAGTTGCCCAAAGAACGGCAGGTGGTTCTGTTCTCGGCAACGATGCCTTCGGAGATTCGTCGCCTGTCTAAGCGGTATCTCAACGATCCAGCTGAAGTCACGATCAAAACCAAAGATCAAGACGGAAAGCTGATCAGGCAACGGGCGATCACGGTGCCGATGAGCCACAAGCTCGAGGCCCTGCAAAGGGTGTTGGATGCTTGTGGGGGCGAGGGAGTGATCATTTTTGCTCGTACCAAAGTGATCACATTGACGGTGGCTGAAACCCTGGAAGCTGCGGGGCATCAAGTTGCTGTTTTGAATGGTGATGTTCCCCAAAACCAACGTGAACGCACGGTGGAACGTTTGCGCAGCGGCTCCGTCGATGTTTTGGTCGCGACGGATGTGGCGGCCCGTGGCTTGGATGTGGAGCGTATTGGCCTGGTGATCAATTACGACATGCCGTTCGATAGCGAGGCCTATGTGCACCGCATTGGACGAACAGGCCGGGCGGGTCGCACCGGTGAAGCCGTTTTGTTCATGACGCCGCGGGAACGTCGGTTTATCCGAAATCTCGAGCGAGCGACTGGTCAGCCGATCGAAATTATGGAGGTGCCTGGCAACACGGCGATCAACCAGGGTCGCTTGGATCGATTGCGTAAACGCCTCAGTGAATCGGCTAATGAAGACGCTGCGAATCCTGAGGAAAGTGCACTTCTTCAAGAATTGCTGCAGCGGGTCTCAACGGAGCTGGAACTCACGCCAGAACAGATTGCGTTGGCGGCTCTCAATCTGGCCATCGGTCCCAATGGCCTGTTGCGTAAAGGCGATGACGACTGGATTCAGAACACTCAACGGATGGACCGCGACCGTGGGGATCGTGGAGATCGCCGAGGAGAGCGTCGCAGCGACCGACCGGCACGGGCTCCTGAAGAAAACATGCAGCGCTATCGCGTTGCTGTTGGTCACCGTGATCGGGTGAAACCCGGCAATCTTGTTGGTGCCATTGCTGGAGAAACCGGATTAGACGGTCGCTCGATTGGTCGGATTCAAATTTTTGACAATCACAGCCTCGTTGATCTACCTAAGGGCATGCCCGAGGACATTTTTAATAGTTTGCGAAGCCTTCGCGTGATGAATCGTGAGTTGCAAATCACTCAAGATTCTTGATGATTTCGTTTCTGATGGCTGGTTTGATTTCTGCAGCACCTGTCATGAGTCAAGACAAAAACTTGCTCAAAAGTTTTTGTCTTGCCGCGTTTAAGGCTGCTACGGCACAAGCTGGAGAAACCCCACCCTCAGGAATGGGTGAGGAAACATGCAATTGTTTCCTCGTTGAGGTTGGTGGCGGTGCCGGGATCGATACAGCGCGCGAGACCTGCAAAGGTCGCGCTGCACCTACATACAAGTCGTAGAGCTAACGCTCTATCAGGACTCGCAAACTTGGGGGATGAGTGTGGTTTGGGACATCGCCATTCGTTCTACGGCTTTGATCAGCTCAATCTGAATTGTTGGGATGCATTGAGGGATCAGGGTGTTGAGGAGAGTTATTCGATCGGTGGGATGGAGTTCGCCGTCGGAGGTCCACTGCATGGACTGCAGTTGAAGGGGTGCCATCTCGCTCCTTTCGTCAGGATCTGCTGACAATGGAATCGATTGTTCGGATTTGGCCGTCTCTTCGGAATTGCTTTGGTTTTTTGTGTTGTTCCGTGCGGTACCCCTGTAACGTTTGAGGGTTAGCGCCTGACCACCGGCCCATTTCGTCTTCGTTTTCGGAACCGGCTCACGCGATCGATTTCATTCACGGTTCCACGGTCCATGACCATCTACATCGGCAATCTCTCGTTCCAGGCAGAACAAGAGCATCTTTCTGACTTGTTCGCTGAATACGGCGAAGTCAAAAGCTGCAGCCTTCCCCTAGACCGCGAAACAGGTCGCAAGCGCGGCTTTGCCTTCGTTGAGATGGTGAACGATGCCGAAGAGCAAAAGGCGATCGATGATCTTCAAGACGTCGAATGGATGGGTCGGATGATTCGTGTCAGCAAAGCCACCCCACGTGAACGCTCTGGTGGTCCACGTGGCGGCGGCGGTGGCGGCGGTTATCGCGATTGAGCTCTAAGCCTGGCTTTCGAGCAGCTCCATGACGATGGCTTGATCGCTGAGGTGATCAAGTTTGACTTGGCGTTGATTAACACTGCTGTTGATCGTCTTCTCGAGAGAATTCGATTGCGGCAGAACTGCTTTAAGACCATGGCGCTTTTGACGCGCCAGGTACCGGTGAAAGCGGTTGAACGACCTGGAACGGTTCATTGCAACTCCTTCGGTTGTTCTCCCGTTGTACACCCACTTATGCGTTAAAAACCGTGGTGAAGACAACTCTCAGCGAAGCTTCAGTTAAAGCCGCTCCGTTGAGACGTCTGATTCGTCATCTCGAACCACAGCGTCGCTTGGTGTACGCGGCGATGGGCTGTTCGGTTCTCAACAAGCTGTTTGATCTCGCCCCACCAGCCCTGATTGGCTTAGCAGTGGATGTAGTGGTGCGTGGCAAGCAATCACTTCTTGCGGGTTATGGCATCCAAACGGTGTCGCATCAGCTGTGGGTGCTTGCTTTTCTTACGTTTCTGATTTGGGCTGCGGAGTCAATCTTTGAGTACCTATACGACGTTCTTTGGCGCAACCTGGCTCAAAGCACCCAACACAGCCTGCGCCTCGAGGCCTACGACCATCTTCAGAAGCTTGAGCTGGCGTTTTTTGAGCAAGACAGTAGTGGTCGCTTGCTCTCCGTTCTCAACGACGACATCAATCAACTCGAGCGTTTCCTCGATCGTGGTGCCAATCAGATCTTGCAGCTGATCACCACCGTTTCGGTGGTTGGGATTGGAATGGTGGTGGTTGCCCCAAACGTGGCCTTGTTCGCCTTTTTGCCCATTCCTGTGATCCTGTTGGGATCGATGCGGTTTCAACATCAGCTGGCCCCCCGCTATCGCGAGGTGCGTGCCCGGGCCGGTGATCTTTCAGCTCGCTTGGCGAACAATTTGGGCGGCATGCTCACGATCAAAAGTTTTACGGCCGAGCCGTTGGAGCTGGCACGGTTGTGCAAGGAAAGCGAGGCCTACCGCGATAGCAATGCCAAGGCCATTCGCTTGTCTGCGGCATTCATTCCTCTGATTCGTTTTGCGATTCTGTTTGCCTTCCTTGCCATTCTTTTGATCGGCGGCTTTCAAGCTGTTGCTGGTGAGTTAGCGGTGGGCACTTACAGCGTTTTGGTGTTCATCACCCAACGGCTGCTTTGGCCGCTCACCGCCTTGGGTCGCACCCTGGATGAGTACCAACGTTCTATGGCCTCCACCCAGCGGGTGCTTGATCTGATAGATGCTCCCGTCACCATTCATGGTGGCTCTATCGCTCTACCCACCGCTGATGTGCGCGGTTATCTGCGTTTTGAAAACGTGCAGTTTGCCTACTCCGGCCGTGAGGCGTTGCTCCATGGTTTTGATCTAACGGTTCCAGCTGGCACAACCCTGGGCATTGTTGGCTCGACTGGTTCTGGCAAAAGCACGGTCGTGAAATTGCTGCTGCGCCTCTACGAGCATTCCGGCGGTCGCATCCTGTTGGATGGACATCCGATTGAGTCGTTGCGGTTGGACGATCTGCGCCGGGCTATTGCCTTGGTGAGCCAAGACATCTACCTCTTTCACGGCACGGTGGCGGAGAACATCGCCTATGGAATGGCGGATCCGAATCTTGATGAGATTGAGCGGGCGGCACGCTTGGCGGAAGCTGCGGGCTTTATCGCTGGATTGCCACAGGGCTACAACACCTTGGTGGGAGAGCGGGGGCAACGCTTGTCGGGTGGTCAACGTCAGCGGATTGCCCTAGCGCGGGCCATTCTCAAAGATGCGCCGGTGTTGGTGCTGGATGAAGCCACCGCAGCGGTGGACAACGACACGGAGGCAGCTATTCAGCGGTCGTTGGAACGCATCACGCAAAATCGCACAACTGTGGTGATTGCCCATCGGTTGAGCACGGTGCGCCACGCCGATCGGATCGTGGTGATGGAGAACGGAATGATCGTGGAGCAGGGTTGCCACGACGAGCTGCTCGCCTTGGGCGGGGTTTATCAAAACCTTTGGCAGGTACAGGCGGGTGAACGGCTTTTCGCTTCCTGAACAGGGCGTTGTGCCCTAGGGAAATGGGGAGCATGCTGGCGTTTAGATAGGCAACGAATCGATGGCCATGCAGGCATCGGTGGAGCACATCTTCCACCATCCACTCGGGGTGTTTGCCCTACTAGTTGCCATCAGTGCAGCCGTTCCTCCATTGATTCGGCGGGTGGGCCTACCCGACTTGGTGGGACTTCTTGTAGCCGGGATTCTGGTGGGACCCCATGCCCTGGGCTGGGTGGATAGCGGCAGTGAAACCGTGCGTTTGATGTCCGATCTCGGCGCGGTTTATTTGCTGTTCACGATGGGGTTGGAGATCGACCTTGAGGAGTTCAACCGGGTTAAGCGTCGATCGTTCATTTATGGCTTGTTGATTCTGCTGATCGGCATTGGAACGGGCGTCACGATTGGGCTTTTGGCTGGCTTTGCTTCGGTGTCGTGCCTACTCCTCGGTGCTCTGATGGCCACCCATACGCCGTTGGGCTATCCGATTGTGCGCAGCTATGGCGCCCAAAAAGATGAGGCGGTGGTGGTGAGTGTGGGCAGCACGATCTTCACCGACATCGTGGCTCTGTTGTTGCTGGCGGTGGGCCTGGGTTTAGGCCAAGGCAACCTCAGCGGAATGGATCTCAGCTTGTTGCTGTTGCGGATTGGTGGTTTTGCTCTACTGGTGGTGGTGGCAATCCGATGGCTGGGCCGACGTTTGCTCTTGCGGGGAATCAACGACGAGAACCGGATGGTGCTCGCGGTGATGGTGTCTCTTTTTCTCGCCTCCCTAGGCGCTGAACTTGCCGGCGTTGAAAAAATTGTTGGGGCCTTTCTGGCTGGTTTGGCGGTGAACTCCGTATTGCCAGAAGGACGGGTGAAAGAGCAGGTGATCTTCCTCGGTGGTGTGCTGTTTATCCCGATCTTTTTCATCGACCTTGGCTTGCTGTTGGATCTCGGCAGCATTGGTGAAAGCCTGAGTGATTTTCGCTTTACAGCGTTGATGCTGGGGGGTGCCATTGGTGGCAAGGGCCTGGCGTCGTGGATCAGTGGCAAGTTGTTTGGTTATCGGCGGCCTCAGATCCTGATGATGTGGTCGCTCACGATGCCGAAGGTTGCTGCAACTTTGGCGACGGCTTTTATTGGCTATCAAGCTGGTTTGCTGAACCAGACCGTGCTCAATAGCGTATTGGCCGTGATGGTGGTCACAGCCACCTTGGGCCCGATCCTGACGGAACGCTCGGTGAAGCGGTTGATGGATGCTCCTCTCGGTATGGTCCCCACCAGTTTTGGGGAGGAAGCCGGCGTTTTTGATGGGGTGAGTGAGGTGGTGCAACGTCCACTGAGGATTGTTGTGCCGGTCGCAAACCCAGATACGGAACAGGGCCTATTGGCGATGGCGGCGCGCTTGGTGCGGGGCTCCTCGGGGGGAGAAGGCTTGTTGCTGCCTTTGGCGCTCGTTAATCCCAGCCTTGAAGAATTGCGTGGTGGCCTTACGCGAGCGGTGGCCGCGGCTCGGGGGCGATTGGCTACAGCCGAAGCCATCGGCACCGATCTAGCTGTACCGACACGAACCTTGCTGCGTCTGGATGAGGACATTCCCGGCGGGATGAGTCGGTCGGCTTTGGAACAGGGGGCAGATTTGCTGTTGATCGGCGCTGGTCGCACTGATAAACTGCGGGCTTGGTTGATGGGCGACATCGTGGATGGTGTTTGTCGCACCGCCCATTGCCCTGTTGTTGTGGTGAATTTGGGCCGAGAACCCGAACAGCCTTTGGGACGTATCTTGGTGCCAATTAAGGATCTTTCTGCAAGTGCTCGTGAACAGTTCGAGTTGGCTCTGCGTGTGATTCATTCTGCCCCGAATTTGCGTCGTATTCGGATTACTTTGCTCCACGTACACGACCCGCGTTCGGATCGTCAAGATCGAAACTGGATGGAAGAGCAACTGATTCGTTGGCGACCTGCTGCGATCCCGGCAGAGCGTTTTCATACGGTTTTAGTGCGTGGGCCTGGCATTGATGGAGCGATTCACCGCTTGAGTCGGGAGCATGATTTGGTGATTTTGCGAACCCAACGCCGTCGCGTCGCAGGCCTGCCGATTCCAGGCAGTGATCGCACCAGCAAGCTGATTAGTCAGCTGCCCTGTGCATCAATGGTGATCAGTGATCCCTTGGCCTAGCGCAATAAAGGATTGAGAATGATTCGGTGGACATCGTTGACATATTTGAACTTTAGGATCAAATTTTTGATCTTTATATGTCCTCTGTCGCGAGTGGGGACTCATTGAAAGGCCCCTGATATAAAATAGCAAAAAGTATTGATTATTATTCGTAGGGTGTACTATACGCTTTCTACAAAGATAAAGTTGATATACAGTATTTCTCTCTAGCAGGCGGTCTGGTAACGCGAGGTTTAAGCATTATTTGATCATCTCGTTTTGCTTTATAATTTAAAAATGAATGATGTAATTAAGTGTCTTAATCGTTATTGGTATGAATTGCTCGTTTGGGCGTGCATTTTGCTGCTCTTTTGAGGCTTGATTGGAGTTAAGTCTCAAATCAATAGGTTGAGTGAATGCGTTACACGCTTGCAAAGATCCTCAACCTTGGACCAGCGTTCTTCATTGGTGCTGGTCGCCAAGGTATAAAGCCTGCCGCGATCCACCACCACCGTGGCGAGTTCGTGCCGGTCCCGATCCTCTAAGTGAACTGCATATTCGAGGTCGTAGAAGGTGTGACCATTCACCTCGCGTTCTCCAGCCTCAACCAATTCAGCGGTTCGGCCGCTTCCAGCGGTGGCGATCACTTCGCGGCGTAACCGTTCGCCGACGGCAACAGCGCTTCCTAGTTCAGTCAGGTCGTTGTTCTCCTCCACCGTGTTCACCATGAGGCTCACAGTTTCATCGCTGTGGATCAGATCGTGAAATACAACCCGTGGGCCGTTGCTCACCTGCACCTGGCTCCACCCCGTTGGGTACAGGAATGCGAATCGTCCATCTGGACTTTGGTAAGACTGCAGCCCTGCAGTCGGTCCTGCAGCGCAAGCTCCCAGCGTGAACGCCAGCGCGATGCAGGCGATCAAGCGGGTGAGCGATCGAAGCAGCCGCATCAGGACCAGAGCAAGTTCAATCATTCTGCCTAAAGTTGCCTCAGTAGCGCCAGATTCCTGAGCGGATTTACTCGACCGTTGGCGCGGCTGATTGATCAATTCCAGCGTTTGCCTGGCATTGGCCC
>QCVM01000040.1:0-17656 GCA_003210375.1 Synechococcus sp. AG-686-B21 | reverse complement strand
CCATTCTGCGCACATGATTTGTATTAATTAGGAGTCAGCCCAGTATTGGTAATGGTTTTGGAGCTGTTAAACGCCTCTATGGCATGCAGGGGGTCAGCGGTTCGAATCCGCTTGGCTCCAGTTCAAGAATAAACCAGTCATTGACAGGTTTATCGGCGGCTTGCAAGAGCCGCTTTTTGATGCCGAAATGGCTAAATCTCATTTTTTGTGCGCCAAAGTTTGCGCCAAACGGCGGTAAGCGGCTCTGCTGGCGTGAAAGCCGGCGATTATGTACATTTGTATCTATTTCTGTAAGGACTTCTTCGACAGGTAATTTATCTACGAAATCACAAGAGCCATTTCATGGATGATGCGACAGATGTAGGAGTATGGAAAAAAAGTACGCAAAAATCAAAAAATTACAGGTGGTAGGGATTATAATTATTCATGGGACTTGAATGACTCGGGCTCTGGTTTTATTGTCTATAAGAGAAAACGTAATCGCTATATAATGTATGAAGATGCTAATGGTAATGGAATCCGAGACAAAAAAGATGGTCTCATTAGCAAGGGAAAGTTTTCTGATGGATTTCGCTCTCGGGATTTACCCTTCAAAAAATATGGAGTGATTACAGCTAAAGCATTTGATGCAGATAAATTTCAAAGTCAAAGTCTAGAAATGCATGGACATCAACATGAAGAGCCTGTACTCCATTTGAATCGAGCACATGAGCCTGCTCGATTCAAATGGAGTACAGGCTCTTCATGATCATGGAGATGCTCATAGCCACAGTAGTTCAATGTCCGAAATGTCGACGATGTCCGATATGTCCATGATGTAAATCGTTTTGAGGCCAGCTCTCTCAGTCGTCTAGTGATGTTGGACTGGTTGGTCCAGTTTTTGATTGCCGCGGCTGGCAAGCTAAGCAACAAAAGAATCCTGGAGCTGTTGTTGCATGCATTAAGTAGCTCGACTGGATGACTGGCTTAGGAATCAACTCAACATCTGGACAAAGAGGGCACAGAGTTCATCGCTGATATGGATTTAGATCCTGATTGTTATTGCAGGTCGAGGAAGCGTTTATTTCCATAGGACTGCTTTGAAAGCCGCCTTGGAGGCTGCACCTTTTATGCAGCAATGGCTATCAATCACTGCCACCACTCGATTAGTCCAAAGCTATTGTTTTTAGACTGCTACAAAAAGTTAACCCTGCGCGCTCAGGTTATGCCTAATGCTGTCCGTTAGAGCTTCTAATGAAATCAGTTCACCGCCCATGTTGCACATTTGGAACGGCATGTCGCTGGACTCAATCGATTCATGATTTATTCTTAAAGGAGTGCCGATCTTTTCAACGAAATACCGAAATAAATAAGAATTTGATCGACATCAGCCATCGCCAGCACAGCCGCTCCACTCGTTGCAGGGCTGTTCCCAAAATACACGCAATAAGCCATTGGGCGATCGGAATACGATGCCGCCGTAGTCGTGGGTGCGCGTATAAAAGTTTCCCTGCTGCTCAGCGTTAAATCGATATTCGATTCGTCCGCGGTATATGCTGACATTACCATCTGACTGGCTGAAGCTGCATGTCTTGGTTTCTGTTGGTTGATGACCGACTTGCTGTGTGAAGCACCAAACTTGAGCTGTATCGGCCTTTGCTGGTGTGGCAATGGCTGTGAGAGCGATGGCAATCGTTGTCAGTGTGGTGCGGATCATCGGCATTCAGATGGTGACTTTAGCTAATACAACTGGGTGGCTTAAAAATCTAATTGGTCTTGCAGCACCACGAACTGGAATGCCAATGGCCTACATGCCTTGGCCCATGTTGTGTTCCAATTATCTCGTTTGTTTTCTACTCATCGTGGGTGCGCTGTGTCATCTCTGCCGATCTTGATTGCGGCAATGCCAATACAACGTGAGTAAAGCATTCACCAATAACACTTCGACTAAAGATTATCACCGAGGCGTTGGCAACTCATCTGGTATGAGCATTTGCGGTAGAAAATAATTCTTCGATCACTTAAGTTTTATATTTCCTGATGCTTTATGGAAAAATTTAAACCTCTTCCTCGGCTAAAATTGTTGAAGCTATTAACTATCAATCGGCAGAGTATAGATCTGCATAGGCAACGTTATCAGTTAGCTTTGTGATATTTGCTTTGTTTTGATGAATCACTGATCAGCTGTAGGCCTTGGCCATCAGAGGACCTGCTTCTTCATCTGTAAGAACTGGTGTCACATCTCAATTCAGGCATTCAGTCCATTCGGAAGTATGTTCATAGAAAGCATTCGCATTATCGGCTTCGACCAGAATCCAACCTTCGACCGAACCAGGAGCATGAAATCTCTTCCATGACTTGCAATCTGGAAAAGGTGCTCCAGTGGCTAAGAATTTCTTGGCTGCAATTTCATGATAACCAGTCTTGAAAGACCAGTGCATTAAAAAACTCATGTGGTTTATAATTTTCGACATAAGTATGGCATTACTTGGCGATTTTCGCTATTAAAAATCTTATTTTCTGAACAACTGAGCCAGCGACGACGACTCCTGTTGTTAGAACCTGTTGCAAGGAGTTCTCGTGGTTGTTGCGTTAAAAGCCTCCGAAGCGAAGACAGACTTCTAAAGCACCTAATCCAATCAGGAAGGAGCCACCAAGCAAGGCTATTTCTTTTGGAGTTTGTACCATTGAAATAAGGGAGGAGCCCTTGAGGATCTCTCCAGTAAATCTAAAGTAAATCTGAAGCTCCAACATGTCCGTTGATTGCAGTTTTGCGGTGAACGGACCGTCGATTTACGTAAGTTCATGAAATATGCGCAACAGTCCGCGGCTTTGGATTGGTTGATTTGCAGAACTAAATGCTTTCAGTGGAAAATGATCGATCGGTCGCGTGATCCTATTAACGCGAGAACGACACCACCGATTCGCGCACGTTCAAAGTTGAAGAATCTCTGCAGCATCACTACAGCCGTGTTCTAACTGAACTAGCACTTGTCTTAGTAGGGAAAGGGGTTGGCAGGACAGCTTTTTGACGATTCTCGGTGCAGCCATGGCAGCCGAGGTCCACGTTGCATAGAACATTCGTCAATATCCCCCAGATGGGTTGTGTCACACGAAGCCTTCAAAGTGAAGGTGGGATTACAAGATCACCCTTTTTGAAAATTTTTACCTCACTATTATTATGATTGTTATCGTCCTGCTTGGGCTCGTAGTGTCCATTAATACGATACGAGTTATTAACCAAGACTTGAATAATAAAGGTTGATGAATTGATGATCTTACTCACTTAATTCTCTACAAAAGAATAATTTCTGCTTATCTCGTCTCGTCTTGCGATGGGCTGCCGAGTATCCAGCTAATTCATATGGAGTAAGTGAAGCGAGTTAATCCAATCGTTTAGACCTGATCTTGATGATGTTTTGTTGAATCTTTGGAGCTTGAAGGTGATGATGTTCTGTGATCCGTCAAGTCTGATCTCCCTGGCCAGCATTGGATCACCAATAACGCCACAACAATGCCAAGGGCAACATCAATAAATCGGGTTGCTGCCGTTAGCCAAATCGTTGCCTGATCAGCCTCGGTGACTACCACGGTGAAGGCGATCGCGCCAAATCGCAATGAACTTGGATGCAGCCGAGACTTGTAGCAAAGCCACCCCAATAGTCCAATAAAAATTCCATAGGACAGGAGTGATTGTGGAACAAAGCTCCCTTGAAGAGCTGCTAACACAACGCCGAGAAGTGTCCCAATCAAACGCCTTCGAGCCGTCTCAAAGGCACGATCGAGAGCCTCTAAGGAACAAACAATGGCAGATATTGGTGCCCAGTAGGCGTCCTGAAGCTGCAGGGCCTGTGCCAATGCCAAAGACAGAACAGCTGCCAAGGCAATTTGCAGGGCGGAGCTGATCGACGCCCGCATTAACGGATCAACCCTTTTGAGCAGGATGGTTGCAACATGACCATGTTCTTGTGCCGAGAGATACTCAAAATGACAGGCGATTTGTCAAAAAGTAACCCCCGTCAAAGGCAGGGGTTTCGAAAAACTTCTCAGGAGTGTTTCCTTGTTCCAACACTGTGAGGGATTTTCCCAAACTAATAATCGATGCCTTCCTAGAGGCGAAACTCCGATCCAATGTCGACCAGCTTGATGATTGGCAACTCCTTTGGCAGTGGCTATCGCTTCGGTGCAGGATCCTTCACGCGACTCTTGCAAACCAGTCGAACTGCCCCCAGTTGATCGATGCCATTCGCCATCGATCCGTAGCAGTCTTTGGATAACCAAAGATCAAAGCGATCCTCGCCCCGCTGGGCTGTCCAATCAATCGATCGCCTTGCATGCGTCCATTGCTGGTTCGTTTGTGCTGGTGATTGGATTTTGTGTCAGTTAAGGATGGGTGTTGAAGGATCAAGAAAAAGCCTGCTGACATCGTCAGGGTTGACTCCACACTAGAAAGACAACTTGCCTGAGAGCCACAACTCAGCTCCCTGGCTAGCCCCCTCACTTAAAGCAAGGAAGCATGTGGCAACGACCCCGCCAATGGTCAACCCCGTACCCATCAAGATCAAAGCCAAGAGTCCCTGCTCACTTGTCAGAGGACTGGTCTCCTGAAAACGTCGCCTTGCCATTCGTAAAAGCAATCTCTCTCTGTTGTGGCCTGACTGCGTTAATAAAACAACAGGTTCTTTCACCTATCTATTCCGCAATACAAGCGAGACAACGGCAATCAAATCGACGCTGCCACGAGAAGCGATGGTTAGCCCACTCCACCATTGCTCATTACCCACAAAGGCTTTCAGCCGTTATTACCAACGAATGTTGATGCCCGTACCGTTTGGACACTCGATCTCAACATCACCACTGGGTCAGGAACTACAAGGAAGTCAACATCAACATGACGTTTGTTCTTCCCCCATGCAGCGTTCAGGCGGTAAACACCATCGTTCTGGTCGTGATTAACCTGTGCTCAGACGACGTGATTGCTGTCCTGATAAGCGTGATTTTTCTAGTTGGTAAGCAACCCCGGCTTGAGATAGGCGCAGCAGCTATGCAGAACGCTATTGCGAAGATTGAAGACCTCATAGATAGAACATCCGCTATGGGTCAAGAATCATTAGGCGTAACGCATCAGGAATGAGAGAGCTTGAAAGATGGCTTCGAGCTGGATTCAACACATCTCATCAATATCCACTGCAACACAAACAACACACTGCCCTGCCTTGACGCCTTAAACTCCTTGCAGGGTCTGGATAAAGTTCTCGAGACATACGAAAATATCTAGAAGAGTCGATCGACAAGGCGACTTTAGAAGACAGAAAAATGGCAAGGGAGAATTGACAACGTATGGATTGATGAGTTATTAATTAGATATCTGATTTACACAATCAATGCTCACCGGTTCCGACCTCCTTGCCAAAGTAAAGGACCTTGGCGATGTGTCCAAGTCTGACCTTGTCAAAGCCTGTGGTTACGTATCCATCAAAAAGGATGGTGGAGATCGTTTGAATTTCACAGCTTTCTATGAGGCCCTACTAGAAGCTAAAGGTGTAAGCCTGGCAACTGGTGGTGGTGCTGGGATTGGCAAAGGTGGTCGCAAGTTGAGCTACACAGCCAAAGTTCAGGGAAATGGCAATCTTCTGGTTGGCAAGGCTTATACCGCCATGCTTGAACTCGATCCAGGCGCTGAATTCACAATCAAACTTGGCAAGAAGGCGATTCGCTTGGTTCCTGTTGGAGCTGAAGACGACGAAGAGTGATGCCACTCCCCAAATGGGGAATTCTTCATCCATATCGTTGAATCTCCCCGTAGCGATGCTACGGGGAATTTTTTGTGAAAAACCAGGCGCACTAATCTGGCTAGAGTTGTTCGGAGGCATCGAATCTGTGCGTTATCAACCGAGCAAAGAGCATCTCGACAATCAAATACCCAACACAATCAAGCAACTACGGGATCTTATTCAGACATTTCAAAAGGAAACCGGTGCCGATGACCGATTTATCCAATCAATGCTGAATCAACTCTCTGATTTGTATGGATCCTCAAAACCCCTTGAAGGTGGATTCGGATTTCGCTGAAGCGTCGTCCATCAACGGCCATTACCCCTCAAGCCCAACATCCAAATCCAAACAGCAAAAAGCGTTCCAACAGGCAGAATAATGACGATCAATTGGCTGATGATCAACTGACGAACGTCTGGGTCCATAACGATGAATCGTTAATCAGTCGTCGTTTGATGTTGCCCCTGTGAGGCAGAACAACTAACGACTCGATGAAAGATCATTGGGTTGACAGCGATCGCCCTCACATTTCAATCCACACTGTGGATCATGGCTCCCATATTGCCATGGTCGTCTCATTGCCCAATATTCGTCAACCAAGCCAAGAAGGTTTGATAATATTTTTTCTAAAGAGGATTGTTGCTTCATGACCTAATTTTGATCGATAAAACGGTGATTAGCAACAAGGCTATAGAATTAAATCAACAATCAACTGGGTTCTGTTCCAATACAATTGCTCTAGTGTTGACTATCATCCCATATCGAGCACATAATGCATGACTGCCACTCGATAATGATCTGCAATTCCATGATCAGTCATTGGCCCGGCAATGCCATTAGTAACTCGATGGATGCGGCTGACTGACTTGATTTCGTAGGTGCGCCCAGGGGGAGGTCCAGCCCCTCGACTGCGGCCTCAAACGCCGGCAGCACCACCTTTGTAATGTCCAGCAATTTGAGCGGCATGTGTAAATATATTGCCTCCCATTTAATAAACAGTAATGGATATATGTTTGTGAAAATCATCAGACGAGACGACATTATTTGTGTCTCGAATGGCAAATTTATTCATCCCGAGGATCATGTCTTCCAAAGTTGTCTGTCCTACATGCAGCCAGTTCAAATATTGATCTTAAAACTTTGACTCACGGTTTGATTAAATTTGAAAATAAGAATTTACCTTGATTAAGAGATTGCTGTTCAAGCAATAATCTCTCAATATGGGCCGTTATCAGAAGTCTTTAGATCAGCAGCATACCGACTCAATCACCACAAGGGAAGCATGATTTCGCCAGGACTTGGACATGACTTCTTGCGACACCATCTATCTTGACGCTTGGTTCCCCGCTACCTAGTGCTTATCTTCTGATGTCTTTGGCACGAAAGCGTTTCTAACGACAACTTGTTTCCTCATGGGCATTGCTCCCCAGGCTGGAGCATCGATTTTCACAGTTAAACCCAATACCCGCTTTTATTCAGCACTAAAGGCTTCCTAACAGTCCCTCCTCACGCTCCCGGAGGTTCGCGTTCATTTGCCCCCAATCAGATACAACAAAGGGTTTTGCGAGTTCAAGCTGATGTACAAAATTGTTGATCGTTCCAATCCCACCCTCCCTAGTACAGCTTGTGCTCGTTGTGTGTCAATTGATCAGATTATGCCTTCCTAGCCATAACACGATGGTCAGAAGTTGTTGGCAACTCCTCGCTACCTCAGTATTCACGAGTGCGTTGATATTTGTTCCATCGGTATGGGCTGAATCGTTGGACTCAACCATGACTTGTATGAATGGGGTGTCAGTCACTCCCTGCAAGGTCGACTTCAACAACACACAACACTCACGATCATCCTTGCCAATGGCGATATGCTCACCGCACGACGCCTGGGACGGTGGAACACCACAACAATGGAAGGGAAGACGCAACGCAGTTGCAGGATGCGAATCGATCTCGGAGATGAGGTTGTTTACGGGCTGTGGCTAATGGGTGCCTCTGAAGGTGCCCAAATGATCTGGTCGCGTGGTCGGATTCGTGTTCCCGACTTTCAACAGCCAAGATCTTGATCTTGAATCACAACTAGAAACAACTAGAGATGATTCAGTCATCTCATCTCCAGGGCCATTGCTCACAATTCGTGCGGGGCTTGAGACTCCTTTCACACGGACCCCTGGCTTCCTGCAAAAATCGAAAGTCTTTTTTGGGGTTGGCTCTCGTCAACCCCACTTCTCTCCAAGTTGAGCGAGCATTGCAGCCTGTGAGCTCGAGCATCAGTCTCCGACCTTGGTTCGTCCTGTTGTTTATCACCCGCGTTACTCCGCTGAACTGCCGAGTACACATCGCTTTCCGATGGCGAAGTTCAAGCTGTTGCATCAGCTTCTTCTCGATCAAGGCCTGATTGAGAAGAAGCAGATTCATATGCCCCTCAGCATTGCTCGGCGTGATTTGGAAGAGATCCATCCTCGCCGCTACCACGAAACATTTAGCCGTGATCAACTCACGCGGCCTGAACAACGACGGATTGGATTGCCTGCTACTTCTGCACTGGTGCAACGCACGTGGCTCGCCGTGGGAGGAACGCTATTGACGGCACGCTTGGCGCTTCGGCATGGACTCGCCAATCATCTGGCAGGCGGAACACATCATGCACATCCTGACTTTGGCAGCGGCTTTTGCATTTTTAATGATTGTGCTGTGACCGCAAGAGTCCTGCTCCAGCGTGGCGAAGTCGACAGGGTCCTGATCGTGGATCTGGATGTGCACCAAGGCGATGGATCCGCCGCATGTTTTCAAACGGATGAACGCGTCACTACTTTTTCGGTGCATGCTGCGAGTAATTTTCCCCTTCGGAAAGTGAATAGCGATTTCGATATTCCTCTCCCCGATGGCACCGAAGATGATGACTATCTTGCCGCTATTGGTGATCAACTTCCTAATGTGTTAGATGCTCTTAA
Organism: Synechococcus sp. AG-686-B21; assembly: GCA_003210375.1. Taxonomy (GTDB): domain Bacteria; phylum Cyanobacteriota; class Cyanobacteriia; order PCC-6307; family Cyanobiaceae; genus Parasynechococcus. The sequence goes on along the minus strand of QCVM01000040.1, from coordinate 8,954 downwards.
TCCACAACTTGTGCTTTTCAACGCGGGGGTTGATCCCCATCGAGACGACCGACTCGGTCGTCTCGATTTGAGCGATGATGGGCTCTTGATGAGAGATCGTTTAGTTCTGGATGCGTGTTTGCGTCGAACAATCCCTGTTGCAACAGTGATCGGTGGCGGATACGACAGTTTGAAGCCCTTGGTGCGGCGACACGCCATTGTGTTTCGTGCAGCGGCAGAACAGGCCCGTCTTTTCAACCTGGCATGACAACCTCAGTTCTTCCTCCATGGCGATCAGTTCTCAAAGCCGCGCAACGGCGTGAGGGACGATCACCGTCAGCACGTTGGTTGCAACTGGCAACCGTTGCAAAGAACGGACAACCACGTGTGCGTACCTTGGTGTTTCGGGCATGGACTGAATCCAATCAATTGGAATTGTTTACTGACACACGCAGTGAAAAGATCCAGGATCTGGACCATCAACAAGCCGTTGAGATTTGTTGGTTATTCACGAAGGCTCGAGAACAATATCGATTGAGTGGTGTTGCCAACGTCATCAATATCAATAACAACCGTGAGCTCTGTCAAAACAAATGGCTGAGTTTGAGTCCGTCTGGGCGAGCGGTATGGGGATGGCCAAGACCTGGAGAGATGTTGAACCCTGGAGCATTGTTTCCTGAGGCCTTATCTGACGATGAACCAATGCCGGATCACTTCTCGGTACTACAGATTGATATTGAACACGTTGAACGACTGCATCTGGGACCACACCCACACCATCGAACATGCTGGCTGCGGGATCAGAACTGGCGAGGCGAAGACCTCAACCCTTAAATCACCACCAGCGAGACACCTGGCCCACCGATGGTTGTCCTGGATTACTGGGCATAGTGATCACCGACAATTGCTGTTGATCCTTCTGATAATCAAACCGACAGAAACCAACCACAGTGCCAGAGTAAGCGGACAAACTGCTAATTGGAACGGCTGACCAACGCCTTTCCTCAGGGCTTGGGAATGCCTTAGGGGAGGGTTGCCATCCCTCATCTATCAGATTTTGGTCCGCTTCAAGAATTGTTTGACGCAGCTTTAGTCCAGGAGTTGGCTGCGATGCTGCAGCGACGACTCCGGCGCACAGCGGAGACATCAAGATCAGCAGAAGAACAACGCGTCCCATGCCGGGTCTCATCCATCTACTTATTAGCCGCGTCTAAAAATAACGGCCACCATGATGTGGATTTATGTCTATGCAGCAAGGTCCAGCAGGGTCTTCAAAGGAGAGGCTGAAGGCCAGAGGCGATCAGCACGCTTACCACCAACGCAACAGAAGCTTTTGAGAGATCAGAACCCACCACCTGACTCCAGTGGCCACCGTCCTGGGTCGCAAATGTCCCGTCGCTGCGTTGAGATTGAAAACGAAGGGCTATTTCTCGCCCACCCAGTAGTCCAAGAAACACCCATGTGGTGCTGAGAGGGAATGATGTGAACCATGCACATCCGAATAAACAGCTGCCAAATAACAGATCAATTGCTGTGGCAGAACGCACATCCGATGTATTGGTTTTTGTACGAAGAACTCCTTGAATCGGCCCCCCTCCAATGCCAATCAACCAGCACAGTCCGAAACAAATTAAGAGCGTGCACATTAACATCGGTAAAAGGTCGAGCTGTCTTGGCAAAAAAATAAATACATTAGCAAGATCTTGTACCAACCAAACCCCCCAAAGGAATGCGGTCGATAACCACTGCGCAATTAGCCAATGGTTGCCAATCGATGAACCGGACTGATTCGATTCAAATATCCATCGTTCGAAGACCCAGAAACCAAGTCCATAGGTGATCACCCCAATGAGGAATGCAACCATATAGCCCGATAACGAGATCTGAATTAGGTAAGAACTATTTCTAAATTCAAACGTGGATAAAACCAGAAATGAGGTGCTTACAGGCGCACCCCACTGGGTGAGTAGCAATATCGCAAGGGGGGGAATCAGATAAACCCAGGTGAATATTGCCGGCTGAGGAAAGGAATGACTTGCTACATCGAGACGTCCCCAGGCCGGATCGCCTCCGTTGAGAAGCCAGCCGAGCATCAACACACTGACGGTTATCGTGCAAAGAAAAGTCATCTGCCATGACTTTGGAATTCGACTCTGATTGGCTAAAAGATATAGCCCTAAGGCTTGCAATGAATCATTGCTTATGACTGATATTAATGACAGCGTAAAGCCAGCAATCATCCATGTATTCGATGGTATGAAATCCATGTATCAATAAATTGTATTGGCTTGAAATGGTTGTTATGAAGAGCAGCTGTAATGGGATATCCCTCCCGCATAACTGTATGCCTCTGGGCGTAAACGGTAATACTCGTCTTCAACCGCCTGGGTCTGCTCCTCGTAGGGATGATTCAAGACAGCATTGATCTGATGAATTAATGAATAATCTCCACGACTCGCCTGTTCATAGGCTGGAACAATGAGCCACTCGCGCCAAGTGTATTTCGGATTTGTCTTAAGCATGCTTTTAGAGACCATTTGTTGATCATTTTCCTGCGTAATGAGCTGGTACCATTGACCAAACCAAGATGTCCACTGCGTTTCTAGCTGCTCTGGAAGGGACTCATAAAAACTCTTTTTCAGAGCGGAAAAATTATTCGGTAGGTGCGAAAGTTCTCGGAAAAAGATTGTGTAGTCGACTTTTGAAAGCTCAAGCAGTTCAAGTAGCCGCTCGCAGAGCTGATGATTGTGTCGAGATAAGCCCAGCTTTTTAGACCACATATCCTGGAGCTTTGATTGCATATGGGACTCAAAATCTTTGCGAATTTGGTCTAACTCTTCCAGCTTTTTGGAATCATCTAAAAGCAACAAGCGGACCGATTTCCAAAACATATGGAAATTGGCTTCTGCGGCAATAGGTTGATTCAAAAGTGCAAAATGTCCACCGCCACCAATCCATGGCTGGAACTGTGCCTCAAAGAGCTCGCAAAAACCAAATGGTCCATAATCAATGGTGAATCCTCCTGCTGCGCAATTATCACTGTTGAAATTTCCTTGGCAGTAACCAACCCTTAGCCAATTCGCCACTAACGTGCAAATACGTTCACGAAATATATGTGCCAATAAGATGACTTGATCAGATATATCAAGAGATTGGTCAATCTCATTTTTATACTCTCGTTCAATTAAATGTATTACAATCATTTTCAGCTCCTTGAAAGCATCAGGATGGGCATCACGACGGGTCCGCCGTGCAAATAACTCCAGCTGCCCAACACGTAGAAATGATGACGCAACGCGAGTGGTGATTGCTATTGGGTTCTCTACTAAAACATCAGGGTCCTGTGATTTAGATTGCTCTGAGTACCAAGGTCGCATCACTGTTTGCGATTGAGATACAAATAAAGTTAATGACCGAGTCGTGGGAATTCCTAGGGCATGCATCAGCTCCTGTGCCATGAATTCGCGCACGCTTGATCGCAGTACGGCACGTCCATCGGCGCCACGGCAGTACGGCGTTGGACCACCACCCTTTAATTGCATTTCCCAGCGCTTGCCTTTGAATAGGCCTTCAAACACGGAGATTGCCCGACCATCGCCGTAGCCGTTGCCAGTGCCGAATGGACATTGTTGATTATATTCTGTTCCATAAATAGATAGGGCATACCCAGTTGCCCAGCCAAATTTTTGAGGCGGTTGGATGGAGGCGAGATCCCCGGAAAACATTTTTATAAAATCCTGATCTTTGCTCAATTCATCTTGAAGACCAAGCTCTTTAAACAAGCTAGAACTATGAATGATGTAGGACGGCTTAAGGAGAGGCGTCGGAGTAACCGGCACAAAGTGGCCTGAACAGACTTCTCGAGCACGATGATCCTCCCCATCTTGGCTAGATGCAGGATCCGCCTCTAAATAAGTTGTAAGTGAATAGTCTGCATGTTGGATAAATACCTGAAAAGACTTGATTCCAGAACTTGATAACTGCTTTTCATGAGAAGCCATTAGTTACGACGACTGCCTGGTATCTCATCCATTGTAGTCACGTTGGGTTAAAGCAAAGCATCCAACCAATTGGAAGAACCATTGATCAAACAATGGCTCTATTCAGGGCCTTCGATTTGTCGATGAAGAGAGTCATTTTGAGATGAGTTGCTATTTAGAATTTAAGTATAGAATCGAATTATACAGAACTTGAATATTTTTATTAGCTCATCACTCAATATTTGATGAAAATCTTAAATTGCTTCGATGTCCAACAACTGATCCATCAGTGCCGCATACAGCTGATTTCTCATCGCGAAGAGGCATTCTTGTTCTTCAGCACAGCCACCTGGCCAGCTTTCGTAGGCTTGGTGAACGGCTCGATGCATCAGCCGAAGTGCATCCAGACCTAATTCAATTGATACAACGGTCTGATCCTGTTCCATCAATGAACAACTTGCGAGTGTTTACTATTTTACAATCAGAGACCCTGGGATTGTCGAAGAGCCCATGCAGAGGCAGCTTGCTGCTGTTTCCAAGCCACTAGTAAGTCCTTGGCTATTGAACGTAGTTGGAGAAGATCATCTGCATGATCAATCTCTCTAGAGAATTTCTCGATCTCAAATTTTTGGCCAAGAGTCAAAGAGATAGGTTCCATTGGCTGGTGACTTGATGTGTAGAAAGTAATGGAAAAGTCTTAAAAGATCAAATCAATTTTGTAGTCTTAGCAACTGTTTTAGGGATTTAGTGCTTAAGCCAATACATTTCTGTCATTACAAGACATGTCCTAAATCCCTCGACCACAGTGATTGCAGTCGTTCCGTGGATTAGAAAAGGGTCGTGTTATTCAGTTTCATGCATTTTACTTGGGAACAACATCAAAAACTTTCTAGGAATGTAGCGAAAGCTGCGGACAAGGATATGGGTCTTGCTATTTCCCTTATGGGTGTTGGCCTCATACTGTTGTCAAAAGATCTCTTCTTGATGGAACAACAATAGCTTCATTCAAGGATTAATAATAAAGGTTGTCGCTAGATTGTAAACCACTCAGGCTTTTTGCTGATAATATTTTATGCTGTGAACTGATTTAAGTGATCATTGAGTCCTGTTGAGCAATCTCTCTTATTCATTGCATATATTCCGCTCGTCTTTGTGAACTTTTTTGAGTAGCACATTTTAAATGTTTAATCTGTTTCTCTCCTGCATGTATAACCGTTTAATTCTCTGAGTTTTCAAGGTTGGATTAATCGTCTGGCACTCTATTTTAAGTTTCTATTATTCATCAAATGACTGTCGAGTTTCCTTATTGGAATATGCCTTTTCTGACTAGGCTTCGAGGATTTAGCCCAAATGCTCGATCTGATGCCAACTTGCTTCTCTGGCAATCTCTAGAGTTTTCACAAATTCTCCTTGTCTTGAAGGCTGATTAATCACCATCAGCACTCTTTAAAATTTTGGTTGATAAACAACCAATTAACAGTTTGTAAGGCTCTGTTTGTCTTTGATTGTTTTGACCGTTCTAACGGGTGGGGTGGCAGATCTGGCTGACAAAGATGCTTCAAGACGCTGAAGCTGAGCTTCTTGCAGTGCCTTTGTGAGGTCGAGTGTGCGATCAGTCATTGATTGGCCCCCTCCTTCAACAAACAACAAGTTGCTTGTTGAAGGAGGGGGCCCATTCCTCATATTTCCCATAATTTAGTCCTCTTTCGACTCGTGATATGCGTCCCTAACCATCCGTACGGATCTCAAGACACATCAAGGCTCTCGTTTGAAGTGGATTGAGTTTTTTTGATGACTCTCCAATGGCATGGCCGATTCAGGGGCCTAGGTCTCAGGGCCTGGGCATTATCATCCCGAAGAAATATTCATTCCCTCTGTCATCAGTTCCGATTTCAACCGCTCTGGCTTTTCCAGCATCAGGAAATGGTTTAAATTCTGTCGGAACTAATCCTGACGCGTCAGGATTAGTTCCTTGTTCGACCTCTCAACAGAGGTTCCTTTTTCAATACTGATCTTGCTTTCTGTGGGTTTTTCACGAACACGACGGTCGAGTCGCCGGTTTCTGATTAGCTCAGGGGCAACAAGGTCCAGCACCGTCTCCGCCTTCATGGAGCTGAATTTGGCGGTTCCAAGATTGCAGGGTGGTGTTTTGCGGTCCGCCATCAGGTCTCCTCAAACGTCGGAAAGGTCGCACGGTCCCACTTGTCCTTTGTCTTCTTCGGACGTTTCCCCGACCTGTTTATTGAGTTCTTTGGGCCGTTCAAAATATTTGTAGTGCCTCCAATCGTTTAATCGAATCTTCTACTACATAAGAATTCTTCGGTATTCGCACCTCAGAAATCTAGTTTTTGCTCCTTGATGAGGCGCTTGTGATAGATCGGGAATTCATCTGCAAGCATGTCCAGAATCTCACTATCAGCTCCGAGTTGCTGCTGTGCTTCTTCGAACATAGAGATGAAGCACGATTCGCACCGCACTTCGAGGGTGAGGTCCCCGAAGCTTGTATGTCCTGTTTTGTAGCTACTGACGAGTTCTTTAAAGGCCACTGAATGTGCTGGTAGGAATGCTGTTAGGAATCATGACGGAGAACTTGTCCAAGATCGAAATCCCTCTTGAGGTGATCGACGGGCTTGCATTGCAGTTGGAGTCGGACGAGGCCTTGACTTTGGCTGTGAGCTCATCAACTGAGGCTTTTACCAATGCATGAAGGAATGGTTTTGGATCGTATGAATACCCTTGGTCGGCTACGTTCTTGCATCAAGCTGGGTAACATTTAGTTTGAAGAACACCTGAATGGGCTCTTAGCTACGCCCATAAGCAAAATCATCCATGCCCAATGTATCGTCAGAGCACAAATCGCCCCTGAAAGCCCAACTTGACTAGTCAGCCAAAGACCTCGAAGTTTTTACCAAACAGTCTGAGCGTCATAAGCTGCCAAAGTGGAGAGGTAGGGCTCTTAGCGAGTAACAGCGGTAACTAGAACCAGTTTTTGTTTGCCTTGCTGATAGAACTTCAGGATTAGCATGAACTCTGTTCGCGCTCATTCGTTACTGGCATTCGTAGTGATTTGAATGAAATTATCCTCAGAGTTGATCAAGCTTTAATTGGTTCATTGTCTCGAGCGATGAATAGGGTTCACCGGTGGGTTTCGGTGAATTTCCTTGCAGGGTATGGCTCTTTCGTGGAGAGGAGGAGCCATGCCTTCTTTCTTCTGCTGCCCCGCTCTCTCAGTTTTTATCTGCATAAGAATCCTTGATGAACATCACTCTTTTGCAAAGCTGATCAAACCTTTTATATGGCCGTACTTCATTACCTTTTGATTCATTGCTGAAATTCAAAACAATTTCCGCAAGGCATGACTCTTATGTTTTTGCCAGCGAATACAAAAGACCCTCCAGTCAGATTTTCAATGTAATGGATACTAATGTTGCTTATTTTTTCTAAGTCCTCACTTTTTGTAAATAATGTGATGCCATTGGCTCTTGATATCGGTATTTCATAGTTTCCATCTGCACTGATCGAAAAGGACCAAGTTGCACATCCTCCCTCGCTGATTTCTATAAACATCTTTCCGGCCACCCCATCGGGGACCATTACCGAAAGACGCATGAGTTCAGATGCTGCTGCCTCTGTAATGGATACATTCATAGATGCGATAGATCAGAATGATATTCATAGGTGATTATTGTTCTGATCAGATCACTTTGCTTGCCTTCTATTAAAGCAAAAGATACCTTGTCAAGTTCTGCTTTTACGTATTATCATTTCTATTTTTGTCTTTTGCTGTTCGTTGTTTGCGTTATATGTTTTGTGTCTATAGATCTAGCCATTTAGTGAGCTAAAAGATTTAAATTTGCTAAGAGTAAGCGCTTCAGCGGCTTATTGATTATGCAAGCCGTATCCACGCGAGACATGTTGATTTCGTCGTTGTAAAAGATGTATTTATGCTAATTCAAGCATTGTTTTGATCATCGTCAGACAGTAGCTCAAGCCAATGATGAGGAAAGCCATGATTAACCGTGTTGGATTTGTATTGATGTATTTACTTTTTCTTGCGTACTCTGTTCTCTCTTTGTCTGCTGCAGCTGGATTTGGAATGTACTCAAACACAACATCTTCTGGTTTTGTAGGTGTTGGTAATTTTGAATTTAATCTTTCGCAGCCTATCGTTTCTCCGTAGAGAGTCGTAAATGAAGGACGTCTCTCTGATGGGTTGCTCATTGAATTGACACATGTGCTTTAATTTTCTCGAATTATTCACCAACTCTCCACCATTTGTTTCACTGCAGGTATTCTTCTGTTACTGCTTCGCGTCACGAACGATCCAGCTTAATTGAATCTCCCAAGCCTCTAAAAAGCAAAGTTTTTTTCAAACTAAATTATTGCCGAAAAATGGACAATCTTATGTCGTCACATTATTTTAAATGGTTCTGATTCAGCCCTTACGATTTAGTGGCTATTGAAGAGATATACGAAAGCAAATTCAGATATCTTCAATAATGCAACTAACACATCGCATATATCTCATACGACTATGCGTCAGGTTGATTGCAGTGATTCAACTGTGTTGTGCAGTTCACCAATATCTCTCAGTCCCTCAACAGAGAACCAAGGGGAATTCTCCCAACTGAAGCCCTCACCCATCGTGGAATCTGGTGCAGTGATGTACCAATGACAAGCAGTGTCGGGAACATCAACGGCACACTTGCTCCAATCGTCCTGCCACTGGGGGACTTGAACCCACATCAGGGCTGCAAACATCAAAGAGAAAATAGCTTTGATCATTTCTGGTAGAGCTCCTCAAGTTTTTCGCGACTGAAGTTGGCATAGAGAAGTTGTTCCCCTGGCTCAGGAGCTTCGGGGTGTCGTTTGGCTGGTTTATCCCAGCTCGTATTTCGGATGTTTCCCCACATCATTGCGAAAGCACCTCCTGCTATCACTGCGAAGAAGAGGAAGTAGAGAGCTGCGAACCAACCGTTCATATTCGTTTAACTT
>QCVM01000039.1:0-18055 GCA_003210375.1 Synechococcus sp. AG-686-B21 | reverse complement strand
CATCAAGTGAAGGATTGAGTGAGACTGTGATCACAGAAATGTACTTATACCTCTCCAGAGACAAGCAAAGACACTTCGACAACCCGTCTTCAACAAACCCATGCCCCTTGTTACGCAATACATTAATAGTAATAATTTACTAAACTGATGTAACCATCGTGCCAGGTTGAACGATGACGTTTGAGGTTTTCTTCGACGACGGCAAGCAATCCATTCCTGCCGGACGATTCGAGATTTTGGGCGATGCAATCGCCTGTTATGTGAACTGCATTCTCAATGCCGAGTCAGGCATGAATGCCGTTGAAATTGTTGACGAGTACTTCGAAACGATCGCATCTCACTCATTTGCTGATTTCATCAACAATTGGCAAGATAAATCAGAATAAATACAGAACTGCAAAAGCCTTAAAGGCCAGGACAGCCGCGGCGGGCCGCCTGAAGATCTGAAATCGCTCGATCACCGCGGCCATCTCCCAACTGTTGAAGGATGAGATCAGCCTGAACCCCGAGAAGCAGGGTTTGGCAAGGATAAGCCTGCCGACTCGAAGCAAGCCGTTGCAGCACTTCAGCGTCGTCCAAAGCGCGATGACATACCTCTCGATGCCCACTGAGCAAACAACGGAGAGCACCGCTGTTGAAGCGATCGAACCCTTGGGCATTCACCTCGGAAGCGCCGGAGGCCATGGCCGCAAGGACCATGCCAACACTGGCTGAGATCAATCCAATGGCGCCATAGCGGGCAAGCGATATAACGCGAGCTGTTCGATGTGAACTGTTTCGGTGCGAACGATCAGACGGGGCAACGTTCATTTCCTGAGATAGTGGCCAGAGTTCGAGCAACGGCTCCACCTTGTATACCGATTATTCCGCAATCGCTCTGCTGCTATTCACGGCCGTACCACTACTGGTGGTTGTGGGTGCTGCAACGCTGTTCGTGCTGCGCAATAAGGAACGAGCACCTTTGGGCTAGAGCTCAAGTTCTTGAGTTGGTGAGACGGCTCAAATCCTGCAAACTTCCGACAGCACCAGACTTCTGACTTATGGGAGCAGGCTTAATTTCCGCTGAAAGACTGCCTTGACCAAGGCAAACGAGGCAGGTGCGTAAACGCTGGCTGGACACGCGTTGAACGCCGCTGCCACCGCAGATCGTGCAAGTTGACATGGACGGCTGTGGCTGAGCGACTATCAATATGGGCCAAATCGATGCTGATGATCCCGAATCCTTCCTTAAGAATCGAGAGATAGCACATGGCTATCGCGTATTTCAAACAACAGCTCTTGCGACGTAAGGCTGGTTCCAACTGGAACCAAACCCAGGCCAGCTGCTAGCTGACCAATCACCTTGGCAGCGTCATCACCATTTGAACGAGCAACATCTAAACCAGCACTAGCTTCTCGCTTCGAAAGCTTCAGGCCCGCTTCGTCACAGAGCAAAGGTCCATGCCAAAACCGAGGCGATTTTTGCCCTAAGGCTGCATAAATGCTGTGTTGGGCTGGCAAAGCTTCTTTGAGGTCATTGCCGCGAACCACATCGGTGATCCCACAACACAGTTCATCAATCACCGTGGCGAGCTGGTAAGCGATGAAACCGTCGGCGCGTCGTACCACCACATCTCCGCTGCCACAGGGATTGTGATCAGGCACCCGTAAACGCCAACTCGGTAGACGCTGCGCCTCCAATCCCCACCCCGCATCAATCGCTCGACACGTACCGGGATAAATCGGCTCTCCGGCCAGATCACGGCGGGAACAACGGCACGCAAACAGAAGACCACTGCGACGCAGAAACGACAGCCAAGAGCTGTAGATCCCGCGGCGAGAACTTTGCAAGATGGGCTGGCCATCCCAGTGCAAACCAAGCCAGCGCAAATCGGATTGAATCCGCATCACCGATTCCGGCCGATTCCGTGGCGTATCGAGATCGTCAATCCTCAGGAGCCACTCCCCACCCAAGCGGCGGGCCTGGAGCCAAGACAGCAGCGCCGTTTGCAGGTTGCCGAAATGCAACACACCGGTTGGAGATGGAGCGAATCGGCCTCGATAACCGCTTCGCTCTTTCAGCCGGCGGCCCTGGTCGAGCTGCAGAAAAAGATGATCCGGACAACGCATTAAAAAAGGCGGCCTCTTCAGCCGCCTAGGCGAACAAATTGTTCGAAAGGATCAGCCCTGAACGCGATCTTTGAACATCTTCCCGGCAGTGAATGCAGGCACGCGCTTGGCTGGGATGGCAATTTTTTCGCCAGTTTTAGGGTTCAAGCCCTGGCGAGCCGAACGCTCACGTGGCTCGAAGGAGCCGAACCCAAGGATGGAAACTTTTTTGCCTTCAACGACGGAATCGATGATGGTGTCGATGGCAGCATCCACAACCATGGACACGTCGGTTTTGGTGAGCTCAGTGCGAGCCGCAACCAGATTGACCAAATCAGCTTTGTTCATTTGAAGGGAAACGAGGGGGGTGCGGAAACAGCTCTGATACGTCGTTGTGGTCGCGCCGATGCCTTCCACAAGCGCGCTAATCGTATGGAGTTAAACCGGTAGCTGCAAGCGAAATGTCTTGTGGCGCAATGCATTACGGATTGATGGGTTGATTACTCCACCCGGAGAAGGGCACCAAACGCTCCCCACGCAGCGCCCCTAGAGCAGCCCCAGAAGCCAGTTGAGGACTGGATTCTGGGGGAATCCAAGACTGCAGTTTCGCCAGGCTGGAGAGCTGGCGAGGCCAGTGAAATGTGCGGCCATGTCGCAACGGTCCGAGACATCCCGGAGCCAGTGGAGTCAGCAAACGCCCGCAGAACAACAGCTCAACAGGAGCCGGCGCCAACACAACGGCACTGCCTGGGGTTGGTCCAGGGGTCCAAAGCAGACGCAGGCCACTGGCTGTGGTGTGCTCATCTTTAAAACGATCCAGGCGCTCCAGATTGGGCAACAAGTAGGCCTCCTGCTCCTGCACCAGCACCGGCCAATCGAGCTGCTCCTGCAACCGTCGCAACCGGCCATGGCCTTCACGACTGGTCAACACAATGCGCGCCCTACGGTTCGCGGCCAATTCTTTGAGGGCCGTGATCGTGGCCTGCGTCAAGGGCGGGCAGTCAATCAAGACCGGCTCAGGGTCGATGTTTAACCACCAGGAACTGCCGCCCTGGCAATCCCGATTTGGCGGGAAAAGCCATAGATCGTTACGCACCTGCTGCGGCGGCCGACCGGCCTCCAAGGCAGTGGTCATGGTCATGACACTCAAGGGCGGAGCAAACAACTAGTTTGAATGCCACATCACCACCAGGCCTTGAGCGGCATTCATCCCGGCAGGCCCTGGCCCTTGGGCAGCAGCACAACATCGCGTGGAGTGAATTTCTCCCTGGCCGCCCCAGCCGCAGATCGCATCGAGCTTTTGCTGTTTCGCAACGGCAGTGATCTGGTGCCTGAACAGGTGATCGAGCTCGATGGCCGACGGCATCGATCGGGTGATTACTGGCATGTCGAAGTGGAGGGTCTCAGCCAGGGCTGCTGTTACGGCTATCGAGTGTTTGGCCCCCTTGCTGCGGGGGGCCATGGTTTTTGCCCTTCGAAAGTGCTGCTGGATCCAGCAGCCCGAGCGATCACCGGTTGGGATGTTTACGACCGAGTCCTGGCCACGGGTCCCTCGCCCAATGCCCATGCTTGCCTCAAGGGCGTGGTGAGTGAGCGGCAGCGATTCGACTTCGAAGCCCACCCTCGCCCCCGCCACAGCTGGCAACGTTCGGTCATATATGAATTGCACGTGGGTGCCTTCACCCGGGCGAGCGATTCGGGCGTTGATCCATCAAACCGAGGCACGTACCAAGGGGTTGTTGAGAAGCTTCCCTACCTTCAAGAACTCGGGGTAACGGCGATTGAGCTCTTGCCCGTGTTCAGTTTTGATCCCGCTGATGCACCTCCAGGTCGGGACAATGTTTGGGGCTACAGCCCGCTGAATTGGTTCACACCACATCACGGCTACTGCTCGGGAGACGATCCACTTCAAGCGCGTAATGAGATGCGTCAACTGGTCGCCGCCTGCCACGACGCCGGCATCGAAGTGTTGTTGGATGTTGTCTACAACCACACAACCGAAGGCAATCGCCATGGTCCAACGCTGAGTTGGCGTGGGGTTGCTGACAGCACCTATTACCACCAGAACAGCGAAGGTGAATACCTCGATGTGAGCGGCTGCGGCAACTCAATCGCTGCAAACGACCCGATCAGCACACAGCTGATCTTGGAATCGATGCGCTGTTGGGCTGTTGAACTGGGCATTGACGGCTTCCGTTTCGACCTTGGCATTGAGCTCAGCCGGGGAGCACAACTCAAGCCCTTGGACTACCCCCCCCTGTTCACGGCGATGGAAGCCGAACCCGAGCTCAGCGACCTCAAATTGGTGAGCGAGCCCTGGGATTGTGGTGGCTTGTATCGACTGAATGATTTTCCAGCGAAACGAATTGCCACTTGGAACGGTCACTTCCGCGATGGATTGCGCCGGTTTTGGAAGGGTGATGAGCACAGCACATGGGCTCTAGCCCAACGCTTTAAGGGCAGTCCAGACCTCTATGACGGCAAAGCCGTAGCCATGGGCCACTCCGTGAACTTCATCACGGCCCACGATGGCTTCACTCTTGCCGACCTGGTGAGTTACAACCGTAAGCACAACCTGGCCAACGGCGAAGACAACCGCGACGGCGACAACCACAACAACAGCTGGAACCACGGCCTCGAAGGACCCACCACACAGCCCGAGGTCCTGGCCCTTCGACGACGGCAACAACGCAATTTGCTCAGCACCCTGCTGCTGGCCCGTGGCGTACCCATGCTGCTGATGGGCGATGAAGTGGGGCGCAGCCAGGGGGGGAACAACAACACCTGGTGCCAGGACAGTCCTTTGGGCTGGATGGTTTGGAACGAAGACCACTGTGATTTAGAGCTCAAACTCTTCCTCAAACGTCTGTTGAAGTTGCGTCAGGCCTTACCGCAGCTGTTCAACCCGTTGATTCCGGCCCGGGAAACCACAAAGAAACATCCTCAGGAGCACACCGAGCTGTGGCGCCAATGGCATGGCGTGGACCTCTCAAAACCGGACTGGGCGTCCTGGTCTCGCTCCGTCGCCACCAGCTTGCACATGGGAAGCCACGGTGCCCTGATCTGGATGGGTTTCAACGCCCACAAAGAGGTCTTGGATTTCGAACTGCCCATCCCGGCGTCGCCGTGGACGCGTGTGATCGATACATCCCTGCCTGCACCTCAGGATTTTCCAGACCAGCCGGTGCCATTCCGTGGCGTGACAATCCCGATGCAAAGCCGAAGCTTTGTCTTGCTCGTGGCGCAAGACGAGGTTTCGAATCTGCGGCTTTGATCAAGCGGGCGGCGGGAATCGAACCCGCATCATCAGCTTGGAAGGCTGAGGTTTTACCACTAAACTACGCCCGCACTGATACAGACGAACTACCTTCAGTGAAAGGTGGTGTTTGGGTCAGTACCAATTCATTATGACTGTCCGCCCGACCCCTTTCTTCGCTTGACAACGTCAGACGCCCCGCTGGGTGGATCCCGTAGCCGCCTGATGGTGGCTTATGGCTTCGGAGATGCAGGCACTGGCTTGGCCGCCACACTCTTGGGGTTCTATTTATTTCCTTTCTTCACCTGCGCAGCGGGTTTGCCCGCCTTCATCGCGGGTTCACTGCTCACCGTGATCAAGGTTTGGGATGCGTTGAACGATCCCCTGATTGGCTGGATGAGTGATCACACCCAAAGCCGATGGGGACCACGACTGCCTTGGATGCTTGGCGCATCCCTGCCTTTGGGGATCAGCCTGGCAGCGATGTGGTGGGTGCCGGAAGGAACCATCCTGCAACGCACGATCTATTACGTGGTGATGGCCATCCTGCTGATGACCGCCTACACCGGCGTGAATCTGCCCTACGCAGCACTGTCCACTGAGCTCACAACCGATACAGCCATTCGCACGCGCTTAAACGCAGCCCGGTTCACTGGGTCGATCTTGGCCGGAACCATGGGGCTTGTGGTGGCTTTTCTTGTGTTGAGGGAAGGAGGCGGTGGCTACATCCTGATGGGCCAAATCGCGGGAACTATTGCCGCCATAACAACGCTGTTGTGCTGTTGGGGCTTAGCGCCTTTCGCGAAACAGGCCCAGCGCCCCAGCGGCAACAATGAGGCTCCTCTTCAGCAATTTCGACGGATCGGAACCAACCCTCGATTTATCAAGGTGTTGGGCCTGTATCTCCTGTTGTGGTTTGGGCTTCAGCTGATGCAGGTGGTGGCCCTGATCTGGTTGGTACAAGTGCTGCACGTTCCCGCCGGCATTTCAACGTTGATGCTGTTGGCGTTCAACATTCCCGCACTGGTGGGGCTTCAACTGTGGAGCCTGCTCTCCAATCGCTATGGGCGGATCAAAGCCCTTGGCTGGGGGGCCAGCATTTGGATTGTGGCGTGCCTGTTATCGATGCTGCTGAAACCGGTGGAAGCAGGCAGCAGCTTCACCGCTTACCTACCAATCATGGCGTTATTCATGCTGGTGGGCTTGGGGGCAGCAACGGCCTACCTCATACCCTGGTCGCTCCTACCGGACGCGATCGACGCCGATCCAACCCACCCCGCCGGGCTCTACACAGCCTGGATGGTGTTTGGCCAAAAATTAGTGATCGGCCTGAGCATGAGCGTGTTCGGCGTGCTGTTATCACTCACTGGATACATCTCCACCACCAACTGTGATGGGGCTCTGAATTTCATTGAGCAGCCCGACACAGCCCTTCTCGCTATCAGACTTTGCATGGGCTTGATTCCCGCCATTCTTGTGCTGATGGGCCTTGGAGTAATGCGAGGCTGGCCTGATCGCCATGCCCATATCAAGAGCTCCGCTGGATGAACACTCCGCGTTCGCTAAGACGTTTGGGCTCGAGCCTATTGATCGGTGGCCAAGCCATTACGGCAACGATGCGCGGCCGTATCAACACAGTGGATCTCTCCGATCAGTTGATGGAAGCCGGCCCGGGCAGCTTGCTGATCGTCTTGATCATTTCGATCGCTGCAGGATCAGTCTTCAATATTCAAGTGGCCGCAGAGCTCACCCGGCAAGGGGCAGGGTCCACGGTGGGCGGCATCCTCGCGATCGGACTGGCCCGTGAAATCGCACCCCTTTTAACGGCCTGCTTGCTTGCGGGGAAAGTCGCCACCGCCTATGCCGCGCAGCTGGGCACGATGAAGGTGACTGAACAAATTGATGCCATCACGATGCTACGCACCGATCCAGTGGAATACCTGGTGGTGCCACGGCTGATCGCCTTGGTGGTGATGGCACCACTGCAGTGCTTTTTCTTTTTTTTCGTCGCGATCTGGTCGGGGCAGATCACCAGCACCGCGCTCTACAACATCCCACCAACAGTGTTCTGGACCTCAGTGCGCACCTGGATGCATCCAGAAGACCTGTTGTTCATGCTGGTGAAAGCGCTGGTGTTCGGATTGATCATTGCCACGATTTCCTGTGGCTGGGGGCTGACGACCAAAGGGGGACCCAAGGAAGTGGGCACCAGCACAACAGGTGCAGTGGTGATGATCCTAATTTTGGTTTGCATCATGGATGTGGTGCTAACCCAAGTGCTGTTCGGCGTATGACGAACCCATTGCCCAACGTGATCTTGAGTCCCGACCCCCGCCTGCCCTTGCTGGTGGTGGGCCTTGGAGCAGCGTTGCTCCCTTTGCCTGGGCATCCCTGGCCGACGCTGGTGGTGGTGCTGTTTGGTCTGTTCCTGCTCATCCAAACCGCCAGCTTGCGACTGGAATTTGAAGAACGCGCGCTGATCGTGTGGCAAAACGGCCGCGAGCTGCGCCGCTTCCCCTATGAGCACTGGCTGGCCTGGCGCCTGTTTGCCCCCTGGCTGCCGGGCCTCTTCTTCTTTCGGGAAACCAAAAGCATTCACTTTCTGCCAATCCTGTTCAGCCCAAGCGAATTACGCGCACAGCTGGAACAACGGGTTGGCGCACTCGAAACGACCCAACAGAAAGCGCAAAACGAATCCTAGATTCGCACGATATCACCACTAATTCGCGACCAATTCGTAACTATATTGCACGCCATTAGATTTGGTGACGTTTTGACCTTGCAGGGGCTGCAGGGTTAGTTGCAATAGTTGGGATAGCTCGCGTCGATCGATGGACAACCAAGAGCTCGAGGCGATGAACAACGAGAACGATCAGGATGCCAACGGGTCTGCAGCCGAGGCTGCAAGTGAGATTGCTCTTACTAAGGATCAAGCTCCTGAAAGTGATCCTTCTCCAGCCCCCGACAACCCCGTGTTGGAGCTGGCTTTAAAAGATCTGCAATCCCGCCGCGATGAATTGTCCGCAGAGATCACGCTGCTGACCACCCGCAAACAACAGCTCGACGCCGAACTCAAAACTTCATTTGCCGGTCAGTCGGATGCGATCGCACGGCGGGTGAAGGGCTTCCAGGAGTACCTGGGTGGAGCACTGCAAGACCTAGTGCAATCGGTGGAGAGCCTGGATTTGGTGGTGCAGCCGATGGTGGTACAGCCATCACCACTCGATCAACAAGCATCAGGCCAACAGGGATTGGAGGGGCAGAACGCGGTTGATACCGCCCCAGCCATGGCCGTATCGGACACCTTTCGTCCCGATGAAGAGCTGATTCGCACTGCCCTGCAACGGTTCCTCCAACAGCCCGATGTGTATGCCGATCCTTGGACGCTGCGCCGCAGCATCGACGCCAGGGACACAGCCCTACTCGAAGACTGGTTCTTCAACCAAGGCGGCCGTGGCGCTCAGCCCAGCAGGGGCAGCCGTCCCCGCAACATCATGGTGAGCGCCGGCTTGATCGCGATCATCGGCGAGCTCTACGGCGCCCAATTCCAATGTTTGGTGTTGGCGGGGGCGCCCGAACGGCTGGGCGAATGGCGACGCGGCCTGCAGGATGCCCTCGGCTTGGGCCGAGAAGACTTCGGGCCGAGCAGCGGAATCGTGTTGTTTGAACGGTCGGAAGCCCTGGTGGAAAGGGCCGATCGATTGGAGGAGCGCGGCGAAGTGCCACTGATCTTGATCGACACCGCCGAGCGCGAGGTGGCGATTCCCGTGCTTCAGTTTCCGCTCTGGTTGGCGTTTGCCGCTGGCCCAAACGAACGGCTCGACGACGACCTGCTCTGATGCTGCTCTCTTCACTGTTGCTTCTAGCGCTTGGCTATCTGCTGGGCTCGATGCCCAACGGCTACCTCGCCGGGCGCTGGCTCAAGGGGATTGACCTGCGCCAGTGCGGCTCAGGCAGTACCGGTGCCACCAATGTGCTGCGCAATGTGGGCAAAGCCCCTGCTCTGGTGGTGTTCCTGCTCGATGTGGGCAAGGGGGCGTTGGCGGTGCTGCTGGCTAAAAGCTTTGGCCTGAACGACTGGGTTCAGGTGCTGGCGGGACTGGCGGCTCTGGCCGGTCACATCTGGCCGGTATGGCTGGGTTGGAAAGGCGGCAAAGCCGTTGCCACGGGTCTGGGAATGTTCCTTGGTCTGGCCTGGCCTGTGGGTTTGGCTTGCTTCGGGTTGTTTATGGCTGTGATCAGCATCAGCCGGATCGTGTCGCTCTCCAGCGTGGTGGCCGCCATCGGCCTACCGGTGCTGATGGTGCTGGCTTGCGCCAATGGAGCCAGCATCAGCGTTTCGGTTGTGGCCAGCGTAATGGTGCTATGGCGCCATCGCAGCAACATCAAACGCTTGATCGCCGGCACCGAACCTCGGATCGGAGCGAAAGCAAGGTGAACAGCTGTCGATCGCTCAGAAATGAGCGATCGACAGCTCGAGCCAAACCAAGCGATCTGCCAGAAAAGTGATCAAAGCAGAAGCAAGCGTCTCACAATCCCCCTTTGATCATCGAACCAAACCTCACTCAAGGCGCTCAAGCTCAGCGCAACACTTCGCGAAAGCCGCACTTGGATCTTCAGCCTTGGTGATCGGCCGCCCGATCACCAGCTGGCTGGCACCTGCAGCAATCGCCTCGGCAGGGCCCATCACCCGCGCTTGATCACCCACCGCAGCGCCTCTGGGGCGAATCCCGGGTGTTACCAACGCAAACGGCTCGGGCTGCTGAGCCCGTAATGCCGCGGCCTCCCAAGGCGAACACACACATCCACTGATACAGGCAGTGGCCGACAGCTGGGCCAAGGCCGACACCCGCGCGACAATGCCTTGGTTGATAGCGAGTTCCCGTTGCAGCCGCTGCTCCTCCCAACTGGTGAGCACCGTCACCGCCAGCAGAGTTGGCGATTGCTGCCCGGTGCTTTCGGCCCCCTCCACTGCCGCGGACTGAGCCGCCTGTAGTGCTTCGCTACCGGCACAGGCATGCACCGTGATCAGCTCAGCCCCTAGAGCGGCCGCCCGCCGGCAGGCACCGGCCATCGTGGCCGGGATGTCGTGAAATTTGAGATCGAGAAACACCCGCAAGCCCTGCTCCCGCAATTGAGCCACCACCTCCGGCCCCGCTTGCACAAACAGCTCCAGGCCCACCTTTACCCAGCGAAGACCTTCCACCTGGGCACTGAAAGCAAGCGCTTGATCAGGGGCCATGCCGTCGAGGGCCACGATGATCCGTTCCGCTGATTCAGCCGAGAAAGAGCAAGTCATACGCCGTCTCTGCACGACCCTCATCGTGATGGGTCATGCGCAACCGCTCGGATCAAACCGCCACTTGAAAACAAGCGGCCGCTAACCCCTTCACACCCACCTCGGCTTGAAACAAACCACCCGCCAAGGGCTCAGCCTTGATTGCAGCAGCATCCATCTCCTGTCTCGCGGTGGTCACAAACAACTGATCCAAATTGGTACCACCAAAACAACAGGAGGTGACCTGACGACAGGGCAACTCCAACCGTTCGAGCAGTAAACCGCTGACTGGATCCCAACGCGTCACCGCCCCTCCACCAAACAGGGCGATCCAAAGTTTGCCCTCCGCATCGATGCACATGCCATCCGGTAGAGCATCCCAAGCCTTTGGAATGGTGATGCACGGTGTGGCTTCACCCAATAAGTCACCAGAGGGCGTGAGCGGAAAGGCCAGAACCTGCCGTGTTGGCGAGTCAATGAAATAGAGCGTCCCACGGTCTTGGTCCCAAGCAAGGCCATTGGAAATCGTCAGCCCCTGCCGTTGACGAACGCAGCTGAAATCAGCATTGACCCGCCAAAGGGAGCCCGCACCAGCCGCAAAGTCGTAGGCCATGCTGCCAGCCCAAAACCGCCCCCAAGGATCACACTTGCCATCGTTGAAACGATTGCCGGGTCGGTCGTGTTCTGGATCCTGCAGTGAAGACACAACGCCACTGTCGGGGTGCAAGCGCACAAACCCCTGAGCTGTGGCCACCAACAACTCGCCATCCGACATGGGAACAACCGCCCCAACGTGGGACGGCACAACCAAAAAACGATTGAGACCCGTCACCGGATCAAATAAGCCCACCCGTGAGGCTTCGATATCCACCCAGAGAAGAACCCCTTTCTCGGCCCACCAATGGGGGCCTTCCGCCAAGCCGGCCTGAGCCTGGAGAACAAAACGGGCCTTCATGGATTCGGGAGCACCAACCAAGCCTGGCCAAGATCATCCAACAGATCGTCCAAAAGATTGTCGCGATCCAGAGCTGTTTTGATGAACCCAACGGCCACGAGTTATGCCGTCAAGCGCCGAAAGGTCTTCTTGCCGAGCTGCAGCACCTTGCCGTCGAGATCCGCAGCGGAGGCGAATTCCTGATTGGGATCGGTGATTTTTTCGCCGTCCAGCCTGGCAGCACCACCTTTGATTTGGCGCCGCGCTTCGCTGCTGCTGGCGCAAATACCAACGGCACTCATTAAGTAGAAGGCCTTGGCTGGAAAATTCACCGCAAGCAACGAGGCTTCAGGCACATCTGCGGATGCATCTCCTGAACCGCCCACCAGGCTGGCGGCATCGAGCTGGGCCTTTTCAGCGGCATCCCTGCCATGGCGCGTTGCGGTCACCGCCAGTGCCATCGCCTTCTGCTTCTCCCGCGGATTCTCCGGCAACGCCTCCACATTGAGGTCGGTGAGCAACGTCAGGTAGTCGTTGATCGCCGCATCGCCCACTTTCTCGAGCTTGGAATACATCGACAGGGGATCTTCTTCGAGACCCACGGTGTTGCCGAGGGTTTTGCTCATTTTTTGCGTTCCATCGAGGCCGACCAGGATCGGCAACAACAAACCGAACTGGGTGCCGCGGCCAAAGTGCCGCTGCAAGTCACGGCCCATGGCCACATTGAACTTTTGATCGGTTCCTCCGAGTTCCACATCGGCGTTGACCGCCACCGAGTCGTACCCCTGAAGGAGGGGATACAGAAACTCGTGCAGGGCAATGGGAGTGCCACTGCTGTAGCGATTGAAAAAATCCTCTTTCGCCAGCATCTGACCCACGGTTCCGGTGCCCAGCAATCCGATAACCGCAGGAAGGTCCATGCCTTCCAACCATTCGCTGTTGTATCGAACCTCCAGCCGACCAGGGGTCTCAAAATCGAGCAACGCCGTTTCCTTGGGCTGGTCTTGCCCGAGTTGGCGCAAGTAAGTGGACGCATTCACCGCCACGTCATTTTTGCTCAATTGCACCCGCGTCGCGCTCTTCCCTGTGGGATCACCAATCCGAGCCGTGAAATCCCCAATGATCAACACCGCAATGTGGCCAGCATCCTGAAAGGCCCGCAACTTGCGGAACAAAATGCTGTGCCCCAGGTGGATGTTGCTACCCGTGGGGTCGATGCCCAGCTTCACCCGCAAAGGACGCCCCTTCGCCTCAGCTGCCGCCAACCGAGCTGCCAGTGATTGATCCACATCGCTGAGATCACCTGCAGGAAACAAGTCGGCCATGCCGCGATTCAGCCATGACGGCAACGACGGACTGGTCTCCGGCATGGGGAGGGGAATGGGGAAGCTATGAGGAGATCGTACGAGTGCTACTTCAGCCCGAAGCCGGCGGCTCAATTTGAGCTTTCATCCGTTCCAAAGTGGTGTTCATCTGTTCAAACATCTGCTCAGGTGTGATGCCGAACTGTCCTAACTGGCTGCGGAGCTGCTCCACCGTGAGCTTGGCCTGGAAATCTTCCGACAGCTCGAACCGCTTCATGAAGACGCGGTAGCGCCCCATCAGCTCCTCCATCGTTTCAATGAATTTCTTCTTGCCTTCGCGATCAAACTTGCCGTACTCACTACCTAACTGCATTAACTGTTGGTAATCCCCAAACAGGCGCTTGGCCTCGTCTTGGACGATGTCGGAATCGAAGAAGGCCATCGCTTCGAAATGTCGTTCGTTAACGGAAATTCTGCAGACTTCCTGTCGCCATTGGCAGTGCGGGTTCACCCTATGGACACCATTCCGGAAGTGACCACCATTTTTCCGATTGAACCTCACCGTTCAGGTACCACTCATGCGTGAGATCAGAACACGCAGCTTTAGTTTCCTCAAAGACCGTCGCACGGTGAACAACAGCCCTGGCTTTAAAGACCTAACAAAGCGATACATCGACGAGCAGGGGGCCTGTGAAACGACAGTGAAAGACTTTTAGTAGCAACCGACAGGGCATGTCGTTAAGGTTCGCCCACCTTCGCTGTGCCAAATGCCCCGCAGCCACTGGTTAGATCCGCTGGCCAGACGTGTGCTGCAGGCCACCGGGCAACTGCCCCCTGAACGGTCTTCTGCATCGTCAAATAGTTCGCTTCAAAGCACCGAACCGGCCCTTCCGACCAACAGGTTCTTGGACGTGAACCGCGGTAGCCGGGAGCAATGGCGAGAGCTGCCGGGCTGCACCGACGACATGGCAGATCTGCTTATGCGACTGCAGCGCGGAGGTGTTCAGTTCGCTGCCGCCGACGACCTGTTTCGCCTCCTCGACCTTCCGAACGATCTCGCCCAACTCTGGGCTCCCCATCTGCTTTTCCACTGGTACGGCGATGCGCCGCTCCAACCGGTGGACACATGCATCGATCTCAACAACGCTAGTTCCGGAGAACTCACGACCCTGGCCTGGCCAGAGCAACGCATCCATGGGCTGCTGCGGGAGCGACGCTTGCGTGGGTTCCGCGATTTAGCCGACCTACAAGAACGGCTCTGCTTACCAGCCAGCACCGTGGAAGGCTTGATCGGTCGCGTGTCCTTCCGCCAGCGAAGTGCCGGCCCGTCCCTCCCGCCACGCGGTTGAAGACATGCAAGGTGATCTATTTACGAGCGCTCCGCTGGCGTCAACACCCAAACCTAATTTGCCTATTACACCAGATCAGTTGCAGGCCTGGCAGCAACGACTCCACGACTTTCAGTCACCACGCTTTCGCCGCGAAGTTTATTACGCCGGACAAGTCGATTTATTCGGAGAGTCCAGTTGTAATGCCGCCAATGCCATCAATCCTTTAGCGCTCACCCCACTCCCGTTGAGCTTCTGGCGTTGGGCTGACAGTCCCCATCGCGGAGCCGCCATTTATCTCGTGCTGGATCGTCCTCCCCACCTTGAACATCCACTGCTTCTTTATGTGGGGGAAACCAAAGCCGCTGATCGACGCTGGAAGGGTGAGCACGACTGCAAGGCCTATCTCGCCGTCTATGGCGAAGCCCTTCAACGCTGCAAAATGGCCCATCAACTCAGCATTCGCTTCTACACGGATGTTCCGACAGACACTCGGGCTCGCCGCAGGCTCGAACAACAGCTGATCCAACACTGGAATCCACCCTTCAACAAGGAAACTCGACAGCGCTGGGCCACACCGTTCACCGTTGAAACCTAAGGCTAAGAACCCCTGCAGTAGCTAAATCGCAAAAGCCAAAAATGCCTGGTTAAAACAACTGAGGTTGGCGAGCTACCTCCCTGAACAAGCGGCAGCGCCGTCAAATCTTCTTGATATCTAACAAAGGCTTTAGCTCTGGTGCGCTGCTGGCCAATGGGGTGCTGCTGCCGGGGATCCGTCATTACGTCAGCCCCAAAGAGGCAAAGACCCTATGGACAACTTTGCTTAAAAACGAATGGAAGAAAGCGTCCCCCGACAGTAGAGCCTTATAAGAAGAGGAACTAATGAACCACCACCAGACCTGTTCAACAGTGAATTTTGGTAGCGCCCTACTGCAATATGGCCGCCTACTTTGTGGGCCAACCCTGTTATCTGCAGCCGCTCCTTTCAACGGAGGACGTCACGCCGCTGAATAGTTTCGCTACGGGCAATGAGGACAGTCTCCCCTGCTTTAAGCGTTTCAAAAGCGATGCTCTCTTCATGGGTGACGACTGGAACAAACATCCGACCAAAACCACCCTCGTTGGAATGCTCGTAGTCGCAGCGGAGGTCATTCTCAACGCGATGTTCGACTGGCTTGTTATTGGCGAAACCCTCTGGGCCACTTGGGAGTTTCTGCATCACAAGTTTCAGAAACGGATAGGCCCATTTAAATGAGCGACACAAGATTTTCCAGAGGTGGCACCCGCCTATCAATCACATCTGGCCGTGCCGAATGTATCTGGATTCTGCTTAGTTCAAATCCTTTAACGCCAAACTGCATCTAGTTCATGCCGCTATCCACTGGCGTTAACCCATAGGGCGGATGAAGGATGGCGAATTCTTCAAACCAAAGAAAGCTCTTGCCTGGGTTCCTGGGTCTATCTAATGCGGAACAGGCAGCCAGCCTTGTCGAACTAGTCGCGATAACAGCTTCGACATCGGAAGGGACCATTGACTCTGTGGCTGATGTATCCACCTTCACTTAATTAGCCATAACCACATCCCCCAATCGGGGGATTCAGCAAAATCTCAAATCCCTGTCGCAGCAGTGCCTTGCTTCTTAAGTTGCCTAAAACAGGGGAGCAGATACAACGATTGTTAGCGCTTATGTCGACAACATTGCGACCCAATGCATGCCAAGCACGGTAGTAATGCCCGGTAAGCACAATTACTCTAAAGAACTTTTGTGTGCTTGCTGATGCCGAATGCCAATATTGAGGCTATAAAGTGACGCAGCAGCAGAGAAGATTGAATGGGTTTCACACTTCCGACCATCGCATTAGGCGTTTTATCGTTCATTGTCTTTCACTTTCTCCTGTCTCCAATATTTGGATAAACAGCAAAAGTTAAACGCTTGATCAACAACTTTTAAAGCGCCTGCCAGTCGCAACAGGGGTTCAGCCACTTTCCCGCACAACCCTTTACATAGCTTCACGAAAAGGTTACACTCTATGTAGTTTCCCATGGATGGGACACTCAATCGAAAGACGCCTGTGGGAGGGGGTCTTTCAAGCCATTAGAGGGAGGCTGCTGTGGAAGGCAGCCTTTTTGGTATTTAGACGTTTTCTGTGACTCCTCGCCTGGGTATTGAACGGAAGGCGGCACCGTTCACTAATTCCCACTCCGTAGCAGACAACAACCGTTGTCGCTCACACCATTCATGGTTGATCTCTAGTTGTCCTGAGGCATCGCTACGCTCGTGGTTTGAACCTGCGTCAGCCCATGCGGCTCTCCATCTCATCCACCAACCTCAAGGAGTGGAGCGGCGATGTGTTGGTCGTCGGGCTACCGAAGGGAGAGCCGTCCACCACGGCAGCGCATCTGGAGAGTCGATTCCCAGGCGTGAGCACAGCCCTCAGCCAGCAGGCCTTCGAAGGCAAAACTGGCCAAAAACTAGTGCTCAACCCACTGGCTAATGCCAACCCCCAGCGTCTTGTGCTGATTGGCCTTGGGGATGCTGATGCCATCGACCTCGACGGCCTACGGGCTGCGGCGGCGACCGGTGCTCAGGCCTCGATTGGCTGCAACGGTTGCTTAGGCCTTCAGCTGGCCTGGGATTCGCACCACCCAGACCATGCCGCCCGCATCAGCGCCGAGGCCGTTCGTCTCTCGCTGTACGCCGATCAACGCTTCCAGAAGGACCCTGAACAGCGCCGCCTCCCCACCGCCCTTGAGTTGATTGGCTTACCAGCCTCTGCCGCCGCAGGCCTCGAACCCGTCAATGCCACGTGCGCCGGTGTTGAGTTAGCCCGCGAACTCGTGGCGGCTCCACCGAACTACGTCACCCCAGCAGCCTTAGCGGAAACCGCTGCTGCTTTGGCACGCGACTACGGAATGGAACTCACCATCCTTGAACGAGCCGACTGTGAAGCCCGTGGCATGGGCGCTTTTCTAGCGGTAAGCCAGGGCTCGGATCTTCCACCCAAATTCATTCACCTGATTTATCGACCAGAAGGAGCGGTAAAGCGGCGCCTCGCCCTCGTCGGTAAAGGCCTCACCTTTGATTCCGGCGGCTACAACCTCAAGGTGGGGGGCGCTCAGATCGACATGATGAAATTCGATATGGGCGGAAGTGCATCCGTGCTCGGGGCGATGCGTTCCATCGGAGAACTGAAGCCCGCCGGAGTGGAGGTACACATGGTGGTGGCGTCCTGCGAAAACATGGTGAATGGCTCGGCCGTTCACCCCGGCGACATCGTGACGGCCGCCAATGGCACCACGATCGAGATCAACAACACGGATGCGGAAGGGCGGCTGACCCTCGCCGACGCGCTGCTCTATGCCTGCGAGCAAAAACCCGATGTCGTGGTCGATTTAGCCACCCTGACTGGGGCCTGCGTCGTGGCTCTTGGCGATGAAATGGCAGGGTTTTGGTCCAACAACGATGCGTTAGCTGAAGCCCTCGACACCGCTGCGGATGCTGGAGGCGAAGGCCTCTGGCGCATGCCACTCCGCCAGTCCTACAAAAAAGGACTGAAGTCACTTTTGGCTGACATGAAAAACACCGGACCCAGACCCGGTGGATCCATCACCGCAGCCCTCTTCCTCAAGGAATTCGTGAGCCAAGACACGGCTTGGGCCCACATTGATATTGCTGGCCCCGTGTGGAGCGATAAAGGCAAAGGGGTGAATCCCGCGGGCGCCACCGGTTACGGGGTACGCACATTGGTGAACTGGGTGTGCGCTCAGGCATGAGCCCCTCACCGATCCGCTGGTATATCAATGCTCAACTGGGAGTATTACTGCTCCCGATTGGCTTATGCCTTTTTGGAGAAGCGGTCAGCCGA
>QCVM01000038.1:0-18387 GCA_003210375.1 Synechococcus sp. AG-686-B21 | reverse complement strand
AACCTGATAATCCTTATGCCCTCATGAATCTGGGCAGCATCTACCAGGATCTCGGTAACCTAAATCATGCTCTTGCCTACACTCTCAAATCCCTAGAGCTCAAACATGATAATCCCACTGCCCACATGAATCTGGGCTGGATTTACAAAGATCTCCGCAAGCTTGATCACGCTCTTGCTTCCACTCTCAAATCCTTAGAGCTCAAACCTGATAATCCCACTGCTCACATGAACCTGGGCTGCATTTACCAAGAGATCGGAAACCTTGATCATGCTCTTGCTTATACCCTTAAATCCCTAGAGCTCAAGCCTGATAACCCCACTGCCCACATGAACCTGGGCGGCATATACAAAGATTTCGGAAACCTTGACCAGGCTCTTGCGTCCACTCTCAAATCCCTAGAGCTCAAACCTGATAATCCTGATTCCCTTACAAATCTGGGCTCTATATATCATGAACTTGGCGAATTTGATCATGCTATAACCTCGTACAATAGCGCTCTGAAGCTCAAACCAAGATGTCCAAATGCCTACTGGAATTTGTCGCTGACTACTCTTCTGATCGGCAACTATAAGAACGGCTGGGAATATTATGAATATCGGCTTGAATCCAAACAATTCTCTCCTTATATGATCCCTGAATTGGATAAATGGGACAGAGAAAACTTCGATCAAGCCAAGCAATTGCTTATTGTCTGCGAACAGGGCATTGGAGACGCCATACAATTTTTACGTTATATCAAAGTTCTACGAGCTAAGGGAATAACAATTCGACTTTGCGTTGAGCCCAAGCTTCATAGTCTAATAAAAGCTTCAGGGATTGATCTCTCACCGCTAAACAAGCAAGAAGCCAAGCAAATTACTGAAGGGCAGTGGATGCCACTTCTATCGATTCCCAGGCTTCTGGGAGTTTGCCCAGAGAATCCCCTCTTTGCCGAGCCATACATAAAAGCAACAGACGAATCCATTGAAAATTGGGCAAGAGAACTTTCAGGCAATAAGCGACCAATTATCGGCATAAACTGGAAAGGCAATCGGAAAGATAGGCTTAAGGAAGCTCGCGACATACCTATCGATCACTTCACGAGAATTGATAACAAATCTCAAGCAACATTATTGTCTCTACAAAGAGGTAGCCAAAGCTCAGATCTCAATAAAATATGGTCTCGTAGTGGTATGCTGAGACTACAAGATAAAATCAATAAGATCGCAGATTCTAATGATCCAGATGACCTTCTTGAGTACGCAGCAATTATCGCTAATTGCGACTTGGTGATGACAACTGAAACAACAGTTGCGCATATTGCTGGAAGCATGGGAATAACTGCCTGGATTTTCTTGCCAAAAACACCACACTGGCGATGGGGATTACATGGATACACATCATTTTGGTATCCCTCTGTGCGACTATTCCGCCAAAAAAATAGAGGGAATTGGGATGAGGAGATGAAGCTGGCAGCACTAGAGCTTGAAAAATATTTTAAAAAAAATAAGCAGTTATTCTAGATTCATCACCCAACATTGCTGCTCAAAGAAGCAATCAACTAGAGCAGCTCGCTAGTCAATCAAATGTATATCATTATGAGGAGAGAAAATATTGTTCACAGCAATTATCGAAGGTAGTCTCTGGCAACCTATAAATCAAATTAACCAATCCATTGATTCCACCAGATCTCAGCGGAAATGGCTTGCTCCCTGGCTTGGACAACTGGATCATCAAAATTACCGTCAATCCCAAAGCCTTATTGCATCATCACAGGCAGCAAACCATTGAGCTGCTAAAGGGCCTCCCATTTTGCGTTGTTCCCGAAACCAAGGGCCACCGAGGGTCCAATGCAACATCGGCGCTGTCTCCTCTTGTCCCGGGAGGCTCTGCACATCCACCAGGTAATTCCATCCCCCCTGAATAGCGCCGATCTCATGATCACCGTCCAGCCAATGGAAACGATGCAGCTCCAAACCGGAAGCCGTATTGACGTAATTAACGGTGAGGTTCGTACAGCGGCTGCAGTTCAGCAACATCAATGAACTCCAATTCTTTTTCGGATAAGCGCTCTGCACTTCGTCAAGGAACTTCACCGTTTCGCCAGGAACATGCTTGTGTTGGACACACATTGCGCCATAGCGATCATCGCGCTGATCCCACAACGCCTTGATGTCTGCGCGACAGAGCATGTCGCAATCCATGAATAATGCCCAGCCCTGATACTCCATCAAATAAGGCACCAGGAAACGCGTGAAAGAAAACGCGGTGCTCTGTTTGGGATCCCATTCACGATGGAACAACCCCTGGTTTTCCAACTGAGTTGTCACCATGGGCGTAATTGCCAGCGGGACACTGCTGTGCTGATACAAGCTATCGATCAGGACGTTGGTGGCAGCGCGCTCACGCGGGTCGTAGCCGATAAAAATCGGAATCGGCATGTGGGCGGTCGACACGGGGCGTTGGGTGATGCAGGGAGATTAAGCCGCTCGCTAGGATGAGCCAAGCAAATCTTGGCTGTAAACGAGACGGCGCTTCATCGCAACGGAGGCTGAAGGCCATGGCAAGAGCAACAGCATCAGAGACCTGCAATCGCATCGATGCTGTACAGGGAATGATCCTTGCGGGCACTCCAAATACCGAATGTCTTGCTTTTGCCAGAAAGGAGTGGGGGATCAGCAGGGCTCGGGGGTACGAGCTAATGAAGCGTGCCTGGAGTCATATCAAGTACGATGTTGATGACAAAGGGAACCCAAGAACTGAGGGGAAAGCACCATTATTCAGCAGATATATTCGTGGACAATTGGTGATAGGGATAGCGGTTGCTTTCTTCTCAGTATTAATCATCAGCAGTTTATTTGCTAAACCTTTGCCAGGTATCATTCTCGTCTTGGCTATGTATGCTTCTACAGTCTTGTTCGCAAGGTATCCATGCTTCACATACAAAAGATCCCCTAAGCGCAAACAGTAAATAACTTTGCTCCTTGATAATCTTGGGGGTTGATGAGGATTATTGCAACCCCGTCGTAAGGCAAGGTTCAAAGTCTCTAGATCTGTTGTGTCCTAATCAAGCAAAATCACATAGGTCGTTTAAATGCTCATTATTTGTTTGGCGTGAATCAATTAAAACAGTAGATAGTAAGGGACGAGCAGATGCAATCAATGTGAATTAGCGGGGCCGCAAGGCATCTTGGATATAAGAGCCACTCACAGCTGTACAAATTGATTAATGATGGCTGGCTTGATGAGCACGTGCATGTGCAGATGCCGAGTGGTCAGCGGTTATTGGATGTTGAGGGTTTACAAGAAAGTCTTCAGGGGCTGTGTCAGTGGAGGATCGACAGTGTGTTTCTCAGGCGAAACGTGATTGAGCTGGCGGAGGAATCGTGCGATGGGTGAATGCTGACCAAGTGATGTACTTCGTTAGATAGACCTAACGACAAGGCACAGAATGGATTTAACCGAGCGGCAGGCGCCGAGAGAAAACAATGATCCGCATCTCACTCACCACCATTGCCACCGCTGCAGTATTGATCGCCGTAAGCGAGCCGATGTATCCACCTTTTGCTTTCGCCGACAACGTCAGGGGTGCTCTGTGCGAGCTGATGGTCCTAGATCCGCCATCCCCCTCTGAGGACTTCACCTGCGACTTCACCGATCACCAGGGCAACGCCTTCATCAGCAGCGAGCGAGGGAGTTTCAACTTTCCGTTGGCCGAGCAGGGCAAGACATACAGAAAGCAGGACTTTGGGGGATTTATCCGCTTTGTACTTGACGGCAAATACGCATTGACCGTCTATCCGAGCGGTGAAATGCCTGATGAGCCAGGCGGCTTTTAAATAGTTTTGCGCCGACCTTCAGTTCACACTCTTCTTGAGACGCAAGACCACGCCTGTTCGGTGTCGTCATTTGGTGTTGCAGACGAAATTGCCGACGTGTGAGATTCTCCACATGCTTCAACGATTCCAATGACTTTTTTAATGCACTGGTCTTTCAAGACCGGTTACCACGAAATTGCTGCCAAGAAGTTCATTGCGACTGGTGCACCTTTCCCTGAGTGCAGGTCCTGGAAGAGATTTCATGCTCCTGGTTCGGTCGAAGGTTGGATTCTGGTCAAAGCCGCTAATGCGAATGCTTGCTATGAACATGCTGCCGAATGGGCCGAGTACCTTGATTGGGAAGTCACCCCTGTGCTGACAGACGAGCAGGCGGGACCTCTTATCGCAAAGGCATACAGCTGATTATTCGCCAAAAAGGGGCCTTTTGGCCCCGATGATCACTTCTGGAAACAGGCTGGAGATGCCCCCTCCGCCTGTGTCTCAGCTCGCCTCCGCGAAGGCACTTCGAACGGCCTTCCATTCTGACGTTCGTTAGGAGCGGTGATGCACTTCCACTGTGTTGCCCATCGCTTGAGCAATGTTCGTGTCGGAGATGTTGAAGCTGTGGGCTCGAACTGAGAACGTGTCTCGGAATGAATAGGGCCGTAACCATTCACCGCGGGCCTCGTATACACTCATCAATTGCTGCCAGTAAGGGAGATGGCGCAACATGACGCCAAGGCTCTTTCCGCAAACTGTCGGCGGTAGTGATAGCTGGTCCCAGCCCTCAACCAGGCCGAATGTCTTGCCGTCGATTGCTTTGGCTTCTAGCCATCTGGGCACCGAGTTCGTCGCCACCAATAACTGATGCTGACAAGCTGGGTTGATGAAACGCTTGTTGCTACTTCTGTCCCTAATTGGAACATCGGCGCTGGCTCAAAGCTTTCAAACGATTGATCGTGTCGATGGTTGGTTGATTGAGCGCAAGATGGATAGCAAACAAAACCATATTTGCCGTGCATCTCTTCCTGGTGGTGGCTCCTGGTTCTCTGCGCGGGTTCGCCTCGTTCTCAATGATGACCTTGTGGTTCCCCAAGGTTTGATCACGCCAAACAAGGCATCGGTTGATTCGGCACGCAAGGCAGTTCGTCTATGCCGATCGAGCCTCCTCTATTTCTAAGAAAGTTTGAGCTGATTCAGCTGTCCCTTAATCATCGCTGATATGGATATAGATCCAAATTCGTAATTGCAGGTCGAAGAAGCCTTTTTCTCTGCGATGTTGTTGTGATGCAAGCCGCTTTAATTTTGCTTGATCACGGCCTAACCTGAGTTACGCCGTACTTACCCTTTGAGTTGGCCAAAAGCACCTTTGAAGCAAGTGGTGATGTTGGTGGCTTCGCCAATGACACCAGTTCAGGCTTTCACTTTAAACAAGCTCAACAAGATCAAGGTGTGAATCAGAACTTGGTTAATGGTAGTAAAGCTACCTTTAATGATGATGTAGCTGAGAATATAAGCTTGAAAAAAGGTTTTAATCGAACAATTCATAAGGATCAAGGGGGCAATATCGTGTCGAAAAGAACTCCCCGAGGCCCTGGGTGGTTTTTATGTCATGACTAGAAAACGCGCCACAGTTAGTGAACATAAGCAGCGTCGGGTTTACGTGCCTTGCATGATCGGTGAAGGTTGGGGTCTCAGTGAGCTAACGTCGGATGTTAAGAATTCATGGGATTATACCGTACTCAAGTGCATCGTTACGTCATAGATGCTCATGTTGAATTTATTAATGACTAAAAGGTCGAAGATAGCGATTTGCTATTAACTTTCGTTAACAGTTGTAATGAACTTTGTTGTTGGATAAGGCATTTTAAGTGATAGTTCTTCGTATTTTCTGATGATGCGTTCATTTAAGTGGTCTAGGGCGTGCAAAAAGCCGCCATACGTGTCATGTTTGGCGACATATAAGAGAATGAAATTGTAGCAATCATCGGAAATACGTAAGTGCGCTCCATCAAATTCCAGCATCGGATCCTCTAGAACAACCCCCTTAAGAATACTTGGGAATTTCTCAATAAGATCCGCTGGAGTTCTTAGTCCAAGTCTGAGGATTTGACGACTTAAGCGTACTTGTGAAAGGAACTGAAGTGTTCTTTTTAAGACTGCTTCTCTCAGTTCTATGTATTCGGCCCAAGTGTCTAAATTTTTTGTCTGAAGTAAGCAATAAACATCTAGTACAAGTTGAGAGTCTTGGCGGTTGATGCTGACAAAGCTTTTGACAAAGGCTTGCTGGTTGCT
This sequence comes from Synechococcus sp. AG-686-B21, assembly GCA_003210375.1. Taxonomy (GTDB): domain Bacteria; phylum Cyanobacteriota; class Cyanobacteriia; order PCC-6307; family Cyanobiaceae; genus Parasynechococcus. The sequence continues at coordinate 12,292 of QCVM01000038.1, read as the reverse complement.
TATATAGTTTCTTGTAAGGCGAATTAGTTCACTAATCTGCCCTGTGCTCAGTTTGTCTGTGATGTCAATGCTTAAGCTAAGTCCTTGGCACTCCTCATTGCCCAATTGCTTACTGTAATTTTGTATTGTGTTTTCATCTGCGGCGGCATTGGGGATGGTAATGAGGCTGTCCTGCGTTTGAATTTCAATTGAACGAAGTCCGATTTTTCGTACAAATCCTGTGGCGTCACCTACGCGGCATAGTTCACCGATTCGGAGATGTTGATCGGCCTGGATGGCGAGTCCGGCAAACAGGTTTCCAAGGAGTTTGGATGCGCCCAGGCCGATTGCTAGACCTGGAACCGCGGACAAAGCCAGGACGGCTCCGGGTGACAATCCGAGGCCCAAGAGCAGCTTGTACATAAGTCCAACTCCTGAAGCGACGCCCATGGTTCTGAATGCCGGCATAATCAAACTGATTTGACGTCGACGCGCCAAGATCTGGCTGGAGCTTTTGTTCTCCAAGCGATGCATTCGATGCCTGAGGCTTCTCCCGATGGCTTCTAGAGTGATGTATGTAAGAAGAACAAGAAGGCTAAAATAAATTATTTCGAACAGGAAAGTTATAATTATTAGCGTTACCCCTGTGTAATTGAGATATTCATTAATAAAGATTTCTACGGATTTTGTTAGTACAACTATCGGGGCAATGGCGGCACTAACCTTCCAGTAAGTGGAGATGACCTCCGTTGGATTGGGATTCTCTTTGCCAGCTAGTTTTGCGAATTTTTTGAAACTATAAGTACCGATAATATAGAGTGCGAAGCCATAGATAAGTACAGCGATAATTCCAAATGTTGTTTGAAAAATGGTTTTACCACCGAGGATTTCTTTTTCTAAGAAGTTATGGCCCCATTTTGGAATGGCAACGTACAATTTGGGCGGAACGAGATGGCCCGGCGTATGGATGAAGTCTTCATAGAATGTCGGCGTTTTGTATTTACTGCCTGTCATCTCTGCAAGTCTTGGATAAATCTCCTTGTACATTTGTCCCGCATTTTTCGTGGTTTCGGTGGAGAACAAATATCCGAAACTTGTCTCGTTGGTGACCAGTCGATTCGTTAAAGAGATTGGCGTACCGGATAATCGCCAAATGTAGGATTTGTCGAGTGATTTGGTTGAAATATCTTGCTTTACCTCACCTTCGAAAAGCTTAATCGGCTCAATAGAGGTGTAGAAAATATAATCAAGCAGATGCTTGATTTCGATTGCCGATTCGTCTGCAAGATGCGTTCGGACACTTTCGGGGAATTGCGTGGCATCCAATGCCTTGACAGCCACTTCGAACAAGTGCTCAATGTGCTCGATTTCATGCTGGGTTTCTTCGTTCCAGAAAAGACCAGGACTCTCGTTGTACGACTGACTGATTTCATTGGATCTGTTGCCGACAATCGCCATTACTGCGTAAAAGTTTAAAAGGGTTTCCTGTGCAGAATTCCCAACGACTTCGCCGATCGGATTGTCAATCCAGATGTTGTAACGCCGCTCTAATTCGTTGTAAAAAGGTTGTTCCTCAATCGGGATGAAATTGTTTTGCCATGGCTCTGTTGATAGCGCGATTTGTTTTGCTCCGCCGGCATGGGCTGATTCCGCCAATGACCATGCTGAAGGAATCAAGCCTGAGAAGAGTACGAAGCTCAACGTCGCGCTGATTAGTATTCTCCAATAGGTTTTCAGGACTCGCCTCACAAGGTATGTTTCAACAAGAACTACATTTTGAATGCAGATACCTGAGACTGTACATATGATTATACAAAAAGATTCTTAATTATTTATAAGCCCGTTTAATCGTATGTATTTCGTATGGAGCCGAGGGCGATGTCATTATTTCTCGAGTTCTTCACTTCATGCCGCCACTGTGCTTCTGGTTGCCATATCTGACACCGAAGACCAGTGCCTGCATCTGAATTAACCGTCAGGCGTGTAAAAGGAGTCAATGCAGCTCAACACCCTTGCCGCGGTAAAACGCAAAGCGTTCACGGATCGACTCGGCGTCGGGTTTCGGAGTGTCGTATGCCCATACGGCGTTGCTGATCGCCTGATCTCCAACCACCACATCCCAGTAGCGAGCCGTGCCCTTCCATCCACAGACAGTGGTGTGATTTGACTCACGAAAGAAATCCGTCGCCATCGAAGCGCGAGGGAAATAAGGATTCCCGTCCACCATCACGATGTCATCGCTATCAGCCAGCACAGTTCCGTTGAAGATCGCCTGCATGGCTTTGCTCCAGGTTGGTTGGGAGAAAGGCTAGTAAATGCCGAACGACATTCATGCGTCGACCAAACCCTTTAACGCCGGGTATGTACGTAATGCTTATTGCGATTGATGTTGGAGCTATTTTTGGCTACACAGGATGTACCTGCAACAACGAATGGTGGTTAATGCATCTCTTAACTGGGCCTCAATTATTGGTTTGATTTTGTTTTTCTATGGTGTTTTGACTGCACCACTAGCAATAGCACAAATATTCTTTATCCTTCAACGTAGGTCTGACACATCGCCTGCTGTAATTGCTAAAACAATTACTGTTTTAATGCAAGCTGCTGGGAGATTCTTTCTCTTGCCAATTTGTGGCGGAATCTTGTTCTTCCAGGGATGGAGATTAGACCCAACTTTGCAGTTTGGACAATTTATTTTGGCTTTTGGAATTATTTTTGAGTCAGCTCCGAGTATTGCATCTGATTATCAAAAATGGAGATTTAGGACTGGCAGGACAAATGCTGTAATCCCTAGACAAGAGCAGCCTAGTGACATCGCAGGTCGATAAATAATTTTTCGTAATCTTGATTTCGACGAAACGTCTGGTATGTAGGTAATCGGAGTTTAGATCGTATTGGCCAAAAAGGGAACAGCTTCGGGAACTTGCTTAATCGCAGACTCTGACTATGTTTCTTCTTTATTACTTCCTTTCACCCTTATCTAGGAATATTCCTACTAATAGCTCGCAGATAGGCATTTCTGTTGATTAAGTAAAATGAACTAATTGTGTTCATGGCGAACATAATGTCTAGAAATAGATTGGCCGATTAAAAAACATGGATCCTGTCATCTTCCCAATTCTTTTCAGCATGTGGGGATTGTCGATGCTTGCCGACTTCGTGGCGGATGAAACGACTAGCCAATCGACAAAGTGAAGGTCAGCAAAGTCACATCATGCCTTTGAAAACTATTCTAATTGCTCTACCGCTACTCCTGAGTATACCTCAAATGGTCATTAGCCAAGAACGAGAGATATACCTCTCAATGCAGCAATTTGATCGGACTATTGATCACGTTCATGCGCAGTGTGCGTCCGTTGATCTTGAGTTCTCGCAAAAATTTTATGATTGCTTTGATGTAATGATGAAAGGTATCTATATTGATAGTAGCACTATTCACGTGCTAAGCAAGTAAGTAAGAGTCATTCAATTGGTTCCGATATGTGTAAGTGTATAGAGAAGAAATTTTGTGCTCTTAGTGATGGTACTTTACTTAGCCAGCCTTTTAAGTCAGTTAACAGTTAAGTGCGGTTGACAACTTTTAATTGAGAAAGCAAGTCGCTGAAAGTCTTATTTTGTCTTACTGGTAGTCAGTTTCCTTTTACGAGCTTTAGTGGCAATACGTTTGTTCCGAATGATAGCCAGATATGTTCCTAAAGCAAAGCCAAAAATCAGCAAAAAGGGCTCATAGTTCGCTGTTGTCTTCTTCGAAAAGTATGAACACCTCACCAATATATCCTTATTCTCGAATCAAGTAGTCTGATGCATTGACGTATGAGGTGATTGATGAACGCCTGCTTGTCTCGTGAAATTTGGTTGCTCTTGATACATTTGGCCCGCAAATGGTGATGTTTGATACATCCAGCCCGCAATATGGCCCACAAAAATGACATAAATAGCTATGATTGGGCCATCTTGTCCTCTTTTTTTGATTTTTTTGAGGCGTTAATTGCTTCCGTTTTGGATTAATTATTGCAGTTCTAGCTGCAATTGTTGATGGGCATGATCACGTTCATGATCATGACTCCCATAAGATTCCATAGTTGTCTTTTAAGATGATGCCTTGTTGAGTATAAGCGATCAACTAGTTTTTGATTCGTCGCTATCGCCTATAGATTGCATCACTTATTTGCATGCCGCCTGGATTAGTAAGGAATCATGTGGCTATTGGGATAATGGTCATTCCTCGATGTTGCACCTCTAGGCGACATTTTAATTGCTGCTGAGTTATGAATAAGCACCTGCCAGAAAATATGTATCTATTGGCTTTATTGCTAGGCAGTAGAGATGATATTGGCTCAGCGAAGATACCTTTCTCTATTTGTGATTAGATAAATTCCTTGGGAGGTGTCTAAGAATTGCCCTTAGGACTACTTCTGGACTTTCTCTGAATTGAATGGATTGCTTATTGATCTGTTTCGGTACTTCTGGTTGATCACGGTTAATGCGTATCAATCTATTTGCTGGATTTCGTGTTGTGATCTCTTCCAGTGGCCAGCGCACCCACATCGGTGTGTTGAAGCCTGAGCCAATATCGATTGCTACGACGCGTGACCTGATTGTTTTTTGTTGCCACTTTTGCCATGCCAATCTTCCTGGTTCCCATGGTGCATCAACAAACCAATGTGCGCATCGAACATTGAAAAATACTTTGCCTCCGCAGTTAGGGCAGCGAGGCAACAATGCATCGTCGAGCATTTGTGTTGTTCGATTTACTTGTGGTAGCAGTGTGTCAATCCAAGGCTTGCTCGACCATGTTGTATTGGTGCAGGGTGCTCGGCATTGGCCGACTCCATAATCTCCCTGGGGTGTATAAATCTGTTCGACATTAAAACCATTGCGTTCAAATAGCGCATCCACGTTTGTTGTTATAACAAACCAGTCATTGACAAATTCACTCAGTTGCTTGAGTTCTTTGTATCCCGGATGTGATCTCTGATTATCAAACCGTGTCTCCGCTACGTTTTGTAGGTAGTAGCCCCAGAGTAAGTTTTCGCCAACGGAAAAGTTGGCCATCATCTGGATCTTTTGGCTGAGTCCGTACTGCAGCATTGCCGGATAATCTCTGGCGAATTTTTCTTCGCTTGTGAAGTCATATCCTGCAGCTGCAGATAGGCCGGCCCCGGCACCAATTAACAACGTTTCTGCTGACGAGATAGCTCCTGCAGTTTCGATCACCCTTGGATCATTTGTTAGATCATCCATCGTTCGTGTTGCCTAACATTCGCTGATATAGCATTTCATCGTGAACGCTGAATACATTGAATATAATTGTATGGATATGGTTGGGTTGATTCATTAACCATTGTTCCACAGTTTTGATTGCGATTTGACATGCGCGACTCGCTGGGAAGCCAAAGACTCCAGTAGAGATGCAGCAAAATGCCAAAGTCTTAATCGTCGAAATTTTCTCTGCGAGGTTGAGGCATGAAAGGTATGCGTTGGCAAGATCATTACTTTCCTGAATGATCGCGTCGTCACCGCGATGGATAGGGCCCACGGTGTGCAAGACGTAGCGAGAAGGCAGGTTGTACGCCCGGGTGATTTTTGCGAAGCCGGTTGGTTCAGGATGTCCTTGAAGAGTCATGATTGCTGCGCAGTCGTCTCGCAGTCTTGGTCCGGCAGCGGCATGAATGGCGTTATCGATACAGGGATGGTCTGGACGAAAACATCCCAAGAGTGCACTGTTTGCGGCGTTGACGATGGCATCACACGCCAAGGTGGTGATATCACCTCGCCAGATTTGTAGCTTTGTCTTGTTCTTTTCTTGATCCAATTTGGGAAGAGTTCTGCTGCTTTGTCGTGATGATTCGCTTTGTTTTTCACTCCAGAGCAACTGATCAATCGCCTGCAGCTCCGGTTCAGAATATGAGCCGGGGTTGGCTTGAATCAGCATGTTGTAGAGAGTCCGGCGTGCCCTGTGGGGTGTTCCCCATCGATCTGGAGGCACTTGCCCAGTGATCTGTTCAAGCAGTTTGAGGACGAGTTTGTGTTGGTTTCCTGGGGTCAGCAAGTCTTCGGGCTTAGGTCGATACCAGCTTTGATCGAGGTCGATGCGGATCCGATAGTCCTCAAGATCCAGCACTGGCACGGATGGCGGTAATAATCATTGAACTCCTGCTGGTAACTTAATGCCCGATCGGCAGTACCACTTTAGCTAATTGGTTTCGCGTGTTCGGTTCCTTGGCGGATATCACCGTCACGACCAAATCAGTTGGCTGACGATGGTTGTTGCATCGCTCAAGCAACCGCAAGTGTCTACTTAAATCCGTATCTGGGATGTTGTCGCAAAAGCCTTGGAAGCTGCTGTACGGATGTACATCTCACATAAACCCGACACGTTCTGGTTTATGTTGGTGCATAGCCTTAGGTACTGATGACTCTTTGGTTTTTTAAGCAAGATTCGTTTTGGCGATATGGGTCATGCTGGTCAAAGCCATGACATACAGACGAATAAGTAATATTTAATAATTGCGGTAATAATTGGAGCTAATTGAATTTATCCCCCCTGCTAAAGTTAATACAATTTAGTTGTCTGAAATGAGATTTGTCGAGAATTTTGATATAGTGCATGTGTAATGCACGAGCGTTAATTATAACTTTTCAAATAAATCCCGCGACTGTCCTAGCATAAAACTTGAAACTGCTTCTATTGACAGCAGTACTGTTGATTAGTCTTCTTAATGTCATGGCCGTACTATGTGCTTAGACGATTCGTGATTGCAATGCTTTCCGTCTCTGTATTACAATTGTGTTCCCTTGAGCGTAATAGCATGAAGAGAGCTTTAGCAGTGCTCTTAACATTAGTAGTGTATTGCCCAGGAGTCTTGAGCAATACGACTAGAAAACAGCAATCAATTATTGCTCAATGGACAGCAAAAAGTATCTGCAAAATGGGCGTTAACGAATTTTATTCAATAGACGAGGATAAGATTGCTGCCCTTTTTGAAGAACAAACTTCGATGAAATATAAGGACATTCCGATGGAACCCTCAGACTCAGAGCGAAATAGAATTACTTCTCAGTTAACTGGTTACATTTTATCTGTTTGCCCAGACCAGATGGAAATCTATAAAAATCGCTAACCATTTCATGGCGATATGTTAACTCACTATGTAAGATTAAATGCTTTTGTTCAGGCAATTAAACTTATTTTATATAAAGTAAATTTAAATTGATTAATGTGGACGAGCGGGAATGAGATCTTCTGACTTTTTGTCCATATATATATAGTCCTGGAATGACTAGAAGGAGGTCTTATGTCTGCTTTTTGTCGATGGCATCGCATCGCTACTTTTTGAAGCAAGTGGCAGAGAAGGCTTCTTTACTGCTTGCCAGTTAGAGACTGGCTTTTCATCACTCTCACGATTGTCGGTTTCACCCACGTGATCCTCGCGAACTGGAAAGCACCTTCAAGCATTTTCAGTGCAGGAACCTCAGTCGCAGTTATTGAGGGTGAAAACTGTGCGTACTACAAACCTGTCGGAGGTGTTGGCAGGTATCGATTGCTGTGAAGCAATGGTACATTGGTATTCATCTACAAGCGCTCACCAATGCAAGGTGGGAACAGAGTCCTCGTTGCCCCGGCCTTGGCCTCCATTTGGCTTTCACGTTAGTGACGGCAACCCTCGTTGCTGCATGTGTTGATCCTCAAACGGTATTTGTTGGTGCTAGTAGGGCTAACCAGCATATTTATTTAATGACTCGAGCAGAACTGCTGGTTAGATTAAGCTATCTGAATTTTGGACATGACTGACATCACAGATAAGTACGAAAAGTACAAAGTTCCATACAGCACGAACGAGAAGCATGCTCCTGATGAATTTGACCCTAAGGAGAATGGTGGCTTGGACAATCCAGCCAATCGTCATAAAGACAAGCTGATTGACGATATTTGCGATACACACCCCGGCTCACCAATGTGTAAGGTTTTCGATTGCTAATACAATTCAGGTTTTAGTTTAGAGGTTGTTCTGCCCGGAAAGACCGTAGCAGTTCAATCCATTACTGAAGACTATAGAGCTTCGCCCTTCCCCCAAAACCAAAAGTCGTAATTAATGCATTACGACTTTTGGTTTTTTTTATATATATGAATGCGTTCATCTTAAATTAAACTGCCAAGGCTTATGCCGATTGATCTCATTTTGTTTTGGATCAAACTTTTTAATTTTTTCTGCGTACCTTTTGTACTCGTTGGCCTTTGATTCTCGATTTAATTTCTAATATTATTGCTTTCAGGCCAGGTAGGTCTCGCATATGGCTAGTTTTTTTAAAATGTAACATCTCTATTCGTAAAGCGTGCTAATATTCTCGTTTGCGTTTAGTTCTTGAGTATAAAAAGCTTCGTGTATCATCATCTGTCTGTTAATAGAATGTAAAATCAAATGAGTGCTAAATATTCTTGGTAGTTGGTGATAATTTCTTTATGTCCGCATTGCATTCAAGCTCTGCAAATATCTTGGTATCGTCTTTTGATCAATACAGCGAATATGTAATGTTCACTGTTGGTTTGATTTCAGGGCCCACTTGTATTCGATTCTTATGCATTATACAAAGATTTGTGTTAAATACTACATCAAGCTCGAAGATATTCTCTTTATTAATTGACGAATGGCATTCATAATTGAATTGATTCTACAAATGAGTCAATGAAACTTTTTCAAGTAACTGCTCTGGTCAATGATATTGAGAAGACGTTCGCCTGTGCCGATGATCAGTATATTTTGGATGCAGCTGAAGAGGCTGGTGTTGATCTTCCTTATTCCTGCCGCGCTGGTGCTTGCTCCACCTGTTCGGGAAAGATTTTGTCAGGAACGATTGATCAGGCTGATCAAAGTTTTTTAGATGATGATCAGCTTGAAGCTGGCTTTGCGCTTCTTTGTGTCGCTTATCCAACGAGTGATTGCAAAGTGAAGACAAATTGTGAAGAGGAGCTTTATTGATTGCTACTACTTTGATTCTTGTTGATGCGTTTTGAACGTTTGATTTGATTTTAAAATTTAAGTGCTTTTCGATAGATGCATCAGAGACTCTTGTTTTTTGAATATTATATCTTTGTGGGCTAATTTTAATTGCTCTTTTATGATGATTGGCTCTGAGCAGTGTGCGCGTTTATAGCGTTTTTTAATTTGATTGATCTCCTCCTCTAGTATTTCTAATTCGAAGGCATCTGGTATCCCTACCGAAAAATCTTTAATTTGATTGTCCATAAATTCGGCCTGCAAAACTGAAAGCTCTTTTAATGCTGATGCTGCATATAGACAGGTAGATGCCATTGATTTCATGTTTTCATCAATATCTTTTTCTACTTTCATAAGAACAATCTTGGCCTTCTCTATTGAACTCAGTAGTGCTTTATTTTCAGCATATGCGGGTGATGTAAATATCAGTTGTGATTGTATGCAAATGGCGCAGCACAACAATAAAGAAAATAATTTCAAAATGATTCCTGACTCAAGGCCTATGCAAATCTATTTTGTCTTTTAGTGAAATCATTTTGTTACAAAATGCCGTAATCGATGACTATTCATGAGCGAATTGTCGTTATGTGGCGTGATCTTGGTGTGCTCATTGGTCAGCTCTTGTTCCGCCTTTAAGCGACGCACCATATGATTACGACGACTGAGTGATTAGTGACGATCAATCGTTCAAGGGCAGCGAGGAAGCATTTGCTTTCATGCAATGACTGTGCGGCCATTACGACCTTAATCAATCCCAGACAATGAGTTTAGTCGCCATAATCGATGAACTTGAACAATAATGATGGATCAAGCCGAAATCGACAATTGGGCCAAGATCGCGACGAGCATGGAAGCCAATGGCGATACGGAAAGTTGGTTTTACTTACGTGCTCGCGCCATTGCTGATGGCAAGCCAGACCCTATGCCGAATGTTTCGCAATTGGTCCAGGAGACGTCTTCTTAATTCAGAGGAAGGCTGATCTCATTGTGTGCTTCTAAGATTTTCAGATAAGTCTTGCTGATGCTATTCGTCGACTTAAATATTTCTGGGCTGAACAATCAAAGAGCATTTTGTATCACATGTTAGGTAATATTTCGGCATAATTTTAGTCGTTGTGCTTATTAGTATTGACCAAAATATGCGGCCATGGGGATTGTGAAAACTCGCTTATTGGACATAGCGATCTCATCGCTAGCAGTAAACTTGCAGCCTATCTTTGATATGTATTTTTATTCATTGCGCTAATTTAAACGCTTTTAGTCGATTAATGTTTCTAAACTGTTGAATGTTTTAATGCAAGATCATGCATGTTTAGAGCTCGAATAATGTTTTGTGAAACTCATATAAAATCATTTTTGATTTGGAACAGCGAGCGTATGGTTTGAGCTGAATAAGCCTTGTCTGCCGTCCATGTGTAGTGAACTAACCCCCCCCCCCCCCCCCCCCCACCCCCCCCCCCCCCCACCCTGGTTGGATCCATTGCCCGTAGCGTTACGTACCGAGTCCACCGATCAATGCGGAGTCGAAAATTGATCACACGTTCGTCAAAAGGATTCTCGCGCACGACCCTTACTAGGTGTTTTGAATTTTCTCTGTTCGGCTGTGGGGTGGGTTTCACTGTCACCACGTACCAGAAGGATTCGCCAAATTTTTAAATACTTAATTTAACTGCAAATGTCTACCGAAGTTCGCAATTGGGATGTCGTTGCTTAAGCACTGGAAGCAGCTGGTGCAACCTCAAGCCAGATGTGTATCCGAACTAAAGCATTGGCAGAAGGAAAGCTTGATCCCATGCCCACTAGTTTTCCAGAAGCGCCATGTAGCATATCTGTTGTAGCTGGCTGTGTTTAACGCATCGCCTCTGTAAGTTTTACAGCGTCCCTTTCGTGGCGCTTTTTTTTATGGCTTGTCAAACTGATTGGCCTTTGATTTCTCTCATGAGACGTAACTGCGGACCGTATGGTCCATGTTTATCTGCGTGTGGGCTTCGATTGTTCGTCGCGGTGTTACGCCCACTCTTCGCCTTCTTACAAGCAATCCAACCCATGCCGAGTTCATTTTTTGTGAAGTGGAGATTGGTTTATGGCCACACGTCTGAAAGGGATTCGAGGTGTCCTGTGGTGTCGTAGCGCCGAACGATCTGTTGGTGTTCACCGTTGGAGTCCAGCCATCGCAATCCACAAATGGTGAAGTCACTCATCTGCCGATCTCGAGCATCAAGCAACACCTCAACCCCAGGTTCCGGTTGCCAGACCACCCAGTCTCCGCAGGGGGTTGTTTCGCACTGAATCGGCTGAGAGGGTGGGCTTGGTTCACTTCCACTCTTTTTCTCCACGATGTAGACCACCTGATCGACACCGTGGTGGCCGTAGCGGGCAACAATGCGCCGACGTTCTATGCCAGAGACAACGCTCAATTCGCCGACCCAGCCGAAAGGGGTGACGGCGCTTGGGCCCAGCGACCATCCACCTGTGCTGTTCACCTGCATGGTGAACGGCACAGTCTCGAAGTTCATCAATCGCTGTTGTCCTGTGCGCTTGTACGTCAGGCAGCTCTCAATCACTCCATCCCGTTCCTGCACCTCAAGCGATGTGAGGAACCGGTCTTCTTCAATGCCACTGCTGTTTAGTCGCATAAAGCACCCCTGCCATAGCCCCTGGTTGTGAAGCAACAGGGCGGTGCGGGGATCATTCATGGCCTGAAATCGGTGAGTCCACCACCAATCGTGGCGGTTAAAATCAACGGTTGCGATCGATGCTCAGACCAGTTTATCGGTGTTCATGGCTTCTTTTGTCGTAGAGAGAGCGTTCTCTCCAATAACGCTACGCCGGCTCGAAATGAGATCAGACCGTCATCGAAAGGAAATCCTGTTGATTGACTGTCTGGCTCTTCTCCGGCTCGAAGATGTCATCAACTGGGAGGAGAGCCAGTGAACTTTACGAATGGTCTTGGTGGGGGCTGGGGACAAAGCGCGGGCAACGGTGGATTTCGAGAAATTGAACCCGTCTGCAAGCCAGGTCCAGATTTCGATTCATGCAGTCGTGATCAACTGATCGGTACAGGTGGAGTCGTTTTTGCGATAGCTCTTTTTGTTTGCTTATCAGGATTTGTCGTTTGGTTTGTCGTGACCGACCAATGGTTTGCCCTTGGAGACAAGATTCGTTCGCTGCGTTCTCAAAAGCGAGGCTGACTCGATCTCAACTTTTGTATTTAGCAAATTTTTTTTGATTCCGTTGTTCGGTCACTAGACGGTTGTCTGCCTCACGGTGGTAAGTCGTTGTTGCGAGATTTAGTTTATTGATTCTTCATCACA
>QCVM01000037.1:0-19123 GCA_003210375.1 Synechococcus sp. AG-686-B21 | reverse complement strand
AGCAACCGACCCGTGGCATTGGTGAGACCAGCTTGAACAGAGTGATCAAGGCGCCCACGGATCGCTTCCCAGACAGCGGCGGCATTGCGCTCCCGCAGCGTGATGGCGGTGGGTTCAGGCTTTGGCTTGGGATGACCGGTGGCTGCCCTTAGGGGCACTGCATCCGCCAAGCCAAGCTGCAATGGTCCCCAAAGCAGAAGTAATAAGTCGTGGGCACTACGCAATTCGCGACAGCGACCCTCCATCAACAAGCGCAGTAGGAGCTGGGTTGGCGGAGGGTTGAGCATCGCCTCAATCACCTGGAGATCGTGACTGATCTGCTGCAGGCCGCTCATCAAGACCCACTGACCGAAGCCCATGGTGGGGGCCTCAACTTGGGGCGACTTGCGTCCAGCTTCTAAGCGAATAAACCGTCCACCAGTCAACAACGCTTCGATCGAGTCGGTGAGTGTGGCGAGATCACAGTTCTGTAACAAGCCACTGGCGGGAAGACACAACAGCTGCTCGCCGGTCGCAGCAACATCCGGGGGTAAAAGAAGTAACAAGGGTGCTGGCTGCCAGCGCTCCCCCAATCGCATCGCTTCCTGCTGAATCGCACCAAGGGAGATCACAGCGTCGATCGACCAGACCACCAAGGAAGGATGACCGGGCAATTGGTCAGACTTTAAAAGCACCTCCCAGCTGGGATTTGCCGTTGTTAGCTGCAACGCCAACGACTCACCCAGGAGGTCGGGCGCCAACAACAAAATCCTCACAGGAGACAAAGAGGCCAAGCCTTACAACTGAAGGGTTGTCGTCAAGGTAACGAGCCTTTGCTCAATCCTCCAGTGGGCGACGCCCATTGAATTGAAGCGTGTAGGACTCAATGCGAAAACCAGTGCGTTGTTCGATCTGAGTGAGCAGCTCTTCAGGCAAATTCACATCAATATCTTCTATCAAGCCTGAATCAAGGCAAGTGAGGTGGCTATGGGGGTCACTGCGGTACCCATACAGACGACCATTGGCGCGGTCTAAACATTCAATAACTCCAGCGGACTGGAGCGCTTCAAGGTTTTGATAAACGGAGGTATGACCAATGCTCCTACCTTGCACATTCAATTTTTCAAAAATATCTCGGGCACTTAAATGACTTTTCTCGGTCCACAACAAATCAAGGACCATGCGCCGCTGACGGCTTAGGCGCATTCCTAACCGCCGGCATTGCTCAAAAACGTTTTGGAGGCTGTCCGGATTGGGCAGGCCGTCGATGTTAGTGGTGGGGGTTGGCCTTACCACAGAACAGTGTCTCTCAAGACTCTTTAGGGGCCCATCATTAGGCCAAATCAGTTGAGCCGCAAGTTATGTCCTGCAGTCGGTCATGACCGATCGCAGCGATCGCCTCCGCCAAATCAATCCTGCCGTCGTACAACGCCCGACCAACAATCACGCCGCTGACGCCCTGATCTTCAAGGGGAAGAAGTGACAAAAGATCAGCCATGCAACCAATGCCTCCTGAGGCAATAACTGGAACGCTGCTGGCCTGAGCCATGTCACGCAGGGCTTCAAGGTTGGGTCCCTCCAGGGTTCCATCGGTCGCGATATCGGTTGTGATGATCGCCGTGATTCCCGAATCACTGAAGCGGCGGGCGAGATCCGTTGCCAAAACATCGCTTTGCTCGAGCCAGCCTCGCGTTGCCACTATCCCTTTATTGGCATCTATACCAACAACCACAGACCCTGGATGACGCGCAGCAAGAACCTGAACCATTTCAGGCTGTTCAATCGCCACAGTGCCCAAAATCACACGATCTAAGCCGCACTTGAGCAGGTCCTCGGCGCGTTCGATCGAGCGCACACCTCCACCCAGCTGAACGGGAATATCCAGTGCGTTGGCGATCGCTCTCACCGCAGCATCGTTAACTGGCTCCCCACGTTTTGCACCATCCAGATCGACGAGATGAAGCCGCTTGGCTCCCTGACGCTGCCAATTGAGCGCTTGGGCTACCGGATCGTCGCTGAACCGCGTCACCTGGTCGTAATCCCCTTGGTGCAAACGCACACAAGCACCGTCGAGCAGATCGATGGCGGGGATGGTCTCCATGGAGCAATACAAGAAGCTATTCATCCTGCAGGAGGATGGTCTTTTGATCCCCGGCCATTGAAGAATTCACACAAATTTTGAGCGACTTTTTAAGCCTAATAATCTTTTCAACACTTATAAATATTGAATAACACCTATATCAACAAGGACAAATCAAACAATTCTGATACTTAAACTGAATCATTCCCATCAAGATTTTAGAAGGCAAAACATCTAAAGACATGACTGATTCACGCCATGTTCCATCCCTTAGATTTTCGAAGTTTTAAATCTTTGGTTAGGAACAAACCGTCTTAACCAATCTGGAGGCTCAACGTCATGCAAATTCTGGTGATGGGGGGAACCCGGTTTGTGGGCAAGCCTCTGGTGGCTCGGCTCATGGCTCAAGGGCACACCCTCTCTTTGTTTACGCGTGGGAAAAACCCTGTCCCCGCCGGCGTTGAGCACATCACGGGTGACCGCAGCAGCGACGAAGGCCTCAGCGCACTGCAGGACCGCGCTTTCGATGTCATCGTCGATAGCTCTGGCAGAACACTGGACGACAGCCGTCGCGTCCTAACGGCGACGGGGCATCCCAGCCATCGCTTTGTCTACGTCAGCTCTGCCGGGGTCTATGCGGAATCAGACCACTGGCCACTGGATGAAAACAGCCCAACAGACCCCAAAAGCCGGCATGCCGGAAAAGCCGACACTGAGACATGGCTCAAAGCCGAAGGCATCCCTTTCACCAGCTTCCGACCGACTTACATCTATGGGCCTGGTAACTACAACCCAATCGAGCGCTGGTTTTTTGACCGAATCGTGCATGAACAGCCGGTACCCCTCCCAGGCGATGGCACCACCATCACCCAATTGGGCCATGTCGACGATCTCGCCGAAGCCATGGCCCACTGCATCGATGTGGATACAGCCGCCAACAGGATCTACAACTGCTCCGGCAAGCAGGGAGTCACGTTTAAAGGGCTGATTCGGGCAGCCGCTCAAGCCTGTGGCAAGGATCCCGAAACCGTTTTGATGCGGTCGTTTGATCTATCAGCCCTGGATCCGAAAGCACGGAAGGCCTTTCCGTTACGACTGAATCACTTCCTGACGGACATCACTCGGGTCGAGCGGGAGCTGGCCTGGCAACCGCAGTTTGACTTGGCGACTGGCTTGGCAGATAGCTACAACAACGATTACGCCACCAATCCCACCCAAAACCCCGACTTCAGCTCCGACGCCAGCCTGATTGGGGCTTGAGATAGTCCAAGGCAGAGGTCAAGGCCAAGGCCCAAGAGGTCCAGAACAACCACCACCCGCAAACCACCAGAGTTGACTGGCCGACCCATCCCGGCGGCCAGAGCAACAGCAACAAGCTCAAAAACTGAAGGATGGTTTTGGCTTTACCGCCCCACGATGCTGGGGCCCCATCACTGGCTCCCGCACGCCAACCTGAGATCAACAGCTCACGGGCCAGCAGGATCCAAATCGCCCACAAAGGCAGTGTTCCAGAGGCTGCGAACCACAGCAGAGGGGCCGCAATCAGCACCTTATCGGTGAGGGGATCAAGCCTGGCGCCCCAGCTGGTTCCACCACCGGCACGGCGGGCCAACCAGCCATCAGCAGCATCGCTTAGACCGGCCAAAAGCAGAAGCCACCAGGCCAACACCGCCCAGCCCTGTTGAAGCGCCAGAATTAATGGGAGGCCTGCCACGGCCCTGCCGATGGTGAGGCCATCAGCCAACAAGCGCAGGGATTGAGACAAGGATCCAGACAGTGATGGAGACGGTGAACGAGACAACGGCGCAGAATGGATAGAGATCGTTCTGAATCATGGTCCTGCAGCTGACGGTGGCCGACGTGATGACCAAGCCCGTACTCACCGTTCGAGCCGACACTCCACTGCATGAGGCGGTGAAGATCATCAGCGACCACCATTTGAGTGGTCTTCCTGTTGTGGATGACCAAGGGGCATTAATCGGCGAGTTGAGTGAAAAAGACCTGATGGTGCGCGAAAGCGGCGTGGATGCAGGTCCTTACGTGATGCTGCTAGACAGCGTTATTTATTTACGGAATCCACTCAACTGGGACAAACAAGTGCATCAAGTGCTTGGCACCACTGTGGGTGAATTGATGCAAAAAAATAGTCACAGTTGCGATGTCACTCTTGGTCTTCCCAAGGCCGCTTCAATGCTCCACAACAAGGGCACACAGCGTCTCTTTGTGCTTGATAACCAGAAACATCCAATTGGTGTTCTAACTCGAGGAGATGTTTTAAGAGCGATTGCCACCCACCAAACAAACTAATTCAATAGATCTCGTCATCAAATCACTTAAATCAATCAAAGGTTGGGCGTATTAACTACCCTTACGGATTACAATGGCAATAGGTCGTATCGCACGAAAATCCACATAATCGCCAACCTTCAGTTTTTTCACCGGTTCCCCATTGATTCACCATAAACATCAAGATTGTGAACTCCTCCGAAAGGACCACGAAAGCTGAGCTCATGGTCGTTTTCCGAGACCTTCACCGCTTCTGCAGTGCCGCTGGTCATCACCACCTTGGCGCCTTGGCGTACGGGACCAAATTGCTCCGAAAGAATCACACCTTCCCTGGCAAATGTGAGAGCCTTTCGCGAGCTTTTGCGTAGATCAACGACCAATCCATCGAGCAGATCAACCATGATCTGCTCACCCACTTTAATTCCGGCAGTGGACAAATCAACGCCACTGGTGATCAACATGTCGTGGGCATAGGAAGTGCGAAGTTTCAGCACCTTCTCAGCAGGAGGGATCCGTTGAACCGTGCCAAACACTTTTGTAATTTCAAAAGATTGAAGCAGCTCCGCCTTCAAACTGCCCTGCTTTCAACCGTTGCCCTGGCGAACGCAAGCCAGGACATGAAAGAAGGGGATTTTCTCGATTTAGTCGATGCCAGCGGTCACGTCACCGTGCAAGGCAATGGAGTGGCCGGTGTTAACTCCAATGCAAAAGCACAAGGCTTGAGTGGTTCGGCAATTGGATACTGGTCTCCAAACGACATTGCTTCGTTATGCCTGCACCAGGCATGTGCAATGGTATGTTTAAACGGGTAAAAAATTTAAATTAAATATAATCTTGAGATTCGCATGGCTCATACTTTACTATCGAAGACTCAACCGAAGCCAATAAGCTGGGTCGATATCTAGAAAAAATTAATATATTGCTTCGCTCAATAGCCAGGCAGTGCTGCTTAAATCTTGATCACAAATCAAACTATTAACAACCAGAAAGGCAGCTCCATATGGCCCCAAAGTGCATCTCTCCCTTTGAATAAATCATTGCAGTTAACGCAATGACGCCAGCATTAATCGCAATAAATACTGCGCTGACTGTAATTTGATCATTCATGTGCATATCATGACACGTTTATGCCAATTTCAATCAACTATCACTATTGAAACTGTCTGACATGAGGACTGGCATGGTTCTGATCAAGCACACAGGAACATGAATTGACCGATTCAGCTCAATGAAATTATTATCTCAGAGCCAATATTTGCTCTTCGCAACCTGTCTAAAAAACCTAATTGATGTTGTCGAAACTTGAGCTAGAAGAAAGTTTGTATGCATCCAACTCCAATTGAGAAGATGCCAAGTCGTGCTCTTCAGTTTTCGTGAGCTGGCACACGAGGTTCAGAGCATCTTGAGGCGACATCTCGCCGTTCTCTTCCCACTTGATACTGGAGAGTTCGACGGCGGACATCGGCATTGCGCTTGAGGCAATGAACCTAGTCAGAACTTTTTAATAGACAGGGCAGCGACTCACGCTTGGTAACTTAAAAAAATTGGAAGAATCCTCTGCAAGATATCAATCGCTGGCTTTTGCGTCGTCCCACTTGGCCTTGCCGTCGAGCAGCAAAACAAGCTCTTCCAGTTTTTGATTGGTTTCACGCACATCGACAGCCTCGGGCATCGTGCCATCGGCAACGACGTTGTAGTGGTCGCGGCAGCGATTACGCAATTCCTGCAGGAGTTTTTTCGTGATCGTTTTCTTTTCTGCAGCGGTCGCCATACCAAATTTGATCCATGCCATCCATAGTTTGCCCTATCGCATTAAGAGATGGATCTGGCTTCAAAAAAACGGGTTGCAACAGGACGACACAACATCAATCAACATCCTGTGCCGCGATGGTGATCAAGTACTGACGCCAACGCAACAGGGTGAGGCTATAGAGCTGGCCAAAACATTCTGCTGAGCCACGTTGTCGATCAAGGGCAACGTTCGAAAGCCCTCCAGCGAGGCCATAGCCACTGGCTTTAAGCACGGCCTCCTTAATCGTCCAAAGCTGCATGAACGACCAACGCTCTAAGCATGCGGCTGCATCCCGTTCCGTTTTAAACATCCGACGCAACAACAATGTGGGAGAAACGCCGATCCGGCGATTCTCCGCTTCCACATCAATGCCAATTGCCCCCTCACTCAGCACGCCAACAGTGATAGGCCCGGTATTGGAAATGCTGTGATTGAAAGAACAATCGCGGCGACATCTGAGCTGCGGTTTGCCGTAAATCGTACGACCCAACTCCGCTGGTTGGACCACAACGCCTGCTTCACCAAACAAGCGCAACGTGAGTTGCTCACTAACCTGAGTCTGGATCGCGCGTTTAGGAGGCTGCGTCAACACTCCAATGAGGGGACGATACCGAGACGATGTTTCCTCGATCCATTCCCAAGAAGGAGCAACCCTCATTCAGTCATGGGAGGGAGCGGCTGCAGCGGACCGAACTCAAGGGGAGGGAGCTCTGGCGGAGGAGGCGCATCATTCAGGCCGTCATTCAGATCGAAATCGAGGCGAGATTGAGGCTGCAAAAGTCCCTCCTCGTTGGGAACGACGGGATCAATCGACTCGTCGAGCACGATCGGAGGGGGCAAATCTGGGGGCAAAGGCAGGAAAGGATCAGAACGATCCCAGGTTTCATCCCCACCTCGATCCGGATCGAGGTCATCGCGGTCGATGGAGGGCTGTTCACGCAAGACAAGGGGGTCTGCGGTTATGGGCGGCTCCCGCAAGGGAGCGCGATACGGATTCGTCGGAGCTGTGGAATCATCACTACCCTTCATGAACTTACTGCGGGGGGATGGAGCCCAAATCATCCGAGCCAGGGGCTCAACACCCTGCTCCATCACCCGGTTCAATCCGGCCAACGCCCGTTCGGCCAGATGGTTGCCAACCTTCTGAGCACAATCCACAGGTCCGTCGCAGGATTGCTGCTCAATCAATTTGGGGGTGAGACCTGACACCAAATCCCCCCGCAGCAATCGCTGGCGTGCACTGAGACGCAGCATGTACGGCACATGCACGAAGCTCGTAGCGCCACCGCTGATCCAGTTGGCATCTTCTTCGGTGAACCCTTTCTTTCCAGGAATGATGAAACGACTTTTTGAGGCATGGTCTGGCATATACGCCGCGAGGTAGCCACGACGTCGGGCCAAGTCTTTTGTTTGTTCAAGGGTGAGCCCGTCACGACTCATCAAAATCTCCAGATGGCCATCCCGACGGAGGCCCATCACCATGCGAATCCGCGGCAAGTAGTAGCGAATGCGCTGACCCATGCTGATGCTGTAAGCACCCTTGTAGGTATCTGGGGGATCTTCCAGATCGTTGTAGAGGCTGTGCAGTCCGCCAATAAACGTGTCGTATCGAGTGCTGCGGGCGTCGGTGAGCTCCCCGTAGCCAAAGGCAACGCTGCCGTCTTTTTGGATTCCAATAAACGCGCGTTGACGTGATGCTGCGCGGTTACGACCCATCCAGACCTTGGCGCCAAACTTCAGATCTCCGAGCGGAACAGTTAATTCCTGACCGGCAGCATCAACATGGCGCTCGTACATCGGACCTGAAACGTAGGCCAGTGCAGAAATGTCATCAAAGGCATCGTCTTCACGATCCCATCCCTCGAGCAGGCCAAAACGTACTCGGCGGGGATCGAGTTCGAGGGCAAATACCTCATCATCTGGGATGTAGTTGAAGGATTTGCCAGCTCTGGATCGATTCGCAGACCTGACCTGATCCGTCCGTTCATTCTCCGGACGATCTGGAGCCTTCGGAGCAAGGGCGATCAGCGCCACTAAAACCACAAACGGCAGCGCAAGCAGCAACCAGCGTTTTTGCACCCAACTCTTTGGAGAGGGAGTCGCGGTTTTGGGAGCGTGTTTTTTCACGCGGTGTGTCGTCCTCGTTTTTTGGGAAATGAAGCGAGCCAAGGAACGATGGCGTCGTCGGCCACTAGCCATTGCTGGTAACGCTCGCCGCAGTTATGGCCTCCCGTCAACTGTCCGAAGGCAGGGATTACCAGCCGTGGCCCCATCGGATCAAAGGCAAAACATGGCAATCGCAACCGATCTGAACGACTTCGTACGGACGCCACGGGATGAAGATGTCCACAAACATTGAGCTGATCGGGATGTGGCGGCGTTTCAGGAATGTGGCTTAGCCAGAGGTCACCAAGGCTCTGGGAGGGCTGTTGAGGTAATCCTTCAAGCCAACTGTCTCGATCGTGATTGCCGCCGATGAACACCAACTCGCATCCGCAAAGAGCAGGCAATGCCCTTAGGGCATCGCGCAACGACGGCGTTAGTCCAAGACGGGCATGGATCAGATCCCCCAAAAGAATCAGCCGATTGGGTTGCCACGAATGGCATAGATCAAGGAGCGGGTTAAGGGTTCCGGAATCGCCATCACTCGGCATCGGTACACCGTTGGCTTGAAACACCTCGGCTTTTCCAAGGTGCAAATCAGCCACCATCAGCACACGATCTTTCTCACGCCAGAGCGCCTTTTCCGGCAAGAAGTGCAGATATTCGTTTCCCCAACCCCAAATGTGATTAGCCATCACTCAAAGAGAAAAAAGAGCATTTCTCCGCCGAAGCCCCAGTATTCTGCCGCCTTCAACTATCAAATCCAGCATCGCGTTGTCGGGTCGCTGGCACGACATGTGGTGGGGACGATGCATCGGTGCCACCCTGAAATCACCCGCACGACACGAGCCCCCATGACCATCGCTCTGCTGATTGCACTGGCTGGCTCCTTGGCGGCCATGGCGGTGATTGTGCGTCGCCTCGAGCAGCGTTAAACGACGCCAAATGAGCCGGCCGGATCAGTTTTGTCGTGGGAGTCTGAAATCCAGACGATTGTCCAGGTCCATGCGGAAGTTCGGACAAAAATTCACTCTTGTACTGGTCACCCTTCTGGTGGTGGGACTCCCTGCTCAGGCCCGCAAATTAAAAGTAGGCATCAGCGGTTCTCCACCATTTGTGATTCAAGAGAACAACTCCATTCAAGGCATCAGCCTGGATGTTTGGCGACAGGTCGCGAAGGACAACGCGCTGGATTATGAACTCGTGCCGCAACGGTCGCCAGAGGCCGGAATTGCGGCGGTCGATCAGGACCAAATCGATCTATTGGTCGGTCCGATCAGCATTACCCCTCGCCGACTAGCCATGCCAGGGGTCGATTTCACTCAGCCCTACTTCCTCGGCAAGTCCGGTGTCTTGCTACCCCTCGATTAACCCACAATCTTCAGCCGCCTCAAGGTGTTCTTCGGTTGGGCCGTGATCTCCTCGATGTTGGTCCTCATCAGCGTGTTGCTGGTGGTGGGCAGTTTGATTTGGCTTGCTGAGCGTCTTAAAAATAGTGAGCAGTTTCCTGAACATTGGCTGCCAGGAATCGCGAGCGGAATGTGGTTTGCTGTCGTCACCCTCACCACAGTGGGTTACGGGGACAAAGCCCCGATCAGCCGGACAGGCCGAGGAATTACGGCCATATGGATGGTGATCTCTTTGATCGCCGTGTCGTCGTTAACGGCAAGTTTGGCCTCAGCGTTCACATTGTTTCTCTCAGGAGCGAGAGAAACAATGATTAGATCACCCCTTCAACTACAACAACGCCGGGTGGTCAGCATTGAAGGAACCAGTGGAGTGGAGCTGGCTGAGCGGGCCGGCATGCGGGTTGTCAAAGCGGAAAATCTGGACTACGGAATTGAGTTATTGCTCTCGGAACAAGCGGAAGCACTGATTTTTGATCGACCAGCCCTGCGCTTTCATCTCAAACAAAATCCATAACTAGCTGTGCAGCTTGCGCCTTTCACCCTTGCGGAGGAGACCTATGGATTCGTATTCAGAACAGGAAATCCCCTGCGGAACTCTCTGAACGTATCGATCTTGCGATTGCAACGCCTGGGCAAAATTAAACCCATCGCTGATGGACTCTTGAATTAATCAGCTAAAGGGGCGGTGACGACGAAGCGATTCCTCCAGTAGGTATGCCGCGAGATTGCCGCAACTCCGGCCTTCATCAAGGGCATGACGCTTCAAATCGTCCATCACTCCGCGGGGGAGCGTCACGTTGATGCGCTCAGAGCTGGCGGCTTCCGCGACCGCTGCAGTGGGGGGAACCGGGGGAGCCTCCCCGAGGCGTTGCTGCAACTCAAGAGCAAGATCCTGAAGCAGTGACACGGCTTGGCAACAATATTAACTCAATATTGACACATCATCGTGATCAATCGGGCTGGCGTTTCTCAGCCGCCACTTCGGCTTAATCTAGATCCGATTTTTGAGGTGCCATGCGTCCCCTGCCGCTCAAGCTTGCACCCGGCAGTGACCTGCGCCTCAGCCTGGAAGATTTGGCTCGTCGCGAGGGGATTCAAGGATTCGTACTCAGCGTTGTGGGCAACCTCACACGCGCAGCCTTCCAGTGCCCAGGCCAATCAGAGCCAACCGTCTTGGTAGGTGATCTCGAAGTGATCACCCTGAACGGCACGCTCAACCCCGATTCAGTCCATCTTCATCTCAGCCTTTCCGACGGTGCTTGTCAGGTTTGGGGAGGTCACCTTGAGCCGGGCACCATTGTGCAAAAAGGGGCTGATCTTCTGATCGGTGTTCTTGAGCAACACAAACCGGCGGCGGTTACGAGCGCAACGGCACCGCGTTTAGAGATTGCTGTGTTGCCAGGATGTCCCTGGTGCATCAGGGCGCTCCGCCTGCTTCGCACCTTGGATCTACCGCACACAGTGACCACCGTGAACGATGACACCACGTTTACGAGCGTTCAGAGCCGTAGTGGGATGGGAACATTTCCCCAGGTGTTCGTCGACGGCACCGTGATAGGTGGCTACGACGACCTCACCACGCTGCACGCTGATGGTGACCTCGAAGCCCTCCGCTAACGACTCTGCCGAGCTTCCATCGTTCTGGTCGCTCAAACCTTGGTGGTGTCAGCCCTGGTCGATTGTGGCAACCGGATTGGTCGGAGTGCTCGGCTCTTGGCTGGTCCTGCAACGGCTTTGGATCAGTGTTCCCATTGCTACAGCCGTCGCCCTGTGGTGGGGACTTTTTCTAGTGGTTGTGCCAAGCGCCTACAAAGCCAGCCTGGAGCAGAACTCAATGGGCCGCAGACCGTGATGCTTCGCGGTAGCGCAGCTTCTCCTCATAGAGCTCCCCTTCCAACTGCTCAATCAGACGACTGACCAGATCCTGAAATTCAGGTTGGCATCCACGAAAAGCAGCTTTGTGGCGGATCGGTTCATTCCGCATCCGTAGATCGGTCAACATCAACTGCAGAGAATCAATCCTGGCGTTGGAGTTCATCCTGGGAGCTAGCTCGCGCACAGAGGTTATGACGCAACCGTCCGATCAGATTCCCAACTCCTTCAGCAAACGCGTCTGAGCCTGGCCACCCAAGATCGCGTGGGCCGCCATCGCTCCGCTTGCCGCAACGGGTGGAATACCAATTCCAGGAAATGTGCTGGCCCCACAAAGCCACAGATTCTCGAGTGGAGTCGTCACGCCAGGGAACAAGCCCTTCGCTGCAGAAAGAGCTGGACCGTAGCTGCCTTGGCTCACGTTTAAGAAATGGCTATGGGTTAGGGGCGTGCCCTCCATCACCAGATCACATCGGTTACGAATATCTGGAATACTGCGCTCTAAAACCCGCCAGAAAACCTCGCAACGCTCCCGCTTGAAGGTGTCATAGGCAAGAGTCCCACGCGTGTGCTCGCGCCACAACGACCAAGGCTCACTAGCTGGGGTATAGCCATGCAAGACATGGCGACCGGCAGGAGCCATCGAGGCGTCCAGGACGGAGGGAACCGACACCACCACCACATTGCGCTCAGCAGCAATCCCCCGTTCCCAGTCGTTGACCCACACCGTGTGAATGGGCAAGGGATCCAGACCGCTGGCATCAAAGCCCAAATGAAGGTGCAAAAAGCTGTTGCAAAGTGGGGCCTCTGCCCGTTGACGCTGCCAGGCCTTGGCGGCGTCATCAGGAAGCATCGCCAGGGTGCTCCAAATGTCGGCGTTACTCACAACGCGCTGCGCAGAAATCGTCTCGCCGTTTTGCAGCTCGACGCCTACAACTCGATCACCATCCAGCAGCAGAGATCGCACGGTGACCCCTGTACGCAGGCTGCCGCCATGCGCCTCAAGTCCCTTGACCAGGGCATCCACCACCGCAGCACTGCCACCAAGTGGATAGTCGAGATGAGCCTCAGGCTGAAACCACTCCCCAAACAATGTGGCCATCGCAGCAGCGTTGGTATCGCCCATCGGCATCCCGCTGATCAGGAAGCAGAGCAAATCCACCCAATGGCGAAGGAACGGATCCTGGAGATGTCGATCGACCAGTGGACCAAATGCACCCGCGAGGTGACGCATCGCCCGGAGGTGGGGCAGTAAGCGTCCCCCACGCTGCAACAGCTGAGCCATGCCATCGACACCCGGCCGCATGGCGAGGAGCGGCAACGCATCGGCCGCCGCGGCAATCGGACGAAGCACATCCATAAATCGGTGCCACTCCTCCACGGCAGCAAGGCCCCTCAGCTGACGCACCACCGCCTCAAACCCATCATCGCCAACGGCAACGCTCAAGTCGCCTTCGGGGAGAAGCACCTCCCAGGTGCGGTAAGGAACAACCTCCAAGGTCTGACCCAGGGCCCGTAACACTTGAGCCAAAGGGTTATTGCTGGGCCAGCGCCCCAAGCCACTCCACAGGGAAGGGCCCGATTCGAGGTGATACCCCTGTCTTTGGAAACCATGGGCCGCTCCTCCTGGCTGGTGATGGGCCTCAAGCACCAACACATCCCGGCCCGATTTGGCACAGAGCCCCGCGCAGCAGAGCCCCCCGATACCACTTCCAATTACGAGGACATTAACGCTGTCCTTCACCAATCACTGTGCGGCGGAATCATCATTGTGGTCGCTTCTTGTTGTTGATGCGTGGGCGATTTCTCCTGCCAGTGCTGTTTCTGGGGCTGGCCTGGGCGCAGGAATTAATCGACCAAGTGCTCTTCGGTGGAACCTGGAATCTGCCGATGGGGCCGGGTCTGCCGTGGTGGGGAGTCCTCAGCGCGCCGTTTAGCCACGCCGGCTTTGGACATTTGTTGTCCAACAGTGTGATCTTCCTCGTGCTGAGTTGGCTGGTGCTCACCCGAGGGGTCAGGGATTATGTGTCCGTCTGGGTGGCAGTACTAATCGTCAATGTGCTAATCGCGCTGTTGTGGCCAGCCCGAAGCCATGGGCTTTCTGGAGTGATTTATGGACTGCTTGGTTATGTCTTAGCGATTGGCTGGCTCGAGAAAAAAATTCTGCCGATCGTGCTGAGCCTGGTGGCGTTTTGGTTGTACGGATCAGCACTTATAGCTCTAATTCCAGGAGTCTCACCAGCGGGCGTGAGCTGGATTGGCCACGCTGGAGGATTCTCCGCTGGCCTCCTCGCCGCATGGGAACAAGGCAAGGAACGTTCCGATGCGATTTAAGTGAAATAAACCAACGGAACATCTTGATGAACCATTAAAAGTATTGATCTAAGAAAGCCAACGGATTATCCATCGTCTCGGAATACCCCAAGATGCTTTTGTCGCAGTGTTGATACAACAAGGCATCATCACTGTCTAATAAATAGGTAGCGCCACGCTGGGTGATGTAGTCATCACAGGGCACATAGGTGCGCCAATGTCCAAGCACTTCGTTCATATTTCTCAGTCGCCAAGTCGCCAATTCAAACGGTCTCTGGAAGCCATCACCTCCGGCCAGTCGGAACATCTTTCCGCGAAATGAGGGCAGGGGAGAGGCCTGCACCAGATCGTCATCCGCGAACAGCTGCGGCGCCCGACGGTCTCCCGTGTAACCGCGCAACACCTCCTGCAGTGTTCCTGGAGAACCAACACCAGCACACATCAACAAAAAGCCAGGCCAAGGCCCCCCTGGCATTTTCAGTCCAGCCTCAAGCTCCAATTGCTCATGCAGAGTTGGAACAGAGTCAACTTGCAGTTGCTGGCGGGGAAAACGTGTGAATCCACAAAAGCGATCAGCCCCTGCGGCATCGCCAATCGCGAACACCTGAACACTGACGCCTTGGTCTCGCAAAGAATCCAAACGGGGAACGAGTACCTGGGCATATTCCAAGGAATCGAAGTCGCCAAGCTGTCCCATGACAGCCACAAGACGCCTTGAACCTGTTGCCATGCCTGGTAGTTGTGCGAGACGACTCAGTAATACTTCTGGTGCGTTCATGACCCTCTGGACAAAAGCGTTAACAACAAAATTTGTTGTTAACGCCAGCATGGTCTTTTTACGACTAAACCGTTGAGGTGCTCGCCATGGTCAGCCGCTCGGCCACCATCGCAACGAACTAGTCATCGTCAAACCTTTCAACTGATGAATCAATCAGTCCCTTTGCATCTGTATTGAGGGATGCCACTACAAAAAACACAATTGACACCACACCGGTCAGTGCAATTGCTACAGCACTGAGATTACTCATCTCAAGATTTCCGTAACGGAAAGCGAAGGGAATCATCAACAGGGTCGCAATGGAGGAAAGTTATTTGACTAATTGCAATCTAGCCAAAGGATTACCACGCCATATCAATAATTAAATCAATTTCCACAGTCAATGGCAAGAATCAAAGCCACCAACAGCCGATTGATAGACTCAGATAATTCCGAGGTGTGTTTGTGAGGTTGGTTGCGAGGTTGGTTGCGAGGGCCCTAGAACTCTGAACACTATTTAACGTTCCAGACTGAAAAAGCACATCTTGATGGTTAATCATCAATGGCTTTTCAATGGCGAATCGATTGCATATTCAAATCAATCGAGACAAGGCAGCATTAAACGAAAGTCTTCTCGCCAAGACCAATACAGTTGCCGCAAAAAATTGTTTCGACGAGGTGATCGATTAACGATATATAGATAGAATCACAAAAATCTGTACGCGCCATAGCCAATCATCCATTGGCTGCTAGCGTCTTAGAAAAGTTAGTCTTCAAATGAGATCTTTTCCTCAAAACCAGAGTGTGCAGAATTCAAAAAATGTATTGGCAATTGCCGGAACAGTGACTGGAGGCATCTTGATTCTTTCAAGTGTATTCGTAGTTCCCGCAGGAAGGGTTGGAGTTGTAACCACTCTTGGGAAGGTTGCAAAAAAACCAAGGCTTCCTGGCTTGAATATCAAGTTGCCTTTCATTCAGAGTTCACACTTATTTAGCATACGCACACAGGTTGTTCCCGAGAAATTCTCGACTCTTACCAAAGATCTTCAGGTTATCGAAGCAACTGCTACCGTTAAATATGCTGTTAAACCCGACGAAGCACCCCGTATATACAGTACAATTGCCATCAGCGATGATGACATCTATGGTCGAGTCATTCAGCCTTCTCTGCTTAAATCACTGAAATCAGTATTCTCTAAGTACGAGCTAAATACAATCGCCACCGACTGGAACAACATATCTACTTTGGTTGAAAAAAGTGTAGCTAGGGAGCTGAATAAGTTTGACTATGTTGCGGTTAAAGGCCTAGACCTTACTGGTCTCAAGATCGCAGAAGAATATCGATCAGCCATAGAACAAAAACAAATTGCAGAGCAGCAACTTCTAAGGGCTAAAACGGAAGTAAAAATCGCAGAGCAAGAGGCTCTTAAGTTTGAAACTCTTAATAGAGGCTTGAATAATCGGGTTTTGTATAAGCTATTCCTCGACAAGTGGGATGGCACAACAAAAGTTGTTCCTGGAATTAATGGTGGAACTCCGCCAGTCATCGTGGGAAATTGACCATCAAGGGGGTCCATCAAAAAAAACAATCCTAAATTCTAAAAACAAATATATCTACCCGAAAAATATTTGACCTGCTGACATTCAACTAACCTATCTGATCCAGCAGCTTGAGCACCATCGAAACCTGATGTTCTCGATGCATGTAGCAATATCTGAATTTTAATTTATAGCTTGCTGAATTGCCCGTATTGCATTGAGCTATGAGCAACTTCATAGACTTGTCGAGGTAAGCGGTCGTATCATTGAGATAGCTAAAATACCAATACCAATACCAATACCAATACCAATACCAATACCAATACGAAGGTGAAATATTGTAAACCTCGAATAGTTCACCGGTTTAAAGCACGTCAACACTTACCGTATTACGACCATTACAAGATAATAACTATCAACTCTTAAGGGATGAGATGGAATATGATCATCTCAGATCCATTGGCACAGCAGTAGCACTTCAAGACCGCTTGCGTCGATTGAAAAGTAGGGCAACAAATTCGACGCTTAGAGCTGTTGATGGCGCTGTTGAAATCGTTCCTGATTTCGTTGATTTTTATGTCGCCAAAGACTTCCTGTTGGCAGCTTTGGAGGACGTGGGCATCAAGCGCCGTCAAAACCTCGTAAAGGGAGTCTGGACGGACCTTGAAAGCCTGATTCCCTACGGAGCAGTATTCGATTTCAATATCAGTACGGACCCCGAAGAAACCATCATTCGACGATGCGTTTTCTGGGGTGTTGCTGTCCGATTGGCAGAACTTGAGGGAGAGCCCCCTCAGGACACTGATGATTTTCTGGCTTGGTGCGGTTTGACCGTTCACCAGAGAGAGCATGAGAGAAGGTCCAATCAGTGGTGGACTGACTTCACACATTCTTTAGCCGGTACGCCCAGTACCAGTCTTGATCGCAGCCTTTTAGCTCTACCCGCTGAAGGCAGCCTGACAACGCAAGCGATCAAATCTGCATATAGGGCAGCAGCAAAGAAAGCCCATCCTGATTTAGGTGGTAGTGCCAAGCAAATGACTCAAATCAACAAGGCAAAAGCACGCTTAATTCTGGAGGTGGACGCATAATTCGACTGTGCAAACAGTTTCTGCAGCTTGCCTTTGATCAATTCAGTACGTTGTTTTTCAGCTCCGCATAATCTTTTCAGCCGCAACAACGTGAGAGTCAAGCTCTGATGACAGTATTTGTTTACTTAATCTGTTGGCCCCAGAGCGGCGGGCTTGCTAAATACGGAATGACGGAGGATACACAGAATCGAAAAGACTGGGAGCGATGGGCCCGATCGCAATACAGAGATGAATTGCGCAGCTGGGGAAAGTGGAGCCGTGCTTATAGCGTGCCGATGAGGACTGCTAGAGAAGCCAAAGATTGGGAATTTCTAATGGGAAAGATTGCAAATCTAAGCGATCTGAAACGTATGCACCCTTGGAGAGAAATTGATAAAGAAAGTGGCAAATGGTGCGTATCAGGAGATGGAACAGTGAATTGCTTCAATCAAGCCCTACAGCAGTTCGAAGATCAGAAAAGACTGCTCCCGTAAGGGCAATGGAACCTGGTCTTACTCACAAGCCACAACAGGGAATCTTCCAGGCAGTTTATACGCGACCAACTTGATCTCAATCAATCATCGACGCGATTCATTATCTGAAAACTATGAAACAATAATGATGTTCACATCTTCGAATGAGTAGCCGCAAGCGTATCGTCAGCGCCTCTATTAACCAATCTAGAAATTCATACCCACGAGCCCTATGGCTCAAGCTAATGCAATATTTACTAGCCACCGACGCTTAACTTGGCTGCCTGGGCGCATTCCCTCACATGAATGAAATAAATTACGCTGAAGTCAAACTTCCATTTCTTGCTATCCAATGGCAGAGCATTGAAAAGAACTCTCTTCTGTATCCAAAGACTCAGCTTTAAGTCTTGCGCCAAGTAAATTAGTAGTCTAATTGTGAAATTCAGTGTTTGCTTTAGTTATTGGCAATTTAGTGCTGAACAATCTCAGCGCTCTCGCGATGGGATCAGTCTCCATTGTTTTTTTAGGAAGCTTTCTTGTGGTCTCCGTCAAGAACGACAACAATGGGATGATGAAATGGATTTTCTACAACAGCAATCAAGTGAGTGAAAAATAAAACATGCTTGCATTTGTTCTAGGGAATCTCGAAGTAAGAAATTCAGCAGCCCTACTTCTTGCACTTTCCTCCTTTAGTTTCTTGGCAAGCTTTCTCTTTGTTTCTCGAAACAACGATATGATTGGAGCGTTGAAATCACTGCTTCCGTCATGGTCGAAAAAGAAATAGTCCATATTTGAATTCTATTCAAGGCTTTGATGAAACATCACATACCGGGTTTTTCTCTTGAAAAGTGATTGAACTCACTCATGCAAGATGTTCATAGTTATAGGCGTCATCTCCTCGACGTCAACAGAACAGAACATCGGCGCTGGGGATGAAATGTCCATGCTTGAGCAGCTTATTTATTCCCTATAAGATATCTCAATTGAAGCATGATCATCTTTATACGCTAATGCACAGAACTTTAGGGGTTACGAGCATTAACAGCAGCCACAATCTTTCGGTTCATTGTCAGCTTGTTTGATTATTTGCTCGTCTCGCTTGTCTTGAAGTTTCTTTTTAGCGATGCCGTCAGGAGTGAACTCACCGAAACCGCCCTTATTACCTTTGCTCGTCTTTTTCATGCGGATGTACAAGTTAAACCGCCAATCATTGTAGCCAATAGGGTCAAACCCTTCCTTCTTTTAAGTCACAACCATATGTTCGTCAGCAATCGCAGAACAAAATTTTGTTGATTTTAGTGGCATGTAGGTCATCAAAAATGATTAATCAACAACATCGCTTCACCATCAATAACAGCCAATCCCTCCTCAGCTTTTACCCATCTACACGTCTGTCACTCCTGCCATGCAAATGGTGCCTGCTTAGAAATAATTCTCCTAATGACTACTT
>QCVM01000036.1:0-19241 GCA_003210375.1 Synechococcus sp. AG-686-B21 | reverse complement strand
TTGCTGCGTTGGGATGTGGAAGCCATGCGCGGTGGTTTGCGCCATGGTTCGCCGTTGCTGTTTGTGCTTGCCGATACGCGTTCCCTCACGCCGGATGCCGCAGCGAAACGCAACCGGGAGATCGTCACCAACCTTGAAAAGGCATTGGCTGAGGAAGGTCTCGATCGCTCGGAGATTCAGCTTGTCAGTCGAGGTGATTCCACCCTGCGTGGCCATGGCGTGGTGGAGCCAGCTGTGTTGGAGAGTTGTTTTGGTCCTTTTGCGGCCACGTTCCACGTGCCAGCGTTCCTTGAGGGGGGGCGAACCACCGTGAATGGCGTTCATCTGCTCCATGGGGAGCCCGTCCATTCCACCCCTTTTGCCAAGGATCGTTTGTTCGGATTCAGCACCAGTGATCTCCCCGACTGGTTGGAGCAGAAGAGTGCTGGTGCCATTTCTGCGGCTGATGTGGTGAAAGTCAGCCTCGAAGACTTGGATCAGGCTTTAACAGGGGGGATGCCCCACATGATCCAACGGTTAGCGGCCCTGCAAGGAAATACCGCGGTGGTGGTAGATGCGGAGCAACAATCGCAACTTGCTGCTCTTGCGGCTGCTGTGCTGGCCTTGAAGGGCGAGCGGCGGTTTTTGTTCCGCTCAGCGGCCAGTTTGGTTAAGGCCTTGGCCGACCCTGGTCCCCAGCCTTTGGATTCCGCTGGCTTGGCCCGATTGCGTCGACGGGGTCGCAACGGGGAGGAGCTGCCTGGTTTGGTGATGGTGGGCTCCCATGTTCCGCTGGCTGATCAGCAGCTGATGCGGTTGCTGAGGGATCCCCGCTGCACCGGCCTTGAACTGCCTGTGCGACGCATCGCTCGGGTGTTGGTAGGTGGGACGCCGGATCTGTTGTTGGCGGATTTGGAGCAGGAGTGGTGCGAGCAACTCCAAGCCCTGCTTCAGTCGGGCCGAACGCCGGTGTTGTTCACCAGTCGCGGTGAGATCAGATTGGCCAGCGCCTCGAAGGGGCGCTTGTTATCCCAAACCCTCGCGCGACTTATGGGGCGTCTCGCTAGAGACGTGGTACCTGGTTTGGGCTACCTGATCAGCAAGGGGGGGATCACAACTCAAACCTTGTTGGCGGATGGGTTGGGTCTGGAGGCCGTTGAGCTGGAGGGTCAGTTGATGCCTGGGTTATCGCTTGTTCGCCCTTCAGTGGGTGTAGCGCAGGCGCTACCTATCCTCACGTTCCCTGGCAACCTCGGTACTGACAGCAGCCTGTTCGAGGCTTGGCAATTGATGCAAGCCGGCTGATGCGGCCAGCAGTTCCATCGGGTGGTGCACTGGCTGACGTCCCTGGAGATGTCGGCGCAATTGCAAGGTGCAACCGATATTGGCGCTGGCCACTAAAGCTGCTCCTGTGTTGTTGAGGTCATCGGCCTTGATCGTTCCCAGCTCAGCAGCTTCTTCCGGTTGCACCAAGTTGTAGATCCCTGCGCTCCCGCAACAGACGCCCGCTTCCATGGGATCTCTCAGTTCCAGATCAGGGATAGAGGCGAGCAGGGTGCGTGGCTGTTGTTGGATGCCTTGGCCATGGATCATGTGGCAGGCGTCATGCATGGCAACCGTTTTGGCGATCGGCTTGAGCTGGGCGCAAAAGCTATCGCTAAGCCCCCTGTCGGTGAGGAATTCGTGCACATCCAAAACGGGTGCGCGGAAGCCGTTGTTGCGATCCAGGATCTCGCCGTAAGCCTTCATCGTGTGACCGCAACCGGAGGCCGCCACCAGTACGGCGTCGAGCTCTCCTTCGATCGAATTCATGCTTTCAACAAGGGATGAAGCCAGTTGGCGGGTGAGCTCCATCTCTCCTTGGTGGTGGCTCACGGCGCCGCAGCAGCCCTGGTCGGGGGGGAGAACAACTTCAAAGCCATTGGCTTGAAGCACGCTCACCGTGGCGGTGTTCACCATCGGATCGAAACAGCGTTGGACGCAGCCCAGTAGCAGCGCCACTCTGCCGCGGCGGGGCCCGATGGAAGGGTTCACCATCGGCAATGCATCGTCGAAGGCATCGGCTGCCAGGGACGATGGCAAAAGCTGCTCCATCGCTTCGATTCCCGGGCCAAACAAGCGGGTCAGGCCACTGCATCGGGCGAGGGCCTGAATAGGTGTGCCGGTGTAAAGCCGCAGCGGCTGGAGCAGGGCACGAAGACGCCGTGGGTAGGGCAATACTTGCAAGAGCAACTGCCGAAAACTGATCTGCCAGCTGCTGCGCAATTTGACGTTGTTTAGTTTCGGGCGCGTGGCTTCGATCAATTGGTCGTAACGAACGCCGGACGGGCATGCCGTAACGCAGGCATAACAACCCAGGCAGGTGTCGAAGTGGCTTGCAACGGTGGCGTCGAGTTCCAGTTCACCGGCTTCGATCGCCCGCAAGGCATGGATGCGGCCACGGGGTGAGTCCATCTCACTAGCAAGGACTCGATAGCTGGCGCAGGTGGGCAGGCAGAAGCCGCAGTGCACGCAGGGATCCGCAGCCCCCGCGGGTAAGCCTGGCAACTGGGTTGGCACGTCAGAAGGCATGTATCCAGTCTGATCACTTCGGCTCGGATCTGCCCTTCCGGATGACCATGCTCACTTTTCGACCTCGATCGTCCCCAAGAAAGCTGCCTTCTAGCCAGTTGTGATTGAGGAGATTAATCACAACAGCCAGCACGGCTAAGCCCCTTAGACCTTCGATTTCAGGTCGGTATGAGGGTTGCGAGTGACTTCAGCGGATGTCATCGCAACGGGTATGGATATGAGGGATCAGTGGTCAAAGTGACGGATCACTGCATCAGCGAAACCGCTACAGCTCACGGGGTCCACTTGAGGCTCCATCAAACGCGCCAGGTCGTAGGTGACTTCTTGATTGGCAATGGCGGCGCTCAGCCCTTTGGTGATTAGGTCGGCGGCCTCTTGCCAGCCCAAAAATTCCAGCATCATCACGCCGCTAAGAATGACCGAACCCGGATTGATGCGATCGAGTCCCGCATGCTTGGGCGCTGTACCGTGTGTCGCCTCAAAAATGGCAGCTTGTTCTCCGATGTTGGCTCCCGGTGCCATGCCTAATCCGCCCACCATGGCTGCTGCTGCATCAGAGATGTAATCCCCGTTCAGGTTCAGCGTTGCCAGGATCGAATACTCCTGCGGGCGGGTTTGGATCTGCTGAAAAATGCTGTCGGCGATGCGGTCGTCAACCAGCACCATCTCCTTCCACTTCCCCTGGCCATGGCTGCTGCCGATGGAATCGATCACGGCCTGAACTTCGGCATCGAGATCGGATTGTTTCTCGGGGGTGAGGCTGTCGTAACCCGGCTCGATCATGCGGGCGTTGTCTTGCACGCTCAGCGTTGAATCCTTCTCGAGATTGCCCAAGATCCAGCTCTCTCGTTCCGTGATGCACACTTCACGAAACTCCGTTGTGGCGAGCTCGTAGCCCCAGTCTCGGAAGGCCCCTTCCGTGAACTTCATTATGTTGCCCTTGTGCACCAGGGTGACGTGGCGTTTGTTCCCTTCAAGCCGCAGTGCATGTTGGATCGCTTTGCGAATGTGGCGCTGACTGCCGTACTTGCTCACGGGTTTAATCCCGATTCCTGATCCTTCTGGGATCTGTCGTTTGCCCAACTTTCCGTTTGCTGGGATCACCACGTCGTTGAGGTATTTGCGCAGCTCTTGGCCAACGGCATCGTCGGCCTCCCATTCGATCCCCATGTAGATGTCTTCTGTGTTCTCCCGATAAACGATCACGTCAAGGTCTTGAGGACGCTTGTGGGGGCTGGGGGTGCCTGCGTAATAGCGGCAAGGCCGAACACAGCAATAGAGATCAAAGATTTGTCGCAGGGCCACATTCAGGGAGCGGATGCCGCCCCCCACCGGTGTTGTGAGGGGGCCCTTGATGGCGACGCCATAGGTGCGGATCGCATCCAGGGTGTCATCCGGCAGGTACTGGTACGTGCCGTATAGGTCGCAGGCCTCATCGCCGGCAAACACCTTGAACCATTCGATGGATTTGCTCCCGCTATAGGCTTTTGCGACAGCCGCATTGAGCACCTTTTGTGTGGCAGGCCAAATGTCAACCCCCGTTCCATCGCCTCGGATGAACGGAATGATCGGATTGTCGGCAACCACGGGTTGACCGTTCTCGAAGCGGATCGCAGTGCCAGTGCTGGGGGCAGTGAGCTTCTCGAACTTGACCATGGCGGAGCGCGCTTCAGCTCTTGGAGCCTATGACTGAGCGGGGTAGCTCTTCGGTTATGCCGACACCGGAGTCGTGTGATGGATAGCAATGCGCTCTGGTTTGTAGAGGCCTGCTTTAACGAGGAGACGGTGATTCCTCGGTTTATTGAGCGGGTGATCGCACTCCCTAACGTGGATTGTCTGCTCTTAATCGACGATGGCTCGTCTGACGACACCGTGGCTGTTACTCGTCAGTGGCAAGCGCAGCATCCCGAGGCTGGAGTGGTGCTCTTCCAACTCACCAGGAATTTCGGAAAAGAGGCCGCCAGAAAAGCGATCGGGTTGGCCAGGCTGAGGGAGATCCACTGGTTTAAAAGCAGAAGAATTCCGGCGTGAACGGCGGCGGCAACAAGGCCCACGGCTCCATAGCGACCCACCTTCTGCAACAACATTGTTGCTTTCATTGTTGGGGTGCCTGCTCGGCCCGTGACAACAATGCCTGAATCAGACACCAAGCCCGGCGGTCATACCTCTGGATGAAGTCTCCGAAGCTTTGCGCTGCATTGACATCGGCACCATCTGAAATCACCCGCAGGACGAGCCATGGAATGCCCTCTTGTTCGGCCACCTGTGCGACGGCAGCTCCTTCCATTTCCACGGCCCTGAGTTCAGGTAGCGCTTCGCGCAGGGCATCGAGTATGGAGGCATTGCCAATGAAGCGGTCTCCCGTCGCGATGAGTCCCATGCTTGGCGTTCCAAATCCGTCGATTTCTCCCGCTTGATCAGCCTGGGCCAATGCTGTGGAGGCCCATTGAAACCAGCTGGGGTCGGGTTCGAGTTGGGCTCGATTCAACGCTGGCAGGGTGAAGCGCGGGAAGAGAGGGCTGGCATCCATGTCGTGTTGCACCACCGCATTGGCCAGCACGACATCCCATTGTTTGAGAGCTGGATCGGCGGCGCCGGCCACGCCCGTAAATAACACGAGATCGATGTCTGGCGCAGAGCAGAGCAGGCGTGTTGCTGCTCGTGCGGCGCTTACCTTTCCCCATCCGCTCCAGGCGAGGCTTAGGAGGATGCCCTCTCCCCAGCTCCCGTGATGAATAGTGAGGTCGCCATGCTGTTCATTCCAGAGCTGCTGGAGATGACTCAGATCAGAGCCGATTTCTTCTGGCATGGCACCCAGAACACCGATATGCAATGCGCGGGCCATGGATTTGAGAGCCTGGCGCAACCGTAACGGCGTCCTCTTGCCGCCCCCTGCAGGATGAGGGGAGTTGGAAGGGCGTTGTGAACGCAGCGGGCGAGTCAGTCAGTGCGGAGTGTTGCGCAAGTTCGCGCAGTTGCCTCCATTGTCACCTTGGTTCGGAGTATTTCCCTGCTGCGAAGCCGAACTTGCGTCCTTGGCGGGATGACGCCCAAATCCGTCAGTGGGATGAACCTGAATCGCTCGACCTCTCGTTTCACTTCCCTGGCTGGAGTCCGCGCCTGCAGTTACGCAGCCTGCTCTTGCAGCTTGGCTTCCAGCACGATGAAAGTGATGAGGTTCTGAAGTTGCTCGGCGTTTTGGGCCGCGGGATGAAGTACGACGGCGATCGTTGGTGGTTGGCCACTGTCGGGGACTGGTCTCTAGAGGGTTCCCACTTACCTCAAGCGGAGCAGGCCGCAAAGCTGCGTCAAATGTGTCGGGATCTGTTCCTTTTGTTCGATCCAAAGGTTCATCAGTCCGAGAAGGCGTAACCCTTCGCAACGCTCGTGACTGCAGCGCCAAAACTCCTTATAGGGTCTTGGAATTGGTGATCTCGATAGTATTCATGTCCGTCGCACTCGCTGCTCAGCTCAAGGAAGGTACGAAAAAGGCTCACACTATGGCCGAAAATACCGGTTTTGTGAGCTGCTTTCTCAAGGGTGTTGTTGATAAGTCCAGCTACCGCAAGCTCGTGGCCGATCTCTATTTCGTCTATGAGGCTATGGAAGAGGAAATCGACCAGCTCGCTGAGCATCCTGTAGTTGGTCCTGTGGTGAAGAAAGAGCTGAATCGGCTTGAATCCCTTTCGCAAGATCTTGCCTATTACTTCGGAGACAACTGGAAGCAGGAGATCCAACCATCTCCCTCGGCCGCCCTCTACGTAGAGCGAATTCACGCTCTCGCGAAAGACTCGCCGGAACTGTTGGTCGGGCACCACTACACCCGCTACATGGGAGATCTCTCCGGTGGCCAGATCCTGAAAAACATTGCTCAGAAAGCGATGAATATGAATGGAGACGATGGTCTTCGTTTTTATGTCTTCAACGACATAGCTGATGAGAAGGCGTTCAAAACGATGTATCGCTCCACGATGGATGAATTGCCGATCGACCAAGCGATGGCCGATCGGATTGTCGAGGAAGCCAATAACGCTTTCCACCTCAACATGAAAATGTTCCAAGAGCTTGAAGGCAACCTGGTGGCTGCGATCGGCAAGGTCCTATTTGGTTTCTTGACCCGCCGTCAGCGGAAAGGCAGCACGGAGACGGCCACAGCTTGATCTGTGGCCACAACGCTGATTCGCTTTCTGGTTCCCGGTACGAGAAATAGTTTCAGATGTGGCGGGCTCAGCGTTGAGTTGCAAACAGCCCGTCTTTTGGAGGGCCTCTGTGTCACGGAAGTGGTCACGTACCGTCAGCGTCAGGACGATCTCGCTTTTCTTGGCGACTGCCTTCAGAGAGAAGAACCTGATCGAAGCATCCTCTGGATTGTGAGCTGGGGCTTCGATGTTCCGAAGCTGATTCGACGCTTGCGCGGCCACCGCGTTGCTTATCACGCCCATAGCAGTGGATATGGTTTTGATCTCCCTGCTGGTGTCCCGGTGCTTGCCGTCAGCAGAAATACCTTGGGATATTGGGGGGCACGGGCGCCGTATAACCCCCTTTGCTTGGTGCCAAACGCCCTTGCGGATCCGTGGTTTAAGCGCGGTGCGCGTGGGAGTGAGGGAGGCCGTCCGATTGATGTTTTAGTTCAAGAGAGAAAAAGTAGCCCCTATGTGTTGAATCAATTGGTGCCAGCACTTCAACGGGCTGGCTTGAAGGTTGAGGTTCAGAACGGCTGGGTCGTCGATCTCGTGGAACTGTTCAATCAGTCCACGGTGTACTTATATGACTCAGCGGACTACTGGCGGGGCAGAGGGGTCACCGAGGGGTTTGGTTTGCCGCCCTTGGAGGCTTTGGCCTGCGGGTGTGTCGTGTTCAGCAGCCTGAATCATGCTCTTGCCGATTACGGCGACCCCTGCCGGACTGTCCATCAAATTGGCTGCGGACGAATGGATTTTGATATTCACCGCATACAGCGTGCGGTGCGAAACCCGTCGCAATGGCGCCCCCAAGTTGACCATTTGGAGACAGGCCTCGCCGCTTATACAGAAACACGTTTGCTAGAGAGTTGGCGTGAAGCTCTGGGGCACCTCGATGCCTTGGATGCACTTCCTGGCCCTTTGTTGGTCAATTCCGCTACTTGGCAGCTGCGATGGTGGCAACGCCTGAAGCGGTTGCGTCGAGTGTTCGATCGGTTGCCCGGCTGGCCTGCAACCTGATTGAGACTGCATATCCCCCGATCTAGGTTGCAACAACAGCAAGTTGGCGATTTGTCTGTCTTCTTGTTGGCTTGATGTTTTCATGCCGGTTCAAAGTCAAACCTGGACAGATCTCAGACGATTGCTGAGTGAGTTGCCATCTAAAAGAATCCGATACTTAATCGTAGTCATCTTGGCTTCTGTATTTCAGGGCTTGATGGATGTTTTGTTGGTAGCCCTACTCGCTCGAGTTGTTGGCCTGATTACTGGAGTAAAGCTCACTGATCAGATCCCCGGAATTCACTTTTTTGGTGGTGGTGTTCTTGATCAAGCCGGATGGTTGTTGGGTCTATTGATAGTGACTTTCTGGTTGACATCAGCAGTACGATTTGGTGTTGCTTATCTGCAAAGCATGCTAAGTGCTGAAATTTGGAATGATTTAGTCAATAAAGTTTATAGAAATCTGATGCTTCAGGATTATGAGTTTTTTGCGAAGCACAGAACAGCTAACTTGTCTGAAAGCTTTAATAGGATTTTGAACAAATTGTCTGAATCTATTGTTAGTCCTGTGATAGCTATGACGAGCAGCGGAGTATCAGTAATAGTTCTTTTGATTGGTGTTGTATTTGTTCTTGGCTTTCCCGCACTTGTGATGTTTGGATTGCTAATGGTTGCGTATATTATATCTGCAAAGCTAATCATCCCATATCTACGTTTTGCGACAAAGCAACGGATGCGTTATTCGAGAAGAATTCACATGATGCTTGTTGAGTCATTACGGTCTATGCGAGATGTTCATCTTTATTCAGCTGATCAATTTTTCATTGGACGATTTGCCCGGGATAGCCTCGTTGCCAAGCGTTATGACAAGTTGGCAATATTGTTGCCAGATGTTCCTCGTTATTTAATTGAGCCTGCAGGAGTAACAATACTTTTTGCTGTCTGCCTATTGCCTATATTTTTGAGTGGAAGTGAGGGTGAAATTCGTCAAGTTGTGCCTACACTTGCTGCTGTTCTAGGCACTTTATTAAGAATATCTGCTCCCTTGCAAAATACTTTTCGTAATAGCAACAAATTGCGTGGTGGTTTGCCTGAAATACGCGACGCGCTTGAACTTCTTGCTCTACGTCCAAAACGAATTTTGTCTTCTTCTCCAGGAGTACCTACTTCGCATGGAATAATGCCACGTCAGTCTATTCAACTAAAAAATGTAAGTTACCATTATTCAAAAATGGAGAGAGAAATACTTTCTGAAGTAAATATTACTATTCCTATTGGATCTCGAGTGGCGTTGGTAGGCCGAACTGGTAGCGGCAAGACAACTTTAATAAATCTCCTTTTAGGTCTATTTAAGCCGAGTTCAGGGAGTCTTCTTTTGGATGGGGTGTCCTTGATCCCAAAGGAAGTACCTGCTTGGCAAGCTAATTGTGCACTGGTTCCGCAAGATATTGTTTTGCTTGATGCTAGTGTTAGGGAAAATGTTGCATTTGGGGTTAATCATGAGGACATTGACGACAGTAAAGTTTGGAATGCATTAGAGGCCGCTCAGTTACATGATCCTGTAACTTCTATGACTTATGGTTTATATACCATGATTGGAGAGAATGGAATTAAGCTTTCTGGCGGTCAAAGGCAACGCCTTTCTTTAGCGCGTGCCTTTTATAAAGAAGCAAAGGTACTCGTTTTGGATGAGGCCACAAGTGCACTCGATAATAAAACTGAAGATGAAGTTATGCAGGCATTAGATTTAGTTGGAAGACGATGTACAACGATTGTAATTGCACATCGACTTTCAACAATCCGTAAATGCGATCGAATTTATGAGATTCATGATGGAAGAATTAAAGCATCTGGCAATTTCGAAACTCTTTGTGCTTCTTCAGATTCATTCAGAGAAATGACTCAATTCGAAAAGAGCTAAATCATTTGGCTGACTTTGTAATTTTGGCGACGGCTGATTGGGATCACCCACTTTGGACTAATAAGCAGCATACAGCTCTTAGTTTAATTGATCATGGTAATAGAGTTCTTTATATCGAGTCCTTGGGATTGCGTTCGCCACGTGCAAGCGTTGCGGATGGTCGTCGAATATTGAGAAGGCTTCAGCGAGTTTTGCGCCCTCCT
Organism: Synechococcus sp. AG-686-B21; assembly: GCA_003210375.1. Classification (GTDB taxonomy): domain Bacteria; phylum Cyanobacteriota; class Cyanobacteriia; order PCC-6307; family Cyanobiaceae; genus Parasynechococcus. The sequence goes on along the minus strand of QCVM01000036.1, from coordinate 9,387 downwards.
CGGCGAGTCAGAAAGAATCTATGGGTTTGGTCCCCACTTGTTGTCCCTGGTGGTACTCATGGGCTTGTGTTGGCTATCAATCGTTTTCTAGTACGGAAAGGCTTGTTAATTATTCTTCGCCAAGTTGGCTTTAAATCACCATTACTTTGGACTTATAACCCTCTTTCGCTTTTATATCTGTCAATTAATGATTTTCAAGGGTCGATCTATCATTGTGTAGACAGTATTCAGGATCAGCCTGGAATGCCTTCAGAATTAATTCAGCGAAGTGAAAGAGATCTATGTAGCGCCATGAATGTTGTATTTACGACGGCTCCAGAATTGCAGCTACGTTTAAAATCTTTAAATGTGCATACTTATTTTTTCGGAAATGTCGCAGATGCTGATCATTTTCGTCGAGCTTTAGAGATGGATTTACCTTGTCCTAAGGACCTCTCTTTGATTCCACGACCAAGGATATTGTTCGTAGGTGCTCTTGATGCTTATAAGATTGATTTTGTGATGATAGAGAAATTGATTATGAATACACCAAAATGGTCTTATGTTCTAGTAGGTCCAATTGCAGAGTGTGATGCTTCGACTGATTTATCTGATCTTATTTCCTTGCCGAATGTGTTTTGGTTTGATACCCGTCCATATAAGGAGTTACCAGACTGGCTTGCTAATAGTGACGTGGCATTACTTCCTTTGCGTCAGAATGACTACACTCGGTATATGTTTCCGATGAAATTTTTTGAATATCTAGCATCTGGTTGTTCTACGGTGGCAACTGCCATTCCTTCATTGCAAGCTTATGGTGATGTAGCGTATCTATGTGAGTCATCCCCAAAGGAGTTTGAAATTGCTATTTGCAAAGCTCTTCAAGGAGATGGGCCGGATCCTGATGAAATATATAAAAGAGCATCTCAATCAACCTATAAACGACGTACTAAAGATATGTTGGAGATTTTGGACAGGTTAGGTCTGCTTTCTAATTGATAAAGGCATTGCTAAGTTGCCTGTCTTTGCACTAATGAGAAAAACCATTCAATTTAATCTAGCTTGGCTTGATATTATGACTCACAAGAATTATTTTCTCGGATTCCAGATGTTTTTCAACATGACCGTTTAGCTAGTTTGATAGCACGCCAATTCTTACCAGGAGAACATTAGTCAATATCTCCAGGGAGTTTTAAGTAATAAGCATGAATGACTAGTACGGCGATATGCTTTTAGATCTTCATCGTCTGGGTTTTGTGTTGTGCTACGGGCCTCGCCTTAGCGATATTATCAATTTTCCACTTTGTAGCCAAAAATTTTGCAGAGAAGTTCAAGAATCTTCTATTGCTTTGAGACCTCTCGAGGTGTACGATATATTATATGAGCGTCAATAAATGCAAACAATATAACTTAGTGTGAGCAAATTAGTTTCACATTGTTCTAAAGTACATCCGTCCAAGACCATGAAATACAAGACGCTCTTTGCAAGATTCACGGGTAAAGTGTATGTTTTTGGCCGCAAAATGGCAAAAATTGTTTATTTTTCTACTATCTATAACATAAAAAGATTGTATTTCGTTTATATGTCAAACTTCAGGCCGCCGATGAGTGAGTCGAGTGATATTATTATTTCGCTTACATCTTATCCAGGCAGAATTGACAATGCTTGGTTGGCTATCGAGTCTCTTTTTTGGCAGACTTATACTTATAATTCAATCGTGTTGGTGCTCTCGACGCAAGAATTTAAGGGAAGAGAACTGCCAAAATCGATTCGTCAGCAAATCCGCCGAGGACTCAAGATTTTATGGACAGATCAAATCTTTATGAGCTTTGGTAAATTCATTCCGGCTTCTCAAGAATACCATGAAAAATATATAGTTACTTTCGACGATGATATTATTTATGAGAAGTGGAGGCTTGAAAAATTGGTTCGAATGTCTAGAAAATATCCTAATGCCATAATTGGTCATCGCGGTTATGTTGTGCCAATAAATAATGGTGTGATTTCAGAGTGTTATAATGCTTGGCTTCGAGCTAATATTAAAACACCTTCGGATAGATGTTTTTTGACCGGAGTTGGAGGAATTATTTATCCTCTTAATAAAGAGCTAAGGGACAAAATGTCTAATTATACTATCGCCAGTCAGCTATGTCCTGCTGCTGATGACATATGGTTTTGGTATTGCGCTGTAGAGACGTGTATAGAGCTTATATGTCTAGGGATCAACGATCTTAACCATGAGAAAGAACAGTTAAAGGGACCAGGGCTTTGGCAAACAAATTGTTTAGAAAATAAAAATGATGCGCAACTTTTGTCGCTTCTCGAAGTTTACGGAGAATCACTTAACTTGAAGCCATATGGTCATTTTGGCTTAAATAATTAATCAGCTTAGTAATTTACTATGACTTCCTTATTGATTATTGCCCCCAGCTCTGGGAGTAATACTTCTAGGTTCGTATAGAGTGCAAAGGCTTATTGTCAGCAAAATAGGTGTGGGATTATTATCCCTGCTAAAGATTATAACTAATCGATTAATCTTACGATTCTTTCCATCCTGCTCCAGATTAAATTCTTGATTTAATAGCGAGGGCTTGTAGTTGTTATAACAAGCTAATAATATCGTCTACTGACGCTTTTAAATTTTTAGGCAAGTGCATATTTATTTTTGTAGATGATCGTTCCACTATCGGCGGGAAGTCACTGCAGTCTATGCCAAGAAAATTCGATAGCTTCTTGTTAGAAGCGTCGAATAGTTGATTGAAGGGTATAGAACAAATAGGAAGTGATTTTGAATTAAATGAATTCCAAGCTTCAAATTGGCGAACCATTACACTTAACATTTTTTGATCGGAATATAGTCCCAATTTGCTATTCTTTAACTTCAGATAGTTGGTATAGTACCAACGCCAACCTCGTCTCTTCTGAGAGGCAAGAGCTCTTAGTGGATTGTCAAATATATATATGGCTTTTAGGTTGGGCATTGAATCAAACTCTAATGGATTCGGATAGTGACAGAGATATTTCTTCCATGTAGCGGTCCTCGTGTTGAATCCTTTTGATTCCAAATAATTTGACAATGTATTTGAGGCTGTCCCTCCAAAAGAGCATACCCAAATGTCCATTTTTTCGGCATGAATCATTTCTTCAATGGTATTTTCGCTAATCCGCCCTAAGAGATGTTGTCGAATATTTGAATTGATGCTCATTTGTATGATTCAGTTGCTTATCCTTACTCTATCGAAATAAGTCTCAATCTGCCCACGATTCTGGGGACGGCAAACTCTGTCATTTCTAATAACAGCGATTGTATTGACAAGGTTTCTCGCCTACCCGTCGCGAGGGGGATTTAATAATTCTTGCGCGCTGCGACGACGAAATTGCCGAGTTGGAAGTGGTCGTGCATAGGCTGCGCATTTTGGATGCTGCAAACCTATATCTCAGCTGCGGTGATATAACGGTGCTGTATCGCGCTAATTCCTAGTCACGGGCAGTGGCGGAGTTGTTGTTGTTCTGGAGTATTCCCTATGTCGTGGTGGGAGGGTTTTGGTTGTACGACTTACAGGAGTTTTGCCACAATATGGAGTTGCAGTACTAATGCGTAGAGCACGCATATTTGTATGGCATTCCAACGTTGCACCTGATGGAGAAAGCGAAGGAAGCTCAGCGGTAATTGTGTAATCATAATCGGGTGGCCTTCCGGCGATTGCTATTTTTTATGCCAGCATCCCTGTGATTCTTGCATAAGATATTACTTGTTTCCCCTAGTAGATAAAGATGTTGACAATGGCATGGTTAATGCCATGACAAAATTAGTGCTTGATTCAGGAATGCCTCCAGAGATAGCCGCTAAAGGCTAAAGTCGTGAGATTGACATCTTACCTTGTTCAATCATCTTCCCGCCTTTTGCTTAATGCTCACTCGTGTCATTAAGGATTTTAATCAGCAAAGAACGAGTGAAGCTCCTGATTCCTCTGATTAAAATTTTACGGTGATAGATAAGTTTAAGTCGTGAGTTTGCTGTCTTCAATTGCGCCTTATTGAATAAGTCGAAAATGTGTAGCTAATGAATGGGTTTAGATAGGAATTGTTCTCTATATTTCCGGAAGCTTTGTTGGTTTGTGCAATGCAAGTATTTGTCCTGTAATCATTTATCTCCTCTGAGTTATCTATTGGATAATATTACTTGCTATGAAAAGTCGATGTTTATGTTATTTCTATTCTTTCTTGTGATTTGACGAGATCGTCTACAGCTTTTATTTGACTAAGGAATGGTTCTAAGAGCTCCAGAGGCAATGCGCTTGGTCCATCGCATTGTGCATTGTGTGGATCGGGATGTGCTTCTAGGAAAAGGCCCGCCAGTCCGACGGCCATCCCAGAACGGGCAAGGTCAAGAACTTGGGAACGACGCCCACCCGATGCGGCGCCTCCGGGATCGCGACATTGCAGAGCGTGAGTTACGTCAAAAATCAGTGGGATGTCCTGGCAGGTTTGCTTCATAACTCCAAAACCGAGCATGTCGACCACGAGGTTGTCGTAGCCAAAATTGCTGCCGCGTTCGCACAACAACAACTGGTCGTTCCCACACTCTTTGAATTTTTCAACAATATTGGCCATCTGTTCCGGGCTAAGGAACTGAGGTTTTTTGATGTTGATGACAGATCCGGTGTTAGCCATAGCGGTGACCAAATCCGTTTGACGGGCAAGGAATGCGGGCAGTTGAATGATGTCTGCAACCGCCGCTGCAGCTACAGCCTCCTCGGGAGTATGGACATCCGTTATCAATGGGATGCCATGGGAATCTTTGACGGCTTGAAGAATGCTTAGACCTTGCTCAAGTCCTGGGCCACGAAAGGAATGAATTGACGACCGATTGGCTTTGTCGTAGGAGGCTTTAAACACCAAGGGAATGGCAAGGCGCTGACATACTTTTTTGTAATGGCCAGCGCAATGCACTGCGAAGTCCAAGTCCTCCAGAACATTCACTCCTCCCAACAGGACAAAGGGTTGGTCGTTTGCAAAAGTGATGTTTCCTAGCTGTACCTGTCGGGCCATGAACGTGTTGCTGCTGATGATTGAGCTTACTTCGCCTCACTAATTGTTATTCATGATTTAATGCTTTTGGGCGCAAAAATAATTGTTACGAAGGGTTTGCCTGGCCTGATTTGAAAGATTGGTTTGCACTCTGCATGTTCATCTAGACTTTGAAAGGACTTCAGCGAGCTGATTTTTTATGTCAGCCCGACTTTGAGCGCATCATTGCTATAGCGCCCAAGTTCAAAATCGTCCTCAAAAATCCTGTAGATCGTACCTTCTGCTTGAGGTGTGTAGTAAGACGTCAAGAGGTTTGCAACGTTGGTGACTTCCCCTTGTTGGCTTAATTTAATACTATGCCGCTTTCGTAACCGTTCTTTAGCGGGAAATATTAATCCAGTGGACTTCAGTTCAAGCGGAAGGTATTAATCCAAATTCTCAAGTCTGTAAATGTTGCTAAATCGAGAGGGTGGGAGCAGGAGAATCTCATTTTGTGGTCGCCAATGATGATTTTCCGAAGGCTGCCATGGCCGAGAAACGAAACAAAAGCTTCAAACCCTATTGGGCTGTTGTCATCAAATCCATCGATAGAGGCATATTTTTTGCTAAAATAGTTAGCAATTTTGTCAAAAAATGAGGATAGCTCCTTAGCAAGGATTTCGAACAACTGTAAAAAAAGAGTATTGGCAAAGTCTTAGGAGATCGTTCCATACTTTACAAAGTTGGATGAGACGAATGCTAAGATTAATAGCATTATATTTACTTTTCTTGTAGCCAAATATTTTAATTTGTTGGCCTTGAAGTGCATCACTTAAATTAAGCACAATGGATGAATTTTCACTCTTACCTGTTCTATTGCGGGAAATTTTATGCTGGGACAAAAGGCATCTCTGCTGATGTTGAGGGGTCGAATGTTGAGAGTTTTTGTGTCCATTCTTAAGGCCGTTGTGGTGTATATTTACGTATTTCTTTCTTGATCAACTGATTGGCTCGAGGCGTCAGCACTGCGAATAGAAAGCATTGTCAACATCAGCCTAAACGCTTTTTTGTCGGCTATCTCTTCTGGTTTCTGTGAACCTATTGGCGTGCTTTGGCTTGTGCTTTTGGTGGGGTGTTCGCTCTGCCGCTCATCTCACTTGATCCTTTGGCGTATCGCCTCTTGTTCCGTCGCTCTAAAGTTCTAATCATGAGCTTTTTGGTAGGCCTCAACGACGCCCAGCGCCTGGCGGTGGATCACCACCAAGGCCCCTTACTTGTGGTGGCTGGTGCTGGGAGTGGCAAGACGCGTGCGCTCACTCATCGAATCGCCCATCTCATTGGTGAGCATGGAGCGGATCCAGGCCAAATTTTGGCCGTTACCTTCACCAATAAGGCTGCCCGGGAGATGAAGGAGCGGCTCGAACTGTTGTTGGCTCAACGCCTGGCCCAAAGTCAATTCGGACAGCCTTGGAGCACGTTGCCGCCCGTTGAACAGCGGCAGTTGCGATCCCGCATTTACAGGGAGATCACGAAGGATCTTTGGATCGGGACATTTCATGCGTTGTTTGCTCGGATGCTTCGCTTCGACATCGACAAATTCCGCGATCCAGATGGACTCACTTGGACTAAGCAGTTTTCGATTTACGACGAAGCCGATGCCCAAAGCTTGGTGAAGGAGATTGTCACCCAGGAACTGCAGATGGATCCGAAGCGGTTCGAGCCCAAGAAGGTGCGTTGGGCGATCAGCAATGCCAAAAACCAGGGTTGGTTGCCGGATCAGCTCGAAGCCAATGAGGAAGGTCAGCGCGGCAAGCTCACGGCCGATGTTTATCGCCGCTATCGCAAAGCCTTGGCGGCGAACAATGCCTTGGATTTTGACGACCTTTTGCTTTTACCGGTTCAGTTGCTCCAGCAGAACGAGCAGGTGCGTCGGTACTGGCACCGGCGTTTTTGCCACGTGCTTGTGGATGAATATCAAGACACCAATCGCACCCAGTACGACCTGATCAAGTTGTTGGTGACTGATGGCAAGGAGCCGCAGGATTACGACGATTGGTCTGGCCGTTCGGTTTTTGTGGTGGGTGATGCCGATCAAAGTATCTACAGCTTCCGTGCCGCTGACTTCACGATCCTGATGGGCTTTCAGGACGATTTTGGCGACCAGGCTCCGGACGACACCACACGCACGATGGTGAAGCTCGAGGAGAATTACCGCTCGACGGCCACGATTCTGGCGGCGGCGAATGCGCTGATTTCGAACAACACTGAGCGGATCGATAAGGTCCTCCGCCCCACCCGTGGCGAAGGGGAGCTGATCACGCTCACGCGCTGTGACGACGAAATTGCTGAGGCGGAAGCGGTGGTTCATCGCCTGCGCATGATGGAAGCCGCCAACCCAGATCTCAGTTGGGGCGACATGGCGGTTCTCTATCGCACAAATGCCCAGTCACGAGCCATGGAGGAATCGTTAGTGCGCTGGGGCATTCCTTACATCGTGGTGGGCGGGCTTCGCTTCTACGACCGACGAGAGATCAAGGACTTGTTGGCTTACCTGCGCCTCTTGGTGAATCCTGCAGATACCGTCAGCCTGCTTAGGGTGATCAATGTGCCCAAGCGTGGAATTGGTAAAACCACCATCCAGCGCCTCACCGATGCAGCCAATCAGCTGGGCATTCCTCTTTGGGATGTGGTGAGTGATCCGGAAGCGGTGCGTTCTCTAGGTGGACGATCGGCCAAAGGCTTGCTGCAATTTTGCGAGCTCGTGAATGATCTAAAAACTCAGGTGCAAGTGGCTGCTCCGTCGGAGCTCCTTCAGCAGGTGATGGAAAAAAGTGGGTATGTGAGTGAGCTGATCACCGAGGGCACGGACGAAGCCGAGGAACGCCGTCGCAATCTTCAGGAACTGGTGAACGCGGCCTTGCAATACCAGGAGGAAAATGACGACGGCAACTTGGAGGGATTTTTGGCTTCTGCTGCGTTGTCGAGTGATGCTGATAAAAAAGACACTGCAGCGGATCGTGTCACCTTGATGACCCTGCACAGCAGCAAAGGTTTGGAATTTCCTGTGGTCTGCCTGGTGGGGTTGGAGCAGGGGCTCTTCCCGAGCTACCGCTCCCTTGATGACCCTGCATCGCTGGAGGAAGAACGGCGTCTTTGTTATGTGGGAATTACCCGCGCCAAGGAACGTCTCTTCCTATCCCACGCCAGTGAGCGTCGTCTTTGGGGAGGCATGCGTGAGGCCGCCGTGCCGTCCGTCTTCCTCTCGGAGTTGCCCGAGGCTTTAGTGCAGGGCGATCTTCCACAAAGCGGCGGAACGGCCCTCCGGCGTGAGCGCCGGTTGGACCGTCTCACGCGTGTCGATCGTGATCAACCCTCGTCGGCCCCTGCCAATGCCGTGCGTCGTCGTTACACCGGACCAGCCCCTGGCCGCAGTTGGACCGTGGGAGACAAAGTCATCCATTCTAGCTTTGGTGTCGGAGAGATCACCCATACTTTTGGCAGTGGGGAAAAGGTATCTATTGCCGTTAAGTTTGTAGGGATGGGACCAAAAATTCTGGACCCACGTTTGGCCCCTATTGAATTGGTGATAACCAGTAATGGATGATGTTTCTGGTCCGACAGGTCTGTTGCTAATTAGGGGATTAGGACATCATTATAGCACAATTTAGGACCTTGCGCTTGGGGCTCACCACAGTATTTAGGTCTTGGTGAAGCGGTTAGGGTTTTGGATAAACCCCTGCAAGAAGAGTCACGTCAAGGTCCAAGAGATTTGCGTTTTTAGTTGCCTTGTATATGTGGTGATTCTGCGGGTGATTGTCTGGTCTGGGGATCAATTCTTTCTTGTTTGTAAGAACATGATGAGATCCCTTTGATTGAGAAGTTTAATCGTTTAATTGATCCGCTGATGTGTGTATCTGCTCGTTGGTTTGTTGAGTCGTTTCAATTGGATCAACAATTAATTCACGCAGTTGATTTAGGTATTTCTGTGCGTATAGTTTATATTGTTAGAGATGTACTTCCCTGGTCGCACAACGAGGCTCGTCGTGGCGTTACTCGCTATGGACGTGGCATCACAATTGGATGGCGCTAACTTTTGCGATGGTGGAGAGTTAATCGCCGAACCGAAAAACTTCTTCGAGATTGCGGATATCCTGTTTTCATCTTGGTCATGAAGAGCTGGCACTTCAGCCTGAAGCTGCTATGAGAAAGTTGTGTGATTGGTTGGATATTGCTTCTGATCCTGCAATGCTCCAGCCGGGTTTGCATTCTCGGAGTCATATAGTATTGGGAAATATAATGATTATCGAGCCTGCTAAGAGTAACGCTATCCGATATGATGCAGCTTGGCTTAATTCACCTACTTTTCATTGCGATTAGCGATGTTGTTCCCTGCGGGT
>QCVM01000035.1:0-19679 GCA_003210375.1 Synechococcus sp. AG-686-B21 | reverse complement strand
TGGTGTCGAAAATCAGGACGCGACCTGGGTCTTTGGCCATGACGACGCTCCGTCGACGGTCTTAGTCGAAGTGGGTATGAGTTATCAATACTAGTTGAGTCACTTCAACAGTTTTCAAAAATTTATTCCAGCAACAGAACCAGACTAAATTTAGGTATTAGTACGGTCGATCTTTGACCAAAGGCGCTGTCGCCCTTGTTCTGCACGCCCATCTGCCTTACGTCCGTTCGGCAGAACCAGGGTCTCTGGAGGAAGACTGGTTTTTCCAGGCACTGGTTGAGTGTTATCTCCCCCTGCTGGAAACCCTTGAGCGGGCAGCGCAACATCCGGATTGCCAGCCGAAGCTGACGATGGGCCTGTCGCCCACCCTGCTCACCCTGCTCGATGCGCCCGACCTCAAGCAACGTTTCCCGACATGGCTGGCGCAACGGCAGCAGCTTCTGCCCCAGGCGGATCAAGCCCTTCGCGATGGTGCCGATCACCTCAGCAAAACATTTGAACGGCACTTAGCGGCCTGGACTACCTGCGACGGCGACCTGATCGGGCGCTTTGCGGAACTGCAACGCAAAGGGGTGGTGGATCTACTCACCTGCGGGGCCACCCATGGATACTTGCCCCTCCTGCGCCAGCACCCGGAAGCCGTCCGCGGACAATTGCGTACCGCCGTTCGGGAACATCAACGTTTAATCGGTGAACGCCCCCTCGGCATCTGGCTTCCGGAGTGCGCGTACTACGAAGGGCTTGACCATTGGATGCGGGATGCCGGGCTTCGCTATGCGGTGCTGGATGCCCATGGACTTCTGCATGGACGCCCTCGACCGCGATACGGGGTGTATGCCCCCATTTGCAGCCGCAATGGGGTGGCTTTTTTCGGTCGAGACAGCGAAGCCACCCTGCCGGTGTGGTCCGCGAAAGACGGCTACCCCGGCAATCCGGACTATCGGGAATTTCATAGGGATCTGGGCTGGGATTTACCGCTTGAACAACTCGCCCCCCTGGGGCTGAGCGAGCCCCGGCCGCTGAGTTTGAAACTGCACCGGGTGACCAACCACAGTTCACCACTGAATCAAAAAGAGCCTTACCGGCCAGCCTTGGCGGCCGAGCGGGTGAAAGAGCACGCCCGCGATTACTTACAAGGACGCCGCCACCAACTGGATCAACTGGAAACGGTGATGGGCGTGGCCCCGCTCCTCGTCGCGCCCTTCGATGCAGAGCTCTTCGGGCATTGGTGGTTCGAAGGACCCGCGTTTCTGGCCGAACTATTTCAACAAGCCAACGAACAAGGGGTGACGTTTACCCGCCTACGGGATGTGCTGAATCAGAGCAGCCAGCTGCAACTGTGTGATCCGAGTCCATCGAGCTGGGGACAAGGTGGCTATCACGACTACTGGCTGAACGACACCAACGCCTGGGTGATTCCGGAGTGGGAAAAAGCTGCAGCCGCAATGGTGTCTCGTTGCAGCCGCGGCATTGCCCATGAAGCCGATCTGGCCTTGCTGGAACAGGCGGCCCGTGAACTGCTGCTGGCCCAATCGTCGGATTGGAGCTTCATCTTGCGGTCGGGCACCACCACAGGCCTGGCCAAGGAACGCATCGAACGTCATCTCGGTCGTTTTTGGCAATTAATGGCTGCCCTTGATGGACACGAACCATTACCCGAGGATTGGTTAAACGACGTGCGCAACGACGACAACATTTTCCCGTTGGTGCAACCGTTGGACTGGGCAAAACTGCCTCAGTCTTAAGCACATAAGCCAAAAAAGCTGGCTAATTTTCGATCGATTGACCAACGTTCGGTGCCCCAAGCACCAACCCTCTCCTTACATCCCAAGGTGAGATCGCAAATAGGCGCAGCATCACCCCCATCAGTTGCGGCAATGGCAACGTGTTAGTGAGGAAGCCACTCCAATCCGCTTGAGATAGCTGAAAAAAGCTGGTGAAATGGCGGCGCAACAGCCGTTCATCGAAGCCCATCAAGCGGTCCAAACCAAACTGAAACAGGCGATGGCGCAACACCAATTCCGTTGGCCACAGCGCTTGCCATCCCACGCGCGCTAACGCGGCAGAGCCCATCGCTGGTTGCTCCTTCAAAGCAGCGGCCAATGCTTCCGCTAAACCCGGCCCACGTCTTAACAGCGCGCCCACCATGTAACCCGAGGCTGGGTGCACCATGCTTGCCGCTCCGCCAAAGGCGAGCAGCGGCTGATTGAAATCCGGCAACGGCAAGTTCATCGGAAACAAACAATGCTCTTCATCGATCACTTCGGTGATCTCATTTCCCGCTTCAGCCAAACGTTGCTCCAGCCGTTGCTTCAACTCAGCTTCAGGAACTGCGGGCGCTAAGGCCAACGATGTTTCCTCCAGGAAATAAACCCCATCCCCAAAATCCATCGCATATAAAAAGGTGGGGGGTTGTTTGCGTTGCTCGGGGCTGAGGTGATCGCAACGAAAATCCATCAGCACAAATTGACCTGGCTCCACCGGAGCTTTGCTGAAGCGACCAACAACGCCATAGGCCGCTTGCCCAGCCACAGGCCCCTGATCCGGGCGACGAACATGAGGTGTTCGGTGGCCTGAGGCATCAATCACCACCCGGGCCAAGCGTTGTTCGCCAGAAGCGCAATGCACCCTGGTGCAATCAGCCTCAAGCTCGATGCGATCAACGCTGTCTTGGTGCCAGGTCATCCCCTGGCAGTGGCCCAGCCAGTACTGCTGCAGCTTGTGGCGATCAAACAGCCCGTAATCCATCCCGTGCTGCGTGGCTTGATCTTCTAAATCCGAGCCACCGGCACCGTAAAAACTCACCGTGTGGCTCCAACGGTGCTCAAGCAGATCCTCCAGACCTAAGAGCTCGAGTTCCTTCGACCAAATCCCGTAGGTATTCGGCCAAGGCGCATCCACCGGATTCGGTGCAATTCCTTCCACCAGCACACCGCGCTGATGCAGTTCGGAAGCGATGCAAAGGGCGGCCGGACCGCCCCCTATCACCAGCACATCCGCGCAATCAGCCAAGGTCAGCCCTCAGCCGATGCTTCAGACGACTCCTCTGCACTGGGTTCACTGTCGTCGTCTGTTTCGGCCTCGGGCGGCACGAGCACCACATCCGCCAAGCGATCGCCCTTGTCGAGACGCTGCAAACGAACGCCGGTGGCTGCACGGGATTGCTGAGGGATGGCATCGGCGCCAGTGCGCACAATCACGCCCTTTTCACTCACCAACAACAGCTCTTCTCCAGCCCCCAACACTCGCAATCCCACGAGTTCATCGGTATCGGTACGGAACTTCATCGCCCGCAAGCCCATCCCCGCCCGCTTCTGCAACCGGAATTGGGTGACTGGAACCCTCTTCCCAAGGCCAGACGCCGACGCCACTAACACCCATGGACCCTCGGCTGCCACAGCAGTTTCAGCAACGTCTCCTGCATCGTCGCCATCCTCAGCCTCATCGGCACTGGCTGCAATTTGGTCGGCCAACTCCGCCGGCAGCACATCCATGCTCACCAAACTGTCGCCCTTGCGCAGATTCATCGAACGCACACCACGGGCGGTACGGCCCAAGGGGCGCAGCTCACCGTCAGCCAAGCGGAAGTGAATCGTCATTCCCGCCTTCGAGCCGATCAGGACACTGTCGCCGGGAATCGACAACCGCACCCAAGTGAGGGCGTCGCCATCTTCCAAACCAATGGCAATCAATCCGTTGGAACGAATATTGCTGAACGCCGAAAGACGGGTGCGCTTGATGAAGCCACCCTGGGTGAGCATCAACAAATCGGTGTCGTCGTTGAACTCCGAGACGGCCAATAGCGAGGTGATCGCTTCCTCGCGGGGGATTGGCAACAGCTGCACCACCGGTGTGCCTTTGGCGGTACGGCTGCACTGCGGCACCCGATAGGCCGGCAGCGCATAGGCCACGCCCCGATCGCTGAACAACAGCAGCGTGTCGTGGTCGTTGCAACCGATGAATAGCTTCACAGCTTCTTCACCCTGGCTGCGGGTGCCGGCCTTGCCGCGGGTGCCACGGCTTGTGGCTTCGAATTCACTCACCGGCATCCGCTTCAGGTAGCCGGTTTCCGTGAGCAGAACCACCGAACGCTCATTCGCGATCAGATCGATATCTTCCAAGCCGCCTGCAAGATCCAGGATCTCGGTGCGGCGAGGCACGCTATGGCGTTCCCGCAGCTGGCCAAGCTCCTCTTGGATGATCCCCAGCACCCGTTCACGGTGGCCGAGGATGTCTTTGTAGTCGGCAATCTTGGTGACGAGATCTTCGTGCTCCAGGCGGATTTTGTCCGCTTCAAGCGCTGTAAGCCGCCTCAGCTGCATCTGCAGGATGGCATCGGCTTGTACCGCAGACAGTCCATGACGCTCTTGCAATTGCGTCCGCGCCGTTGCGGTGTCGGGTGCAGCACGGATCAGCGCAATGATCGGATCCAGTTGATCCAGGGCAAGCAGCAAGCCCAGCAAAATATGATCGCGCTCTTCCGCCTTACGAAGCAGGTAACGGGTGCGTCGCTCGATTGTCTCGATGCGGAAATCGAGGAACACCTCGAGCATCTTGCGCAAGGTGAGCAAGATCGGCTCACCATTCACCAGCGCCAACATGTGAGCGCTGAAGTTGCTCTGCAGCGGTGTGAGCTTGAACAAGTTGTTCAGCACCACCTGCGGGTAGGCATCACGACGCAACTCGATAACGATCCGCATGCCATCGCGATCGCTTTCGTCGCGAATATCAGAAATTCCTTCCAGTTTCTTGTCGTTCACCATCTCAGCGATGCGTTCAATCAACGCTGCTTTGTTGGTTTGGTATGGCAGTGCCGTAACGATCACGGCGTCCCGATCAGGGCGACCGGGGGCTTCGATCGTTTCAACCTCAGCCACACCGCGCATCGTCACCGAGCCGCGGCCAGTTAGATAGGTTTCGCGGATCCCGGTACGGCCCAAAATCTGACCACCGGTGGGGAAGTCGGGCCCAGGGATCAGAGTTATCAACTCCTGTTCCGAGATCTCTGGGTTTTTGATCAATGCCATCAGGCCATCAATCAGTTCAGAGAGATTGTGGGGAGGAATGTTGGTTGCCATCCCCACGGCGATGCCCGCAGACCCGTTTAACAACAGCTGCGGGATCCGAGCCGGAAGAACGGTTGGCTCCTGCTGGGAGCCATCGAAGTTGTCGGCGTAGTCAACCGTCTCGGCTTCGATGTCTTCCAGCAGGCTGTCGGTGGTAAGCGCCCGCAACCGCGATTCGGTGTATCGCATCGCCGCCGGAGGATCGTTATCCACCGAGCCAAAGTTGCCGTGCCCATCGATCAAGGGCATCGACATCGAGAAGTCCTGAGCCATCCGGACCAGGGCGTCGTACACCGCTGTGTCGCCGTGGGGGTGGTATTTACCCAACACCTCACCCACCACACGGGCGCATTTCCGATAAGGCCGATCGCTGGTGAGCCCGAGCTCATACATCGCGTACAGGATGCGCCGATGCACCGGCTTCAATCCATCGCGGGCATCGGGCAAGGCCCGTCCCACAATCACACTCATCGCATACTCCATATAGGAGCGCGACATCTCGTTGCGAAGATCTGTCTGGATGATCCGTTCGTCGGAATCGCCGGGACCGCCGCCTCCTGGTCCCACAGAATCCGCCATACAACACTCGTTTGCCTTAACTAAATTTTATCGCGCGCGCGGTTTTTCGCTTAAAAAACACCGATAAGCTGCGGGTTAGTTTTTTGCGGGTGTGATGGAACCAAGCGACGATCCGCTTCAGGCCGCCGAATCAGCTGACACTCCTGCAAGTCCGTCGGCTAATCCTGTTCCACCATCACCCCCAGTATCGGAGGCTGAACCCTCCCAGGCTTCCCCCACAGAGAGCGCAACCCCACCAGAGGTGGAGGCCGTCTCCGAGGCCGAGCCAGCGCCAGACCCCGAAACCGCTGCAACTGTTCCCGACCCCGTGATCGCCTCGACGGTCACCATTCCCGCGCAAGAGAACTCCACCGACGTTGGAGGCGAGTGGGATTTGCTCGTTGAAAAAATCAAAGCCTGGATTGATTCCAAAGAACTTGGATCGGTTTGGTCCCAAGCTCAACTGCCACTCAGATTGATTGGCGGCTTGATCCTCTTTGTAATCGTGAGCACCGTCTACAGCGGCATTCTCGGCACGATCAACAAAGTTCCACTCGCCCCTGGTCTACTGGAACTCACCGGTTTGATCTGGCTGTTGAATTACGCCCGTTCCAACCTCGTGCGTAGTAGCGATCGCAAGCGGGTGATCGATTCCATCGGTTCCACATGGAACAAATTTGTAGGGCGTTAACCACAAACCGATGCATCCCAATTGGTAGTTTGAGTCGACTTCATCAAAAGTCGCTCGGTGGACATTCAGCTTGGACGCTCCAAAACTGTTCGCCGGGCCTACGGAATTGATGAGATCGCCCTTGTGCCCGGAGGGCGTACGGTTGATCCTGAGGTCACCAATACCAGCTGGAGCCTCGGTGGTATTACTCGAGAGATTCCAATCATCGCCAGTGCCATGGACGGCGTGGTGGATGTGGATATGGCCGTGCGGCTCTCAGAGTTGGGTGCCCTTGGGGTTTTGAACCTGGAGGGTGTTCAAACCCGTTACGAGGATCCCAATGAGGTTCTCGACCGTATTGCTGCAGTCGGCAAAACGGAATTCGTTCCGTTAATGCAAGAGATTTACAGCCAGCCCGTCCAAGAGCAGCTGATCCGCAAACGGATTCAAGACATCAAGGCCCAAGGGGGAATCGCTGCCGTAAGCGGAACCCCAGTGGCGGCAATCCGTTTTCGCAAAGCCATCGCTGAAGCAGGTGCAGACCTTTTCTTTGTGCAGGCGACGGTGGTGTCGACAAACCACATCGGCCCTGAAGGCCAGGACACCTTGGACCTCGAAGAGCTGTGCCAAGGCATGGGCTTGCCCGTGGTTATCGGTAATTGCGTGACCTATGAGGTTGCCTTGCAACTGATGCGCGCGGGAGCTGCCGGGGTGATGGTGGGCATTGGCCCTGGGGCAGCATGCACATCAAGGGGCGTATTGGGGGTGGGCATACCCCAAGCCACAGCTGTGGCTGACTGTGCCGCAGCCCGAGCCGACTTCCAAAAAGAGAGTGGGCGTTATGTGCCGATCGTTGCCGACGGAGGCATCGTCACTGGTGGCGACATCTGCAAATGCATCGCCTGCGGCGCTGATGCAGTGATGATTGGATCCCCGATTGCTCGCGCGGACGAAGCACCAGGACGCGGTTTCCACTGGGGCATGGCGACGCCAAGCCCTGTCTTGCCCCGCGGTACACGCATCAACGTGGGCAGTACAGGAAGCATTGAGCGCATTCTTCGTGGCCCCGCCAAGCTCGATGACGGCACCCACAACCTGCTGGGTTGCCTCAAAACCTCAATGGGCACCCTCGGCGCTCGCACTATTGCAGAGATGCAAACGGTTGAGGTTGTGGTGGCACCCTCTCTGCTCACTGAAGGAAAGGTGTACCAAAAAGCTCAAAATCTCGGAATGGGAAAGTAGAGGAGAGCTAGGCTTATTTTGTGTGCGGGCTAGCGCCCACACACTCCTCACACCCCTGGCTCGACGCGTTCGAGCTTTCATTCTTTTCTTCAGGCAACCATCACAGATCTATTCGCTCCAAGCTTTTTGGCTGCCGATAGTGAAATCGTTGCTAAGTTCGACAAATACTTATCGAGCTATATGTCGAGCGCTGCCGCTGTCACCGACGCTTCTTTCGAACAGGACGTTCTCCAGAGCGACGTGCCAGTTTTGGTTGACTTTTGGGCACCTTGGTGTGGTCCATGCCGGATGGTGGCTCCCATTGTTGAAGAAATTGCCAAAGAATTTGAGGGTCAGATCAAGGTGTTCAAGCTCAACACCGATGAGAACCCCAACGTGGCCAGCCAATACGGGATTCGCAGCATCCCAACTCTGATGGTGTTTAAAGGCGGTCAGAAGGTCGATACCGTTGTCGGTGCTGTTCCTAAAGCCACCCTCTCAGGCACAATCTCGAAGTATCTCTGAGGCATCCGCCTCTTCGAAAGGGTTGATCGATTGAGCCTGAATCTCGGTGTAATCGATTACGGCATGGGCAATCTCCACTCCGTTGGGAAAGCCCTTGAACGGCTTGGAGAAACATCAGTTCCTGTACATAATCCAGTGGATCTCAACACGATAGACGCGTTGATTCTTCCGGGAGTTGGTTCCTTCGATCCAGCGATCGACAACCTCCAAGCCACAGGGTTGGTTCCCCATCTCAAAGCTTGGGCCGAGAACAACCGGCCCCTCTTGGGCATTTGCCTAGGGCTTCAGTTACTTTTTGAACGCAGCGATGAAGGAAACAAAGCTGGCCTGGGACTGTTCCAAGGTTCCGTTGAACGGCTCAAGATCCATCCCAACGAGCGAATTCCTCACATGGGTTGGGCACCCCTCAAAGTCGAACGCAATTCCCCGCTTCTGCACAGTGACGACCCCACACCTTGGGTGTACTTCGTTCACAGTTATGCAGCTGTGCCCGGAAACAGTTCGGTGTTGTCTGCCACCGCAAACTTCGGCAACGCCGATGTGACGGCCATCGTGTGGAGTGGACGGATTGGAGCCTGCCAGTTTCATCCCGAAAAATCATCATCCGCCGGCGAAGCGATGCTGAAGCGCTGGATCCATTGGTTGCACCAAGGTGCAGAACCCGTCCATTGAAACGATCAGCCCAATTACGCCTCACTGGCGGACGCCGCCTGTTAAGCCCACCAGGTCATGACACACGGCCCACCACGGCCCGTGTTCGCGAAGCGGTGATGACCATTCTTGGGCCTCGCCTCGATGGCTGTCGCTGGTTGGATCTCTGTAGCGGTAGCGGAGTCATGGCCTGCGAAGCCCTTCAACACGGTGCTCAGGCGGTTGTTGCCGTGGAAAACCACCCAACCACCGCCCGCATCTGCAGCAAAAACCTACAAACCGTTGGCAACAGCCGCGACGACGAGCCTCGGATCAAAGTGATCCGCCAAGACGTGGTGCATTGGTTACAACGGCATTGGACAGGACCGGCCTTCGACCTGGTGTATTTCGATCCCCCCTACGACGCGGATCTTTACAACCAAGTGATCCGCCAACTCAGCCAAGGCACTTGGCTGCACGACGACAGTCTTTTAATTTGTGAACATCGTTCCCGACGAACGCCTGCCACAGACCAGAACTGGACTGTGCGCGATCAACGTAAATACGGCATTAGCAGCCTGCTGATGCTCAGCCCCCCAGTGCGCTCCCACCCCGTCGATACTGGTTCCATGCCGCCACAAACAGACCCAAAAGCGTTACTGGAATTAAACCCAGAACGATGCCACACAGGAGAGGTTCGATCATGACGTCGCAACACCTATCAAGATTGACCAGAATTCTGTCATCGACACCCCTGGATTGTGATCGAGCCGTCATCAACTGCAGCTGAACAGCCGGAAAGAGGTCGTGGTCTCATCACCGCCCTCGTTGTTTTGGCGGCAGCAGCTTGCGTTGTTCTCGTGCTTTGGGTGCTTGGCAACGCCCGCCAAGACCCCTACATCCGCGCCAGCCTGGATCTGCAAGGCTCCACCGAACATGGCGGACAGTTGTTCCGCATCAACTGCGCCGGTTGCCATGGCCTCGCCGGTCAGGGCCTTGTGGGTCCCAAACTTGTTGGGATCACTGATCAGCGCAAAGATCCCGTGCTGGTTCACCAAATCATCAGCGGTGAAACACCACCCATGCCGAGCTTCCAAATCGAGCCGCAGTCGATGGCCGATCTGATCGCTTACATGCACGACATGTCTTGAGCTTTCCCTGTCGCCAGTCTCAAAGTGCTTTCGTCTCTAAGCGTCCCCTATTGAAATCAACGCAGTGAACAATGTGGTGGTGGTGCTGGTGGAGCCGGCAGGGCCCCTCAACATCGGCAGCGTTGCCCGCCTTTGCGCCAACTTCAACGTTGATGAGCTACGGCTTGTGGCTCCCCGCTGTGATCACCTCAGCGAACCTTCCCTGCAGATGGCCGTGCATGGCCGAACGATGCTTCATACCGCTAAGCAGTATCCCAATCTTCTTTCAGCCATTGGGGACTGTCGCCGCAGCGTGGCCAGTTGTGGGCGCATCGATCACGGCACCATCCCCTTGCATACCCCTGCTGACGCGCTCACATGGTTGCTCGCGAGGCCAACCCCACCGCAGCCCCAGCCCGGTCCCATCGCCGTGGTGTTCGGCCGCGAAGATCGGGGGCTTTCCAACGACGAACTGAGGCTTTGCCAAAGGGTTTTGACCCTCCACAGCAGTTCCGACTATCCATCCCTCAACCTCTCCCACTCCGTGGGGATCGTGTTGCATGACTTGGCGCGCCTCAGCACCAATCTCAACATCCCGCAAACCGCAGATCCAACTCCCGACATGGCTTGGCAGGATCCCGCAGCAGCACTAGCCCTAACGGATCTCCTAGACGATGCGACCGATTTACTTCTGGAAGCAGGTTTTTTATTGCAACACACCGCCAATGCACGCATGGGCAAAGTGCGAGATCTGTTGCAACGCGCCACCGTTCGAACGAAAGAAGTTGCTTTGATCCGCGGCATGGTTCGGCAGCTGCGCTGGGCCATCCGCGCACACCGCCCCTAATCTCAGCCGAGCGATAGGCATCAGCCAGGTTGACCAGCAGCCGACCATCTCGACGGACCCCGGGCTGGGGAAGGCCCGCACTACTGATCACCCGATTGCTTCTGATTGGAATCGGCCTCGGTGTGCTCAGTGGTTCTGCCCTGAAATTGCTCGCCCCTCAAGTGCGCCAGCAGAAATTAGCTCTACCTGAGTGGCTCGCTAAACAGCCCTGGATCGAAAGCAGTTCCCAAAAAGTTGCGAATCAGTCCAAGAGCTCAGTGGCAACGACTCCCCTCGCACCCTTAAGCAAGACGGGACTCCCCCAACACCCCTTTGCCCCACAACAAGAAATCGCGGCGCTATCCCAGCGTTGGATCCAACAAGCCGCATCCCAACCAGATCTTCAGGTGAGCGCCTACATGCTCATCCTCGATAACGGTCGCTTTGCCCAAATGCATGCGAACCGGCCCATGCCGGCTGCAAGCTCCATCAAAACTCCCATCCTGCTGGCGGTTCTCGAGCGAATCGACCAAGGCACACTGCAGTGGAATGAGCCGCTTACCCTCACAAAAGAACTGGTGGGCGGCGGTGCCGGATGGATGGCTTCACGCCCCCTGGGAAGTCGGTTCCCCACTTACAAGGTGGCCACTGAAATGATTCGGGTGAGTGACAATTCCGCCACCAACTTGATGATTGCCAGGGCCGGAGGCAAAGACGCCATTAACGCTCGCTTCCAAGCACTCGACCTTCCGTCCACGGTGGTGAACAACTGGCTTCCAGACCTTGATGGAACCAACACCACTAGCGCCCGCGATCTCAGCCGCACCATTGCCCTGGTTGATAGCGGCGAAAGTCTTGCGCCACGCACTCGCGATTTATTCCGCGAGGTGATGGCCACCTCCGTGACCAACACGCTTTTGCCAACCGGCTTGATGCGAGGCCTCGGGGGTGCCCAAGGAGCCCCCGACTCCGCCCTCGCTCACAAGGGTTATCGGGTATTCAACAAAACCGGCGACATTGGCACTGCTTACGCCGATGCAGGCTTAATTGAACTGCCGGATGGCCGAAGAGCTGTAGCGGGTTTTTTGGTGAAGGGACCCTTCAATGACCCCCGCTCGACCGAAATGATCCGCCAACTTGTCGCGGCCATGGCTCCCCATCTCAAGCCACAACCAGCGCCACCGAAACCATGACGTTGAACCGCTTGTTCAGAGCAACCAGGGTCCGAATGGCTTGCAACCGAGTGGCAAGGGTCTTGGTGTCAACAGCCCTCCTCGGGCTTACCACGCCAGCCATAGCGGAGATTGTGGTGCGTCAGCAAACCGTGCGTCCACTCCCTGGGGCACTTGATGCCGTGCTCATGGTGAACGACAACAACCCAGAGCTGATTGCGAGCGATGGCATCCTGCTGTCCACCTTTCCCAGAGGCGGCGGCGCCGACTTACCCGTTGTCCTGAACGGCCGTTTTGATCTGTTCAGCCATCACGTCTATGCGGGCGATGCTGAGACCAGTCCGGAGTCCACCCTCTGGCTTGCGGTTCTGGCAGCACCCCTTGGCAATCAGCCCGTCACCCTCACCCTGCTCGAAGGGAGCACTTCTTTATCCCAGGCCACCAAACCGGGCCAAACCGAAGCTCCCTTCCTGCCTCTTCCCAGCCGCATGCGGGAAACCACCGGCGTTATTGCGTCTGGTCCTGGTAGCCGTGTCGCCGGGGATCTTCTTGCTGGTCGAACAGCCCCGGAACTCAGCCATCAAACCTGGACCCTCAAGCCGGGAGATCCCACCCGCTTGCTTCGCCTGCCGATGCCCGTCGCCGGTCTCGATCCCCTACTGAACGGCCGGAATGTTCAGTTGCGTCTTCACAGCTCCGCCCCTGTAGCCATCGCCACCCTGGCGGGCCACGGGCAAGAGTCGAAGCCGCCAACAGACCAGGCATGGCGCACCATGCTTAGCAGCGGAATCCTCAGCAAAAAAGAGCACCGGCCCAGCCCCCGCGGCAGCCGCGGCAAGCTGATTTATTCCCGAGTGAGTGGCGTCCAGTTGGGAAGTCGCTGGGACGCCGAGATCACAGATCCCGACAGCAAGGTGCTCGATTCCCCCCAAGGGCCCATCTCTTGGCCGATTAGCAGCCTCGAACGTGGCACCCTGGCCACGGGGCAAGTTCAAACCGCAGAACTCAAGGCTTTTTATCCCGGCACGGCCTGGGCCGCCCACGGCAACTACGGGGTGGAATACGACCTCCGCCTGCCATTGCGTAATAACAGCGCCAAACCGGTGACGCTGCAGGTATCCCTCGATTCCCCGCTGAAGGGCAACAAAACCGCCGATTCACTCCGGTTTCGCAGCGATCGCAATGGACCCGTGATGTTTCGCGGCCCACTGCAGATCCGAGGGCTCGATGGGACAGACGGTCAGCCGCTTGGACGCCAAACAGTGCATCTTGTCTTGCGCCAAGGGCAACAGGGCCCGTCCCTCGGCCAGGTAAATCTCAAACCCGGCGAGCAAAAACAGGTAGGCGTGCGACTGGTCTATCCCGCCGATGCCACCCCGCCCCAGGTGCTGACTGTGCAGCCTGTGAAACAATTCCCCGGAGAGAAGAGATCGCTGTGACGGCACCACGGAAGCGCAGGGTTTTCCCCTTCACAGCGGTGATCGGTCAGGAGGAAATGAAGCTGGCGCTTCTCCTTAACGTGATCGACCCGCGTATTGGTGGGGTGATGATCATGGGTGATCGTGGCACGGGTAAATCCACCACGATCCGTGCACTGGCTGACCTTTTGCCAGATATTGAGGTGGTTACTGGAGACCCGTACAACAGCTCCGCCACCGATCCAGACCTGCAAAGCAGTGAAGTGCGCGAACGGTTGATCCGCAACGAAACCGTTGCCACAGAGCAACGGCAGGTGCCGATGGTGGACCTGCCACTAGGCGCCACAGAAGACCGACTCTGCGGAACCATTGATATTGAGAAAGCCCTTAGCGAAGGCGTACGGGCCTTTGAGCCAGGCCTCTTGGCCAAAGCCAACCGTGGCTTGCTCTATGTGGATGAGGTGAACCTCCTCGACGATCATCTGGTCGATGTTTTGCTGGATTCCGCCGCTTCGGGCTGGAACACGGTGGAGCGTGAGGGAATTTCAGTGCGCCACCCAGCCCGTTTTGTGTTAATCGGCTCGGGCAACCCCGAAGAGGGAGAACTGCGCCCTCAATTGCTGGATCGCTTTGGCATGAGCGTGGAGGTACGCACCGTCCGCAACCCAGAACTTCGCGTGCAGGTGGTTGATCAACGCACAGCCTTTGATAGCGACCCCGACAGCTTCAGCGCGGGCGTCGAGGCCAATCAAGAGGCGCTTCAACAACGGGTCGTCGAAGCGCAACAACGTCTCGACCAGGTGACAATCGACGACGATCTCCGTCTGCGTATTTCGGCAGTCTGCGGAGAGTTGGATGTTGATGGCTTGCGGGGAGACATCGTGACCAACCGCGCCGCTCGCGCTCTGGCTGCTTTTGAAGGGAGAACAGACGTGAGTGAAGACGATGTGGCACGTGTTGCCTCCTGTTGTCTCCGCCACCGTCTCCGCAAAGATCCTCTGGAACAGGTGGACTCTGGCGATCGGGTTGTGAAGGTGTTCTGCAAGGTGTTTGAACGCAGCGAGGGAAGCGATCGCGCTGATTTCGAACTTGCCCTCGTGGCTTAGAACAACTTGAGGATTCTCGGTATCGACCCTGGCCTGGCTCGGGTGGGCTACGGCGTCATCGATACCAGTGGTGGCCAACAACGCATGCTCGACTGCGGGATTATTCGCACCGAGCCGGGATATTCGGAGGGAGATCGCATGGTGGTGATCGCCTCAGATATCCGCCAGCTGATCCGTGCCTGGCGACCGGAATTAGCCGCGGTCGAAAAATTCTTCTTTTACCGATCGAGCACCACAATCAGCGTGGTCCAGGCCCGAGGGGTTGTGATGATGACCCTGGCGCGCTTCAAAGTGCCCGCGGTGGAATTCCCACCCATGCAAATCAAGCTCGCCCTTGCCGGATTCGGCCACGCCGAGAAGGATGAAGTCCTCGAAGCGGTGATGCGAGAGCTGAACCTCACCGATCCCCCTAGGCCCGATGACGCGGCTGATGCCCTCGCCGTGGCACTAACGGCATGGTTTCAGCGATAGACGCAAGGAAACAGCAGCAACCCCATTCGCCGGGAGGCCAACCAAGGATCGATTGCCACTTCAATCGTCGAGGCTCGCGTCTTGAACAGCTTCCACCACATCGATTTCATTCATTTCTTTGATCTCAAGCCTGTTTAGAAAATGCTCACGGCCCGCATCCGTTGAGAGCAACTCGTTCAGGTCTTCTCGGGTGGCTTGCTTTAAAAGTCCGTTGAGAGTTCCTTTGATGGTGCACAAAAAAACCACATCTTGGTTGTAGCTCATATCGCGTAGTTGCCCTCAAACGATTGGTCTTCATCAAAACCTAACGACGCTTGAAATCCGCACCCAACACAGTTTGAAAAAACGGATGTCCGCGATGAAGCTTTCTCAGGAAGTGCAGGTGAAGCAAGGCTGAAATAGGGAGCAAAGGAAGCAAAATGCCCACATCATTCGTGGCATCCGTCAGCACCAAAACACGACGCCTAATACGCCATCAAGACGGCCTAGAAAGATGGGGACTGACCAGGATCCCCACCGCCAAGATCCGAGCTTTTGCCATAGCCAATAAATGGTTAGCGATGTCGTCTCCGAAGAGATCGAGCATCGATCAACAAAAAATTGGCGGATTTCAGAAACTGAATGGCTTCAGCGCAAGATGCGCAGAGCAATGCACCACTTCAAAAACGGCTTACCAAATGCAGACCGGGTGCAGAAAACAATCCGGACATACGGATCAAGCGATGCTTTTCCACGCCTATTTGTTGACAGGTGACGAGTAATTCAAATATATTTTGGAAATCAATGAGCACCAAACCAATGCTTACCGGTTCAGACCTTCTCGCAAAAGTCAAAGATCTCGGCGACGTTTCAAAGTCTGATTTGGTAAGGGCTTGCGGATATGTATCTACAAAGAAGGATGGCAGCGAACGCCTTAACTTTACTGCTTTCTACGAGGCTCTACTCGACGCCAAAGGGGTAAATCTCACCGGTGGTGGAGCTGCAATTGGTAAGGGTGGCCGCAAATTGAGCTACATCGCAAAAGTTCAAGGCAACGGCAACTTGCTCATCGGCAAGGCTTACACAGCCATGCTGAACCTGGAGCCAGGTGATGAATTTGAAATCAAGCTGGGCAAGAAGGCGATTCGTCTGCTCCCAACTGGTGCTGCCGCAACGCACAGCGAAGGTGCTGAAGGCGTTGAAGAGTGATTGAGTCGGCATAGCCGAACCTTCAAATATGGCTGCCCTGTCTCCACGACAGGGCATTTTTATGGGTAGTGACCAACAACATCTCGCACAGATCAGGGACGATCTCTGCATACAACAGTTGCCGTTGGGTCGACATTCACTAAAGACAGCTTCGGAACGTCAATGCATAACGTCCAGGACTGCATATCCCAAAAGCAGAACACGCAGGGGTGTCGTAATCGGTCGGATCAAGCACACGCATTCGACACCGCTCTCCAGAATCCGATGCTTCCCATTCATCTAAACAACGATTGTTCGGCAGCCAAAAGAAGAGGTCGATTGTTTGGACCCAAATCCGATCGTGGTGCAACGACAACCCACCAGCAGAACACCAAAGACATCACGATTAAGGATTATCAAAAATGGACCGGATCGGACCCTCTCCTGAAGCCAAGACTTTGAGAGAGAAGTGCATGCTTTCCCCACAATTGTTTGTATAAAGAGAACACGGACGTGGGCGTCCGCTTTTTTATACGCACTCGTCGATCACTGTTGCCGAACAGCACCGAGGCTGAACCCATGCGCGACAAACCAAGCCTTCGTCGCCACTATCAGCAGCTTCGACGAACAAATCAGGCCGTCCATGAAGTGATCTGCGGAGCAGCACTGCAGTTCGTTCGTCTTACAACCGCAGAAACATCCGTGGTGGGTTTGTATTGGCCCCTCGCTAACGAGGTTGACCTTCGCCCCCTGCGCACACAATTACGCAATCCCATGGCCCTGCCCCAGGCCGACGGCAACGGTTGTTTGCATTACAAACGTTGGACTGGCCAGGACCTTGAAAAAGATGGCTGCGGTATTCCCGCGCCAACCAACAGCAGCAACCTTCGAGCAGAGGAGATCAGCCTGTTGCTCGTGCCAGCCCTTGCCGTGGATTCATCCGGGATCCGCCTCGGGTATGGCGGGGGCTACTACGACCGATTGCGCTCAGACCCTCTCTGGGCAAACGTTCCTACTTGGGTCGTGCTGCCATCGAACTGCGTTCACCCCTCTGCCTTACCGCGGGATTCATGGGATGTGCCTCTTGACGGTTGGATTACCGAAAAGGGGCCTGGCCAGGTGTTGAGACCCGTCGCATCATGAGCGTAATTGAAGTGCGCAGACCATGGTTCGTTTTTTGGCGTCCCTACTGCTCTTTGGTGGTCTCGGGGCGATCCCAACCCAGGCCCATCAAATCGAAAGTGCCCTTCTTTACCTCAATGGAGAACTTGAGCTCAGCAGCAGCTTCTCCAATGGAGAACCAACGAAAGGCGCCGTGGTCCGTCTGCTCAACGCCGATGGCAGCGCAGGCCAAGAATTGGGTCGCACCGATCAAGCCGGTCGCCTCACTCTCAATCTCGACACCGTTCGAGATGGCGTCGTCGATCTGCAAATCGACGGTGGCCCTGGTCATCGTGATTACCTCGAAATGCCTGTCCAGGCAGGACAAGTGAAGCTTGACGAGGTAGTTTCACTACCGGTGAGCCTTGTACTTTTAGGCCTTCTGGTTAGCGTGCCAGGCCATAAGAACTGACGAACGGGATGGCTACCAGTACCGGCAGTGAGGCCCTCGATCGGATGGTGGAGCGCTTGGGCGGAACAACAGATCCCAAACGTCGCTACGAGTACGTGCTCTGGCTCGCGAAAAAACTGGAGCCCTTCCCGACCGATCAACAAACCGACGACATCAAGGTGAAAGGCTGTGTGTCGCAGGTTTTCGTGCGCGGCACCCTCGCTGACGGAGTGATGCTCTGGCAAGGCGATTCCGACGCTCTAATAACCAAAGGATTGTTGGCTCTCTTGATCCAGGGGCTCAATGGCCTAAGCCCAAAAGAAGTGCAAGCCGTCGACCCTGCGTTCATCGCGGCCACGGGCCTCCAAACCAGCTTGACTCCATCCCGTGCCAACGGTTTCCTCAATATTTTGCGGGCCATGCAAGCTCAAGCGAGCCAGCTTGATACAAACACCACCCCCATGGATTCATAGAGTTGTCGAATGACGAGTCACCAAGGGTTTAAAGGGGAATGAGTTCAAGGATCGGAATTGGTCTCCTCGGGCTGGGAACAGTTGGCGGCGGTGTGGCTTCGATCCTGCAAAGCCCGGATGAGCGTCATCCCCTTGTCGCAGATCTGAAACTCATACGCGTCGCGGTTCGAGACCTGAACCGACCACGGTCGGTCGAGCTCCCCAAAGAGATTCTGACAACCGATCCATCCGACGTTGTCAACGACCCTGCCGTGGATGTGGTGGTGGAATTGATCGGTGGGATCGAGCCAGCTCGAAGCTTGATCTTGCAGGCCATCGCCTCCGGCAAATCCGTCGTCACAGCCAACAAGGCGGTGATCGCGCGTCACGGCGAAGAAATTGCTGCTGCCGCCGCCAAAGCTGGGGTCTACGTGCTCATCGAAGCCGCCGTTGGTGGAGGCATCCCGATCATTGAGCCCCTGAAGCAATCCCTAGGGGCGAACCGGATCAACCGGGTCAGCGGAATCATCAATGGCACGACGAACTACATCCTCACCCGGATGGCCGATGAAGGCGCTGCTTATGAGAGCGTTTTGAAAGATGCCCAAGAATTGGGGTATGCAGAGGCAGACCCCGCCGCCGATGTGGATGGTTTAGATGCCGCCGACAAAATTGCAATTTTGGCGAATTTGGCCTTTGGAGGCAGCGTCGAACGCAATGCAGTTCCCACTGCTGGCATCAGCCAATTGCAAGGGCGAGATGTGGATTACGCCAAACAACTTGGCTATGGCGTCAAACTGCTCGCAGTGGCGGAACGAATGAAGCAGTCAGGGGAGCCACTACCCCTATCGCTCCGAGTGCAACCCACCCTGTTGCCAAACGATCATCCGTTGGCGGGTGTGAACGGCGTAAACAACGCCATCCTTGTGGAAGGTGACCCCATCGGCCGCGTGATGTTTTACGGACCAGGGGCCGGAGCAGGACCGACCGCATCAGCCGTAGTGGCCGACATCCTTAACATCGCTGGAATCAGCCAGGCCAGCCGAGGCAGCAATTGCTTGGACCCCCTACTTGCAGCGAGCAGCTGGCGGCGTTGCGTGTTAGTGGATCAAGGCGAGATTCGTCAGCGCCATTACGTTCGCTTCCACACACAGGATGCTCCCGGCGTGATCGGTCGCATTGGGGGTTGCTTCGGAGATGGTGGCGTGTCAATCCAATCGATCGTTCAATTCAACGCCAGCAAAGCCGGTGCTGAAATCGTTGTGATCACCCACGAAGTGAGCCAGAAAAAGATGGAAGACGCGCTCACATCGATCCAAGCCTTGCCAGAAGTTTCGGGTCTTGCCGCCCACCTCGGATGCCTCTAGGCCCTAACCAACTCCGAGTGTCCACTCCTGCATGAGGGTCCTTCCATGCGTCAAAATATAAATATGTTTCGCTGCATGGATTAGCAAACGCAAATTCGTGCATCTAACAGTTCATGCCGAACCTCACCCAAGCGTCACCTCATCAAGGCTGTCTTCTCCAAGACTCCCCGAACGCGATGAGTATTCATCAAGGTGATTGCGTCAATCTCGATCGCGACGAGAACACCTACCAAGTGATTGGCATTGATGGAGATCACGACCGCTGCTGGCTGCGTCGTTGGCCGATCGAACCACAGGGTGGATCTCCAGTTTTTGAAATCTCCCTCAATCAAATCCGCAATTTGGGCT
>QCVM01000034.1:0-20225 GCA_003210375.1 Synechococcus sp. AG-686-B21 | reverse complement strand
GCCAGCGGCATCCAACCTGCTGATACTTCTCTGCTCCGAGCGCCACAGCAAGGGGGGGTTATGGGCTGCATTGGCGTATCGCAAACGACGGGTTCGTGGATCGAAATCCGAATAAAACAACGTCACGAATCGGTGGGATTGCGCGAGGTCCTCTTGGGCGAGTTGGTTGAGGTCATGAAGGATGCGATCCGGTGGCAATCCACTGAGAACTTCGGCGCGGAGCATCCCGCGCAACATGGTCATCAGCAGACCAGCGGGAACACCCTTGCCCATCACATCGCCCATGACCAGAGCCCAGCGACCACGCTCCCGTCGACGACCGATGAGTTCAGGACGCGTGGGAATGAAATCGTAATAATCACCACCCACTTGAAACGCTGGACGGCATCGAGCGGCAAGCTCCACGCCCTCAATCACCGGACAATGATCGGGCAACAATTGAGCCTGAATCTCCGCCCCAATGCTCAGCTGACGATCAACCCGTTCATGACGACGGGCGTCCTGCAACATCAGATCATTTTCGATCGCCACACCCGCCAAATCGGCCACCAATTGGGCATGTCGGCGATGCACGTCGGTCCAAATCAAATCGGACGTCGGATCAAACACATACAACCGACCGCGATATCGCCCGCGAACCACCACAGATGTGGCAAACAAACCCGCCTTTGGCAGACAGCGTTGAACCAAGCGATCCAAGGCCAACACCTGGGCATCATCGGTGCCAAATCCAGCCGATTCACCAGGCTGGAAGCCGGCTAAGCGGCGAAAAAGTTCCTGGGACTGCTCAACGGGGACAGCCTGAAGTTGATCGCGCCACAAACGACCATCCGATTGAAACGGCACGATCAAAGCACCATCGACTCCCACAAGTCGAGACACCACAACCGGCACCAGCTCTAAGAAGCGATGCAGATTGGTAAAACTGCGAAGGGCAAAAGCCAGCGACACCAGAAGATCCTGATTGCGACGCTGTTCGTTGCTCAAGCTGTCGAACAGTTGACGCAATGACGCCATCGCTTGAGGCGAAGGACCCACACCCCTCTGTGCCAGGGTGGGATGGCGACGGGGCGGCTTGCTGCTCAACGCTGCGACCCCTCAAGATGCGCAAAGTAGCAGCGGTTCATCTTCCGGCCAGTAGAGCCTCAACGAATTCAAAACTGTTAAACGGCCGGAGATCACGGATCCCCTCCCCAGCACCAATGAAACGGATGGGCAAGCCTGCTTCCGACGACACCGCCAAAGCAACACCACCTCTGGCAGTGCCATCGAGTTTGGTCACAACAACTCCCGTCAAACCGGCTGCTTTCGCAAAGGCCATTGCTTGACGCAAACCGTTTTGACCTTGACTGGCATCTAGCACCAGCAACGACTCAACATTGGCCTCTGGAGCGAGACGATCAATGATTTTCCGAACCTTCTGAAGTTCCTCCATCAAGTTGTGTTTGGTCTGCAATCGACCTGCTGTATCCACCAGCAGCAGATCTGTTTGACGGGACCGAGCAGCACCGATGGCATCGAACACCACCGCAGCTGGATCTGCATTGCTGCTGGGATTTGACACCACAGCAACATCGCTGCGTTCACCCCAAATCTCGACCTGTTGTACGGCTGCTGCACGAAAGGTGTCTGCAGCTGCGATCAAGGCTGAGTAGCCACTACGCACAGCAAGATTTGCCAGCTTCCCAAGGGTTGTGGTTTTTCCGACGCCATTCACTCCCACCATCAACCAAATATTTAAACGACCTCGCTCCGGGGCAAGCAGAGGAACGCCACTGGCCTTAATCGGAGCATCCAGCAAGCCGCGCAATTGATCCTTGAGAAAACGAATTCCCTCAACTGGATCGACAACGTCTTCATTCATCCGCTTTCGCAACGCGTCCAGTACCTGATCGGTGGCCTGAACACCGGCATCGGCACGTAGTAAAAGAGTCTCGAGTTCGTCCAGCACCTCTGGCGTGAGGGGATCATCTCCAAGGTTTTCCAACAGGCTGGTAACGAAGCCCTGCCGTGTTTTCTCCAGACCACGACGGAGCCGTCCAAGCCAATCGATTTCCTCAAGCGAAATCTGATCAGCACGCCGACCCTGCGCTGCTAAAACCTCAGCAGACCAAGTGAAGTCGTCATCAAAGTCACCAAGGGTCGGCTCAACAGCATCTGCAGCTGTGAAGGAAGAAGTGGTAGCAGGCGGTTCGGGCGTCGATGTCGGAGCTACCTCAAGCGCACGAACCTCCTGCTCTTGTTGCCGCTGCTGACGTCGCGCCGCGGCCTGTTCGAGTAAGGACACACCAACTGTGGGAGCTGGGGTGGGTTCTGGGCTGACCTCTGGCGTTAGCAGAGCGAGTGAATCTGATTCATCTACAGGCTCTGGCTCTGAAGCTGGGGTGGGCTCAGGGGTTGGTTGTGGGTTTGGCTCAAGAGTCGTCGAAACAGGGGTTGTTGGCGCCGAAGCAGCAGCTTGTTGCTGTGCCTTTAAGCGTGCGTAGGCCTCACGGGCCCAAACCAATGCTTCGTCTTCTGGCTCTTCAGCCTTCTGTTCGACATTGTCATGAAGGATTGAGTGATCTTGCTCAGGCTTCCCCTGAACAGGATCTGCAGACGGTTGTTGTTCAACCTCAGGTAAATCTGGCGTTGAAGGAAGTTCCCCAGGGGATGGGGCCTGACGCTCGAACCAGTTGTACACCATCAGTCCGCTGCAGTGGATTGAGCATCATGGAAGCGACGCAACACACCATTAATCATTCGACGACCCTTTTCATCGCTGTATCGATTCGCCAATTCAACGGCCTCATTGAATGCCACAGGAGCTGGTGTGCCCATGGTTTGGAGGTCTACAACAGCAAGACGAAGAATGTCGCGATCGATGCGCGGTAGTCGTGCCAACCGCCAACCTTCCATCACTTGATCCAATCTCGCGTCGATGGTCTCGCGCTGCCGGATCACCTGAGCAATGCGTTCCATCGCAGCAGAACGAATTTGCTCTTGATCTGCCAAGAGCAGAAGCCTGGGAAGTTCAAGGGTGGCTGAAAGGCCATTCAAAACCTGTTCGGCAGCGCTTAGCGATGAACGAAGGTGATCACGGACAACATCCAGGGTGGAAGTCTGACCCTGTTGAAGTTCGCTATCGAGGAGACATTGCTGAGCTTGATCCAGTTCCGTCGCAGATGAATCGAGTGTTTCCCTCCAATGTTGAGTCAGGCTTTCGAGGGCCTTATCAAGCAGGGACTCAATCCCTAAATCAGCTGTAGAAGACTTTTTCTGTTCCGACACTTGACCGAGCACCAGCAAGGCCAACTCGCGGGAAAGAGATCGTGAGGCCATGAATTAGCTGGAGGGGGATGCGGAGGCCCGCAACTGAGCCATGAGACTGGAGAAGCTGCGATTCACAGGAGCTTCCTGCTCATCTGGATTCACAATGCCAGCAGAAATGATGGTGCGGAACGCCTCCTCTACGGAAATATTGAGTTCGCGGACCGAACCCTCTGGCACAAGCGTGTACCAGCCGGTGGTTGGGTTTGGAGCCGTGGGGATAAACACACTAAGGAGTGGTGTTTCCAGATCAGATTGCAACGAAGGACCCACCTCGCCGGTGACAAAACCAACACTGAACAAACCTTCCCTTGGATATTCGACAAGAACAACACGGCGGAAGCGGGCCGAATTGCCCCCCAAAACAGTCTCAAGCAGCTGCTTGAGAGTTTTGTAAACGGAACCAGCAAGAGGAATCCGGCTCAGGGTTCCCTCTCCAAATTCGAGCAGCCAACGACCCACAATATTGCGGGCCATGAGGCCAATCAGAAGGATCCCCATCAAAGGAACCGTGAGCCCGAGGGAAAGGTTGATCAGATCCTGAAGAAGCGGATTCAGGGTGATGAAAGGGTTGAACTGCTTCGGAATTGACGTGAGAAAAGCCAGCACAAATCGGCTGACAATCGTGGATAACCAAATAGTTGTTGCGAGTGGAATTACCACCAGCAACCCTGCAATCAGGTCATTTTTGAGATCTTGCTGAAGCCGTTCGCCCAGCGGTAGATCAGGTCTGGGGTTGGACTGAACCAAGGAGCCTCTGCACCCAGAGTCAGGGAGTTCATCCAACCTAACCAGCAATCAGATCACTGCAGTAAGTGCAAGCAGCACAAAAGCAATGGCAAGAACAACAGCGCTGGCCGTCCCACCAATCAATCGTTGCCGAGATTCGCGGTTTTTCTGCGACTCCACCTGTTTGAGCTGGGTTGCCATTTGGCTGATCTGCTCATCAATCATCGTCTCTGCAGCGCGCTGCTTGTCGTCCTTGCTGGCATCAGCGGCCAGCTGTCCAGCTTGAGCTAACTGTTCGCCCAAAGAAGCCACCTGCTCGGGATTATCGCGAAATGCACGGGCTTCTTTCATCGCTGCGCGTCCCTGCTCGATGTTCTGAGCCTGCGACAGATCACCAGCCCCGCCGTTTAAGGACATCGGAACTGCCACCAGCATGCCAATGGCCAAGAGTGCTGAAAGAACACAAACCACAGCCCGCAATGGCGTGACCTGCTGTTGCGGGTTCTCAAGACGTGATCCAAACAGACAGGTCAACAAACCGATAAAACCTAGTGGGGCCAGCGCAACCAAAGGTCCAGTGATCTGAAGACTGGTTGCCTCCGCTGACCAGTCACTTCCCACCAAGACCGCAGCCATCTGCAGGACGAGAACAAAAACCATCGTGAGGCCCAGCCAACGAAGCAGAGATGCCAGGCGTCCCGTTTCGGTTCCCGTCACGTGAAGATGAAAAAACAGGTCTCAACCATACGGTCGATGTCAGGGCAACACCCAGATCAACTCACACACTTGAGCCACGCTCTGAAACAACGGGCTCGGGAAGAAGGGTTTGATCCGGTTGGAATTGCTCGTTTGCCTGGAAGTCCCCGGCTGCAGCTGCGGACAGAAGCATTGCAACGTTGGCTCGATCACGGGTACCAAGCCGATATGGCATGGATGGCAGCGCCACGCCGCCGCGATGCTTCTCAACTTTTAGAGGGGGTACAAAGCCTGTTGGCCGTGGGATTGAACTACTACGTCTCTGCGCAATCAGCCCCGGGATCCTTAAAGGTGGCGCGCTACGGCTGGGGTCGCGATTACCACAGGGTTGTCGAGCAACGTCTACGACGCGTGGGGCGTTGGCTATCCGAACAAAAGCCAAGCTGCGAATGGCGTGTTTGTGTCGACGCATCTCCGCTGTTGGACAAAGTTTGGGCGGAAGAAGCTGGGCTGGGTTGGATCGGAAAACACAGCAATGTGATCCATCCCCATCGAGGCTCATGGATGGTGATTGGTCACCTACTGACAACGGAACCACTCCAAGCGGATACTCCAGCCAAAACCCTTTGTGGACGCTGTGTCGCTTGCATCAAGGCCTGCCCCACCGATGCCATCCGCGAACCATTCGTTGTTGACGCCCAACGATGCCTGGCTTTTCACACCATTGAAAACCGAGATCCCTATCTCCCAGATGCGATCAAAGCGTCGCTTGGACCGTGGATTGCCGGTTGTGATATTTGCCAAGACGTTTGTCCTTGGAACCATCGGGAACTACCGAGCAGTGAAGATCCGGATATGCAACCTCGACCATGGCTCCTCAATGTGAAAGCCCAAGATCTTCAGCACTGGGACGATGCCACCTGGGATCAACAGTTACGGGGATCCGCTCTAAGGCGAATTAAACCGTGGATGTGGCGCAGAAATGCTGCTGCAGCCCAACCGGATCTACCTCCTAACCTCTGATCAAATGAGATCCCTGAACGTGCTTCGAGGAATCAAATTGAAACGAAGCCTGACAGTAGCTCTGATAAACATCAGCAGCGTTTGCCTGATGGCTCCAGCCCAGGCCCTGGTGCCGTACGTCTACTTGCCATCAGAGGTGGAGCTCTCGGGATCCTCTCTTGGAATCGGACGAACCGCAGCTCAACTTCTGCAAATGGGCCAGTCCATGGAGGCCTCACAACTTGCCGCTTTAGCTGTTCGCCTCAACCCAAACGATGAACGAACATGGATTGTTCTAGCGGAAGCGCAACTTCGTAGCAATCAACTGGAAGATGCCAGTCAATCGCTTGCGAAAGCCAAAAAAATCAATCCCAACAATGCTGGGCTCTGGTTTGCAGAAGCAGCGATTGCACTACGTGCAAAACGACCGGAAGAAGCCATACCGCTTATTCAACGAGGATTGCAAATCGATGCAAACAATGCAGCTGCATACTTCGATCTCGGGAATGCACGGATCATGCAAAACAAGTTTGCGGTCGCTTTGCAATCCTTCGAAAAAGCAACTGAAATCAAACCAGACTTTTGGGAAGCCCTCAACAATCAAGCCCTTGTTCTGTTTGAACTCGGACAACATGACGAGGCCATTCGACGTTGGCGTCGGGTGATCAAGCTGGAGCAGAACGCAGAACCAATGCTGGCTTTAGCTGCTGCGTTAAACCAAAAGGGCGAACAGAGCGAAGCTCTATCGCTAGCCAAAGAAGCCCTGTCAAAAAATCCCAATTACGTTTTGCCGATGCATCAAAAAGAGCAGCTTTGGGGTTCCCATGTGAGAGAAGCCACAGCAAACTTGTTGCGTGAAGCAGAACTTGCCAGCAGCGTTGAACGGGCCCAGGCCAATGCCACCTGGAAAAAACGTCAGTAAACTTCTGTAGGCTTGGCTAATTCTTCCCCAATATCCGCGGACGGGATGGCTGAGGAGCGCGTTCAACCGATCGCCCTGCACCTAGAGATGCAGCGCTCCTATCTGGAATACGCGATGAGTGTGATCGTGGGTCGGGCCTTGCCCGATGCCCGCGACGGTCTCAAGCCGGTGCAGCGTCGAATCTTGTACGCGATGCAAGAACTGGGGTTGACCCCAGATCGGCCATACCGGAAATGCGCTCGTGTTGTTGGAGATGTTCTCGGGAAATACCACCCCCACGGAGATCAAGCGGTCTACGACGCGCTCGTACGACTCGTACAAACCTTTGCTAGCCGACATCCACTTTTGGACGGACACGGCAATTTCGGATCGGTTGATGACGATCCGCCAGCAGCGATGCGTTACACCGAAACGCGTTTAGCCCCGATTGCCCATCAAGCTCTGCTCGAAGAAATCGGTGATGACACCGTCGATTTTGTATCGAACTTTGATGGGTCCCAACAAGAACCAACCGTTCTTCCTGCACAACTCCCCTTTCTTCTCCTCAATGGTTGTTCTGGCATCGCCGTCGGCATGGCCACGAGCATTCCGCCCCACAACTTGGGTGAGGTTGTGGACGGCCTTATTTCTCTGATTCGACAACCGGGCCTAAGCGACGAGCGTCTTTTAGAACTGATTCCTGGGCCTGATTTTCCAACAGGTGGGGAAGTTCTGCTCAGTTCAGGCCTCCAAGACACCTACTTACACGGCCGCGGCAGTATTCCAATGCGGGGTGTAGCGCATACAGAAGAGGTGCAACTGGGAAAAGGACGGCACAAACGAAACGCCGTTGTTGTGACCGAACTGCCCTATCAACTGAGCAAAGCAGGCTGGATCGAAAAACTGGCCGAATCGGTCAACGATGGAAAAATTGGCGGCATCGCTGACATTCGCGATGAAAGCGATCGAGATGGCATGCGCATTGTTGTGGAACTTCGCCGCGATGCTGAACCCGACAAGGTGCTGAAGGACCTGCATCGCCGTACGGCACTGCAGAGCAACTTTGGCGCAATCATGCTGGCCCTTGTTAACGGTCAGCCCCAACAACTCTCGCTACGGCAACTCCTTCAAACCTTTCTCGACTACAGGGAACTCACCCTGATTCGCCGCACGAGCCACGCCCTACGCAAAACAGAAGATCGCCTGGAAGTAGTGGAGGGCCTAATCACGGCTCTGAACAACCTTCAAGCCGTGATCTCCATGATCCAAGAAGCCCAAGATGCTGGCTCGGCTCGCGCCAGCTTGATGGTGCGATTGGACCTCAACGAACGCCAGGCTGATGCCGTGTTGGCAATGCCACTCCGACGGTTAACAGGTTTGGAGCAGGAAAGCTTGCGCCAAGAAGTCGACAACCTCCGAGAGGAGCGAGAGCGATTGAAATTGCTCCTCGAAAGCCGAGATCAGTTGCTCGACGCCATGGTTAGTGAACTGAAAACACTGAAAAAACGCTTCTCAACTCCACGTCGCACACGACTGGTGGAAGGCGGAGATGCCTTAATCGCTGAACGAGCTGCCAGTCAACGACCCAACACGGAGCTGCTCCGCCAGCAAGCCTTAGCGGCCCTCCCGGGTGATGGTCGACTGCTGATCCAAGCGGACGGACAAGTGAAGATCGTGACCCCACAAGTCCTTGGTCGTCTTCATTTTGGTGATCCCTGTCCGGTGAGCGATGCCCCATCACCAGCTCGCGTCATTCTTCCCATCGAACCGCCGCCGCGACTACTAGCCATCAGTGCCAACGGTCGTGTCGCCCTCGTGCGTTGGGAGTTTGCTGGGCAACAACCAGGTGCCTTGGAACGATTCCTTCCCAGCGGGTTGGAAGGTGACCCGATCGTGGCGATCACGCCCCTACCGGTGCAGGAGAGCAATGAACTAAGCCTGGGCTTGCTTAGCAGCGATGGGCGTTTCAAACGACTGCCCCTTGCCGATGTCTTGGATCTATCTGGACGCGCCACCAGCGTTGTGAAACTGAAAGAGGGCGTTCAACTCAAAACAGCGGTGATTTGCCGGGAACACCAAGATCTCCTCTTGGTAAGCGACATCGGACGGATGCTGCGTTTACCGATTAATGAAGACGTGCTGCCACTGATGGGACGACTCGCCCAAGGGCCCATGACTATGCGATTGCTTCCAGGGGAAGATCTCGTTGGTGCCCTATGTCCAACCGAACCGACTGTGTTGTTGGTGAGTGAACAAGGTCACCTAGCGCGCATCGATCTCATATCCATCCGCCCGTCACAACGAGGGGATCTCGGTTCGATGGCGATCCAGCTGACTGGCGACGCCGATCGAATCACAGGGTTAGTAGAAGCAAATGGCCTCATTGGCATGGTGTCAACAGAACAACGTCATGGTCGGATTGACCCCAAAACTCTTGAAATCACTAACTCTGGTGACGCATTTTCCAATCAAATCGAACTCCACCAAGGCGAAACTATTACCGATTTAATCCCTCAAATCAGCGATTAGTCGATCCAGATGGTTCGAGTGTCAATTTGCTAGACAGCAATTCCTGATCCATCGGAATGGGATAGTTGCCATCGAAACAAGCGCTACAGAAATTTCCAGACTCTGCTTTGGCTGCTTCGACCATGCCTTCTTTGCTGAGGTAAGCCAAAGAGTCCACTTTGAGATGGTTCTTGATTTCCTCCAGGGTGAGGCGAGAGGCGATCAGTTGATCCTGAGTATCGGTATCAATCCCGTAAAAACATGGGTGGGTCACCGGTGGTGAACTAATCCGCATGTGCACCTCTGTTGCCCCCGCATCCCGCAACGCAACAACGAGTTTTCCACTGGTGGTTCCCCGCACAATCGAATCATCAATCACGATGATGCGCTTACCAGAAAGCACATCAGGCAGGGGATTGAGCTTCACGCGAATACCTGCTTCACGCATCGCTTGTGTTGGCTGAATAAAGGTGCGTCCGACATACCGGTTTTTAATCAGACCGTCGGCATAAGGAATGCCGCTCTCCTGAGAAAAACCAATCGCAGCAGGAATTCCTGAATCTGGAACCCCAATCACCAAATCAGCATCCACGGCTGACTCCCTAGCAAGCGTGCGACCAATGCGCTGCCGATAGCTGTACAACGATTCACCAAAGAAACGACTGTCTGGACGCGCGAAATAAATCATTTCAAACACGCAAAGCCGATTCGGTTCCTCAATCCAGCGCTTGCGATATGGCTCAGCTGAACCCAATTCAAAGTGCACTAACTCGCCGGGCTGCACATCATCCATATAGCGGGATCCAATGATCTCCAAACCACAGGTTTCACTGCTCACAACCCAATGGCCAAGGCTTTGCTCCCCGAGAAAACCGAACACCAAAGGGCGAATGCCATAGCCATCACGGATCGCAAACAGACCTGCGGGGGTACCGATCACCAAGCTGAATGCCCCCTGACAAAGCTTGAGCGCAGCTTCAATACCAGAACGCCAATCCAAGCCCCGATTAACGGCTTGCTGCACCGCAAAGGCGATCAACTCTGAATCAGTGGTAGAGGTGAATTCAGTTTTTCCGTCATCAACCAGCACACGCAACTCTTTCGCATTCACCAAATTGCCGTTGTGTGCAAGGGCAAACGCGCCAAGGCGGGTCATCAACACCACCGGCTGGGCATTGCACACACGACTACTACCCGTTGTCGAATAGCGGTTGTGACCGATCGACAAATCGCCAGGCATCCGAGCCAAAACGTCTTGATCGAACACCTGGCTCACCAGGCCCATATCTTTGTGCAGGAGCACCTTGTCCTGGTTGAACACAGCGATACCAGCTGATTCCTGGCCGCGATGCTGCAGGGCATAAAGACCGAAATACGCCAAGTTTGCGACCGGTTGCTCAGCCGCCAAAACGGCAAAAACACCACAAGCTTCTTCCATCCGATCAGGACGCTCTGCCACGAGCTGCTGCTGCTGCACAGGGCGCCTCATCAGAAATGCATCAGAAGTCTGCATCACGCCAGGCGACGGGGCAGAGCTTCGGCATAAACCTGCTGCAGCTGCTCCACGGGTAAATCAATGGTGTTACCCGCTCCGAAAGAAAGCTGGAAGTGGTCATGGGACGCGACAGCGCCCAGAACCGTTGCTGAAATCTCAGGGTTGGCTGCCAACATCGTTGTCCACCGCGTCAACTGAGCTGCTTTCACAGACACAACCACACGGGCCCCACCTTCGGCAAACAACAACCGAGCTGCGCTCGTTGTTCCGGGTGAAAGGTTGAGCTCAACCCCAAAACCTGAGGCAATCGAGCATTCGGCAAGAGCCACAGCTAACCCGCCATCGCTGCTGTCGTGAGCTGAAGCAATCAACCCGTCAGCAATGGCCTGGCGAACCAGCAGCTGCACCCGTCGCTCCAAATCAAAATCGATCCGAGGAGGACGGCCAGTAATCGTCCCAAGGGTGAGTTGCTGATAACTGCTTCCAGACAATCCAATTCGATCGTCCTGATCTGCGTCGGGTTTCACACCAAGTAAAACCACCGCATCTCCCGATTGGCACCAACCGAGTCCAGTCACCTTGGCGATGTCCTCCACCACGCCCACCATCCCAATCACTGGGGTGGGATGGATCGGCTGAAGAGAACCGTCCTCGCGGCGCGTTTCGTTGTACAGCGAGACGTTCCCCCCCGTCACTGGAGTCTGCAAAGCCCTGCACCCCTCAGAAATTCCTCGACAGGCCATGGCAAGCTGCCAAAACCCCTTCGGAGTCTCAGGGGACGGGAAATTGAGGTTGTCGGTAATCGCGAGGGGCTCAGAACCAACACAGCTCAAATTACGGGCAGCCTCAGCCACAGCAGCCATAGCTCCGCGTTCGGGATCGAGTGCCACCCAACGATTGGGGCAATCGACCGTGACAGCAACACCGCGCGTCGTGGTCTGCAACGAACCATCGCCTTGCTGAGGCCGAAGTCGAATCACAGCGGCATCAGCCGCTCCAGACGACACCACAGTGTTAGCCAACACTTGCTGGTCGTACTGACGATGGACCCAACGCTTACTGGCAATAGTGGGGTCGTCTAGAAGCCCTAATAAAGCTGCTGCGGGATCTTCTAAAGCTGGCAACTGATCTTCCGTCCATCGCCAGTGCTCTTGGAGATCCGCTGGAGGCTCTGAAAGCAAAGCATGCTTCTCAATTGGTGTGTCATCGGCAAGGGCCGTGGCTGGCACCTCAGCTGCCACCTCTCCGTGATGAAGAACGCGAACGATGGGCTCTTCCAACACCCGTCCCACGACGGCCGCTTGCAAACCCCAGCGACGGAAGCGCTGCATCAAGGGTTCTTCACGACCAGCTTTCACCACAAACAACATCCGTTCCTGGGATTCAGACAACAGAAATTCGTAAGCGGTCATGCCTGATTCACGGGCAGGAACACGATCCAGATCCAGTTCAACCCCTAGACCACCCTTGGCAGCCATCTCAGAACAACTACACGTCAACCCAGCGGCACCCATATCTTGGGCAGCAACCACATCACCACTGGCGAAAGCTTCTAAACAAGCCTCAATCAACCCCTTCTCTAAGAAAGGATCACCCACCTGAACAGCCGGTCGGTCATCAAGCGAATCAGCGCTTAATTCAGCGCTGGCAAA
This sequence comes from Synechococcus sp. AG-686-B21, assembly GCA_003210375.1. GTDB lineage: Bacteria > Cyanobacteriota > Cyanobacteriia > PCC-6307 > Cyanobiaceae > Parasynechococcus. The sequence goes on along the minus strand of QCVM01000034.1, from coordinate 7,933 downwards.
ACTGGCTCCTCCCATGCCGTCTCGGCCTGTGGTGCTGCCCACATACACAACAGGATTGCCCACACCAATCGCACCTGATTTGACGATGTCTTTGGTTTCCATCAAACCCAAAGCCATCGCATTGACTAAGGGGTTCCCCGAATAGGAAGGGTCAAAGGCCACTTCTCCCCCCACGGTTGGAACACCCACGCAATTGCCGTAATGGGCAATGCCGGCCACCACACCCTCCATCAAACCAACGTTGGCGCTGTCATCCAATGGCCCAAAACGCAACGCATTCAGCAACGCAATCGGCCTGGCACCCATCGTGAAGATGTCACGAAGAATTCCCCCAACCCCAGTAGCAGCACCCTGAAATGGCTCCACCGCAGAGGGGTGGTTATGACTTTCAATTTTGAAAGCAAGACGATGGCCTTCTCCAAGATCAACAACGCCTGCGTTCTCCCCCGGACCCACCAAAATGCGCGGCCCCTCGGTGGGGAACCCACTAAGCAACGGGCGTGAATTCCGATAACAACAATGCTCTGACCACATAACTCCAAACATCCCCAACTCGGCTCGATTGGGCTCCCGACCGAGTCGACGACAAATTTCATGCCAGTCCGTGGACTTCAAGCCCTCTTGCTTCAGGGCAGCGGAGACGTCATACGAAAAGGAAGACACCACAGACCGCAAAACTCATGTCCCAGTGTTGCCGACCGACCGTTAGACCCAGGGATCTTCATCGCGTTTTACACGACGCTTCGGCGACGACTCAGGCCAAGTTTCGTCATCCCAAACTTCAGTGCCATGAGGCTCCTGATCTGATGCATTGGAGTCGATTCGTTGCTCAGTCTCATCCCAAGGGGGTTCATCGAGCCAGCCCTCGAGGCGATCTCCGGCACGATTACCCATGTCACGCAATTGATCTCGCCAACGCTGCGTCCGTTGCAAGAGGTCTTGACGAACACTCGCGCGCATCAACGGAAGGTCATCCAAACTGCGCAGAGCCGTCATCACCTGTCCAGGACGTTGGTCTGTAATTCGATCTGGGACCAACTGCCAGCGAGAACTTCCAGGAAGACGCGGATCACTGCGTGATACCAAGTAATGAGCAATCGTTCCTGTGGATGGGTCGAACGCGAGATCAGCCAAAAAACCGATTTGCCCTCCCTCTCGATCGACCAAATCTGCATTCATCAGGGTTGGCAAACGATCCAAGGTGGCTTGATCTGAAATGGCGGGCTCACCTCGTACAAACACCTGTTGATCGGTGATTCCACAGCACTGATCCAATCGCCAAACATCTCTAGATATGCGTAGGGCGGATGGTCGACTCACCCAGCCCAACAAGCGATGCACCGGTGGATGCATCCATGCCATCAATCCAGGACCATGATCCAAACCAAGCTCACATCGAACCGTTTGATTAAGCAAATCGCTAAGCAACAGCGGATTGGGTAGGACCACCTCAGGAACGGATCTGAACCGGCATCACGAGATAAGTAAACGCTTCTGCATCACCTTCTGGCTTCAGGACTGCTGGCGTTGTTGGTGCATTGCAGTGAAGAACAACGCGATCAGATCCCATCGCCTTTAAGCCGTCCAGGACATAGCGCACATTGAAGGCGATCTGAATGGCATCACCTGTCAAGCTGGCTGAAAGGGATTCGGATCCACTTCCAACATCTTGCGCATCAGCACTGATCTGTACGACACCTTCATCAGGCTGACTGCTGAATTTCACAACATTATTGTGCTGGTCAGCCAAGACAGCAATCCGTTCCAGCGCAGCGATTAGACCCCGACGGTCTAAGGCCAACGTGCGATTGAACCCATCCGGAATGAGCTGTCCATAATTGGGATAGGTACCTTCCAGCGTGCGACTGGTGACCATTTGGTCTGCGGCAAGGAACACCACTTGTCCGCGATCACAAAACAAGCTCACCGGATCATCGGAACGCCATCCGGCCATCAACCGCTCAACTTCCCGCAATGATCGAGCCGGCAAGGTCACCGCAAAGCCTTCTGCAGCATCGTCGCTGCCGTTAGCGGAATCTTGCAAAGCATCGTCGACCTGGAGAACCGCAAGGCGGTGGCCATCCGTGGCAGCTGCCTCGAGCGCCTTGTCATTGAACCGTAAATGCACTCCTGTCAGCAGCTGTTTGGCTTCATCAGAACTGCTGGCGAACAAAGTTCCTTTCAGTGCTTGAACCAATCCAGCCGGTTGAAGTTTCAACGTCATCCCGCTTTCCACCATGGGCAACTCGGGATAGTCGTCAGCAGGCAGACCTCGCATTTGGTAACTGCCACTGAGGCTGGTGAGCTGCACTTGTTCACCCGACTCCTCTGTCGCGAGGGTGATCGGAGAATCGCTGGCGAGTCGTGAAACGATTTCGCCCAGTAATCGTGCGGGCAGTGTGATCGCTCCGCTGGTTTCAACACTCGCGGCAAGGGACGTCTGAATTCCTAGATTCAGATCAAAACCCGTCAAGCTCAGCCGGTTTGTGCCCGCATCAGCAGTGAGCAACACATTGGCGAGCACCGGATGCGTCGGTCGCGTTGCCACGGCTCGACTAACCAGCTGAAGGGCTGCATTCAGTTCCGATTGGGAACAGACCACTTTCATCGTGCTGCGGGCTCGAATGCGCTGGGGGAGTGACCCAAGTTTTCACAGCGGTGCTCGAAGCGCAATGGGGTTGTTTTGTTCACGCCTTGTCGGCTGTTGTTTTTAAAGAATTTAAATAAGAAATTAACAACAGTCGTAGTAGGGCCTGGGGAATTGGGGAAAACAGGTCGTTTTTAAGGCAGGCACTGATTCTTTTGGCTTCATCTCCTTGGGATAAAAAATTCGCTTTTGTGGGAAAAATTGCTGTTTTCCACTTCTTCACAGGTGGTGGAAGGTTGGAGTTGTGTCGAGCTGTTGGTTTCGGTGCTGATTTCCACAGCATGTTGGGTGGGTTTTGATTTGTTTTCCGCAGTCGCTTTGTGGGCTGTCTTCATTGAAAAGTCATAAAAAAACCCCTGGATAGGGGTTTGCTGTTGAGGAGGGCATAATCACTAAAAGCTCATCACGAGAAGCCCATCACCTTGGCCACCGTGTCGAGATCTGGATTGAGATCCGTATGGAAGGCTGCGTCGTTGTTATTGATGGCGCAATCAGGGTCTTTAAGGCCATTCCCCGTGAGGACGCACACCACCGTTGCTCCCGCAGGAACTTCGTCTTTCCGCTTAAGCAGGCCAGCCACAGAGGCTGCACTGGCCGGTTCGCAGAAGATTCCTTCTCCACCACCTAAGAGCTTGTAGGCATTGATGATCTCCTCATCCGTGACGTCGAGAAAGGCCCCATTACTGGCTTCCCGTACAGCCATCGCCTTGGCGCGATTGACGGGATTACCAATACGAATGGCGGTGGCGATGGTGTTTGGATCACTCACTGTGATGTCGTGAACGAGGGGAGCTGACCCGCTGGCTTGGAAGCCCATCATTCGAGGCAAGGTACTGCTGTGACCCGCCTGGTGGTACTCCTGGAAACCCATCCAGTAGGCGGTGATGTTTCCGGCATTTCCCATCGGAATGCAGAGCCAGTCCGGAGCCTCGCCAAGGGCATCAATAACTTCAAACGCAGCGGTTTTCTGTCCCTGGAGTCGGTAGGGATTCACTGAGTTAACCAATGTGACTGGGAACTGATCGGCCGCCTCACGAACGATGTCGAGGGCACGATCAAAATTGCCTCTGATGGCGAGCACTTCGGCTCCGTACACCAGGGCCTGTGCCAGCTTCCCTTGGGCAACGTACCCATCGGGGATCAACACGAAGGCCCTCATCCCTGCCCGTCGGGCGTAGGCAGCGGCAGCGGCACTGGTATTCCCTGTACTGGCGCAAATGACCGCTTCACAGCCAGCCTCTTTGGCTTTGCTGATAGCCATCGTCATTCCGCGATCTTTGAACGATCCGGTGGGGTTGAGGCCGTCGTACTTCACGAAGACCCGTACGCCCTTTCCAATGCGCTCGGCAATGGTGGGAACAGGAATTAAGGGTGTTGCTCCTTCATGCAGCGTGATAACTGGAGTTTTGGCGCTGACGGGAAGCCAATCTCTGTAGGCCTCGATCAAACCAGGCCAGTCCTGCATCACAGGATTGGCTGTGAAACGCCGACGAAGGTTTTGGGACAAGGACACCAAAGGTTGGACAGGTGACCTGAAATCTACGAGGCGCTCGTCATTGCGGATTTATGAGTTGGGGTCTTTCAGTCCGTCGAGCGGAGAATCGGAGAAGAATTTCACCAAGCTGGCTATCGACTCTGTTTTTTCAATCACTGCGAACAGTGCAGGAAGATTGACGGCCATCATTTGATTTGGGTAGGCCTTGAGGAATCCAACGGCGGTTAGGCCGTCAGGTTGTTGAAAGCCATTGATGATGCCGGCACGAATGGCCGGAACACTCACCTCGGCTTGTGGTGTGTAAATCGGATAGATAATTCGGGCGACACGACGAATAATGGCTTCACCAATCCGGGTGTTGATCAGACGGCTTGTGAGCACTAGAGGTACGGACAATTGCTGATTGAGCAACTTCGACATCTTCTCCGGATCCTGTTTGGAGATCTCCAGGAGATTGCCCAGAAGTCCGATGGCTTCACCTGTATTGGCCAAATGTTCGAACTCCTTCACGGGGATCGATCGACGAAAAGCACCACTAACCAGAGCAACGTCCGTTGCTGCAAGGCTTGGGCTCACGACTGTTAAAAGACTGAGGCTCAGCCCAGTTGACCATGCGAGCAATGTGCGTCGCAACGTTTGGGTTGAGGGCATCCGGACTTAGGAATTGTTTGAAACTTAGGTTGCAACTCCCGCTGCGACGCGGACTAGGCGGACAACTCCCCGTTCGGCCAAACCTTGAGCGACCTGGAAACCCATGCGGCGCGCGTCGGGTTCTTTGAAGACCCTTGGCATGCGCTTTAGAACGAGATCGGGTGTGAATCCTGGTAGGGATTGCAATACAGCAATGAGTTCACGAACCGGCTCTATTTGCATGAACGGATCGATTGATCCTCCATAGGTCGTCGATGTCATCCCTGCAGGTTGAAGCCCTCTCGGGAGTCGTCGTCCAAGACGTTGCATGGTTGACCAGCCCAATGCATCTAGGCGATCCACCGTTGCATCTACTAACTGATTGCGTAGTAATCCAGCCTTTGGCGAAAAAAGGAAATCAAGTAGTTGATCCAACAATGTGTCGAGGTCGAGCTGAGCTTGACTTGCAGCACTGGACACTAAATTTTCAAGTCTGCTCCAACGGAATGCATCGCCGTCAAAGAGCATCTCTTTAAGGCTCTGACGCAGCTGTGGATCTGGATCTTCCATAAGCCGTCGTGCGAAATAGGGGTAGGCGGCGCCCAGGATTTTGAATTCAGGATCAACACTTAGAGCAATTCCCTCCAAGGTCACAAGTGAGCGAATGATTAGGGCGTAATAAGGGGGGACTCTGAAAGGAAATTTGTACATCACACCAGACATATCGTCGGTTACTGCTTTGAAATCCATGCGGTTCACACCAGCCTGGAGGGCCTGACTAAAAACTTTTTCAAAAGCGGGAACAATCGGTTCGAGATTGACATCTTCTGCTAAAAATCCAAGGGTGACAAAATCTTTTGATAGACGCCCAAAATTCCTATTTACTAAGTGAACAACAGCTTGGATTAAGCCGGTGCGTGACTCCCGGCTCACCTCACTCATCATTCCGAAGTCGAGATAGCAAAGCCTTCCATCTTCCATTGCAAGGAGATTTCCTGGGTGGGGGTCCGCATGGAAAAATCCATGTTCCAGAAGTTGCTGAAGGCTGCAATTCACTCCCACCTCAACCATGTCGTCGGGATCAATGCCCATCTCACGCACCCCTTCAAGGTTGGTGAGTTTGACGCCGTCGATCCATTCCATCGTTAGGACGCGACGACTGGTGGCTTCGTGATAAATAACGGGGACAGCAATACGGGGATTGTGTTGATGTAAAACGCCAAACTTTTCAGCATTATTGGCTTCGTTGATGTAATCCATTTCTTCGAACACCCGTTTGCCAAGCTCATCGATTAAGGCAACAAGGTCGCTACGGATTAGACCGATGTTTTTGTTGAGCCAGGAAGCAATATTTCTAACAATGTAAAGATCAAGTGTGATCTGCTCGCGCAGTCCAGGGCGTTGAACTTTGACCGCTACTTTTTGACCACTTTTCAGGATCCCCTTGTGCACTTGACCAAGGGAAGCTGCTGAGATTGGATCACGATCCAATTGCTCATAAAAGTCCTCGACCTGCCCTCCAAGGTCTTCCTCGATGCACGCCATCGCTAGTTCACTGTCGAAGCCCGGCAATTGATCTTGAAGTTGGGCTAGCTCCTCTAAAAGCAGCGGAGGAATGATGTCTGGACGCGTCGACAAGGCTTGCCCGGCTTTGATGAAGGCTGGGCCGAGATCCACCAATAATTCGGCGCATTCTTTGGCGCGCGATCTCGCCCGCGTTTCATCTTTAAGCAGTTGGAACAACCAGTCGAAGGTCACGCCAAAGAGCAAGAGGCCGATGGGAACCAATGTTTGCCACAGCCGCCTTATTAAGCGTTGAGGGTGGCCTGCATAGATCCGCGTAATGGCGGCAGGGTCGTACTCGAGCAGACCAGCTGCCTCGATGAAATCCCCAAGTTCCTCCGCCATTGTTTTGGGCTTGTAATGCTCCCCTTCTAAACGAACTGCATCGCCGCTACGTTCGAATTCACCACCGGTGCTGGTTGTGCTGACCGGTCTTCAACTCAACAACATTGCTCTGATCGACAGCCTGGAGCTGGATTTTTGTGGTGGTTTCACTGTGCTCACAGGCGAAACCGGAGCCGGAAAATCAATTCTTTTGGATGCCCTTGATGCGGTTTTAGGTGGCGCCCAGGGAGCGAATGGTCTTCGATTGCTCCGCAGTGGCTGCGACCGTGCTCAGATTGAGGCAAGTTTTAATCCGTCCGATCAAGTTCGTCAGTGGCTTTTGGAAGCCGACATCGACTGCGACGACGACGAGTTGCTCCTGAGTCGTGAATGGAAGCGTCAAGACGAGACCCGTTTTTCAAGTCGGTCTCGTCTGAATGGAATTTCAGTGAATCGCCAGCAGCTTTTGGAGTTGCGGCCACTGTTGATTGATCTAACCGTTCAAGGACAAACGCAGCAGCTCTCCCGGCCTGGTCAGCAGCGCCGTTGGCTGGATCAATTGGGTGGGGCTGCTCTCGCAGAACGATTGGACTCGACGAGGACGACATGGCAGCGGTGGAAGGCCGCGGCCATGGCTCTCCAAACCTCTGAACAGGAACGACAACGATTTGAGCAAGAGCGATCGGAACAAGAGGAATTGTTGAACTTTCTTGAGAACGCTGAACTTGATGACCCAGCTGAGGACGGTTTGCTCGAACAGGAACAGGACCGTTTGGTTCACGGCGTGAGGCTGCAGGAGGGTTTGGGTCTGCTCTTTGGTCGTTTGCGGGATGGGGCAGAACAAGCACCCTCGTTGCAGGAGCACTTCGCCGTGGCCATTCAGGAGTTGCAGACCATGAGCCAATTGGATGGTTCCGTGCAGCCGTTGTGCGATCAGGCCTTGGACTTAGAGGCTGGTATCAACGACCTACTGCAATCTCTTGACCACTACTCCCGCACTCTGGATAGCAATCCTGAACGACTCAGCTCGATTCAAGAGCGACTTGCCGACTTGAAACGTTTGCAACGACGCCATGGTTTTGATTTGGCAGGTTTGATTGAACGCCGTGATCACTTGCGTCTCGTTTTGGACGAGGGTGGAGCTGCAGCCGATCTTGATCGGTTGCGTTTGGCCGAAGAGTTAGCCCGTGCCGACCGGGATGAGGCCAATGCTCAGTTGCATACTGCCCGTCTTACGGCTGCCGACTCCCTCGAAGCGTCGTTGCTTGAGTTGC
>QCVM01000033.1:0-20862 GCA_003210375.1 Synechococcus sp. AG-686-B21 | reverse complement strand
ACGCTATCCGGATCGTCCCCTAAAAGCATCCGTCATCTGGGCAGAATAGCTTTAACACACATCCTGAGCAGGTTGTTCACCACAATTAATTGCCCAGCCCTGACCAAACCAACCATCCCTTTGGATCATGCAAATAAAATACTTAATCGTTTTCTTTTACGATTAGCTGGGGGCTAACCCATTTAGGGACTTATAGCAACGGATCAAGCAAAAATCACGGCCTATGCCACTTAAACAACTTTCACAGGGACGAAACTCATTTATAGCTAAAAATAGGATCTGATTGAAAAAATAATTACGCACAAATGTATTCAATTATTTCGAAATTGGCACTCGAGATAGCCTTGGTTATAATTAGTTGTCTGCGATTAACTATAGTTCTAATCAATAGGCTTTCCTTGCTCAAAATTAAAGTGAGCTCACTAAAAGACCCTTTCGATAGGCGCAAACAGCCGCACCAGTACGACTACTAACGTTCATCTTGCGCATTACTAACTGCAAGTGATCACGAACGGTGGTGGAAGCCAGATGGAGACGCTCTGCCACTTCCTTATTGCTTAGCCCTTCTGCTACGAGCCTAAGAACAGCAAGCTCACGCTTGCTCAACGTATCTTCATCAACGTTAGCCACAGAAGAGTTTTTTCTAATGGCTGGATCGACAAAGCGATCATTCCGATTGACAGCTCTCAATGCCTGAGTCAAAACGCAGGACGGGCCACCAATGTTGTGATCGAGCACAACGGATGCGAACATGGGATCAGCCAACACATCTGGAGTTACCTGATGATTTTCTGTAAGTATTAACACGCTTCGCTGATCGCTTCCATTTTGATGAATCTCTCTGACAAGGGAAGGGCCATCTCCATCAACAAGATGCTCAGACACAAACAGCAAGGATGGGGATGGGTAAGATTCAATATGGGTATGTACCTTTTTTGCTGATGCGGTGATCAATCCAGAGTGGTTACGTGTAAGTCCAGCAAGCTCGTTAACAGTGTCGAGCGCAACTAGTCGCGGGTACAGGCAACTGATCACCATCCGCTCTTGAATCAGCTGCGCCAGCTCTCGTAGAAAGGCGGGAAATGACATATCCTTACCCTAGTTCAGCTAGATTAACAAGAATACGGACAAAGACTTTCGCTTTGTCCTTTTGGTGACGCTAGTTTACATGCGTTTGAAGGCAAGATTGGCTACAATCGCCTTCCCGCCGAATCGTTCAAAGACCATGAATATTGAGAAAGTATTAAGTAAATATGTTGCCATGATGCATTTTGCTAAGCGATAATTAAAACAGTACATTTGTAGGTTGTAAAATTTTGCGATTTAGTGCATGATGTATTTGCAAAACGTTTAATCGATCACCATGGCAATCGTTGCTATTGTCGATACTGGCATTCTTGTTAATCACGATGATTTTAAAGGAAAGCTCTGGGTAAATGAAGATGAGGTTCCTGGCAATGGAGTCGATGATGATGGCAACGGTGTTGTTGATGACGTAAATGGATTTGATGCCATTACATTTCAAGGGATCGGCAAAGTTAATGATCCCAATGGGCATGGTACTCATGTTGCAGGAACTGTCTCTCAGACCTCGCCAAATGCGGAGATCATGGGAGTACGGTTTTTGGGCGCGAATGGTGGTGGCTCTTTAGGAGCTGCGATTAATGCTTGGAGTTATGCCTTGGTAATGGGTGCCAAGGTTATAAATAATAGTTGGGGGTTTCAAGGAAATCTTCCTCGACAACTTCAAGATATTATTGATATTGGAACCGAGCAATTTGGAGCTATTTTTGTAGGAGCTGCAGGAAATAGCAGTTCTAATAACGACAGAGTCCCTTCTTCCCCAGCCAATGCTTCAGGGATGATTTCCGTTGGTGCCTCTGATAGCAATGGCAATCCTGCTGGATTTTCTAACTTTGGCGCCAACAATGTTGCGCTTTTCGCTCCTGGCGTCAACATAAGTGCTGCGGATGCTTTCAATCCGAATGGTCGTACTCGGTTGAGCGGAACTTCGATGGCTTCGCCTGTTGTTGCAGGCGCTGTTGATGTCCTTTTAGAGACGAACCCAAGCCTCACAACTGCCCAAGCCAAGCAACAACTTATAGACGGTGCGGTTAAGCAAAGAAGTCTTGCTAATTCATCACTAGCCGAGGGTGTTCTGTCGAATACATTTACTGGCCCTTTTCACGAAGCTTTGACTGACGATGTTACTCCTCCTCCTGCTCAGGAGCCTGTGGGAGGGATTGATGAAGAAACTAAACAAGTACTAAACAATATTTCAGACACATTAGGAAGTTTGACAGACACATTAGGAACTTTGGGTGGTCAGATCGATGAAATCATCAACCCCAGTGCCAGCGGTGTTGCATCATCCTCGTCTTATAAAGCAGCTAGTAGTAGTAATTATTTTGAAGGCCCGACTGCGGCCAGGAATAGAGGAAACATGATCATGGTTGTCAATTCTGATTCTAATGATCCAGTTACAAAGAGAGCAATGAAAAAGATGACAAAGTCACTGAAGGCTAAGGAATGGACTGACGATGTGGTTTGGCCAGAGGCCTTCGGAAATAAAGTTGCCATTCTCTCTGTTAATGAAGACTTTACTACCAGGACCATGGGCAAAGTTGCAATTAAGGATGCTCGTTCTATGGATATGTTTGAATCAGTTACTTTTGATCGCAATATCACGTCCTTGGCTTTCAATCCATCAGCCGAAGTTCTGTGTTAAGGATTGAGTTATAAATTACTACTTAACTTTTATTGCTAGAATTTAATTCTATATAAATTACTTTTTGACCTGTGCGCTTAGCATGGGTCTTTTTTTTTGAGAATTTTCCTTTGTTTCCCATATAATATTGACATCTCATATTCAGGTCTTGAATAGAAACAGTGCTAGGCTTGAATCGCTCGTTTCACATTTTTTTCTTGAGGCTTATATTTAGGTAATTTAAAAATAAATCGCCTCTAATCTCACGATATATCCATATAAAAGATTACAATTTTGCTTGTAAAATGAACAAAACAGATGAGTTCTTTGTTGATATGGGAGGCCAATATTCAATAAATGATCTTGAAAATAGAGTACTGCTCGTCTTCGAATTGATGATACTGCTATTGCAGTAAGTTTGCAAGAGCTTTATTAAACATGGTGTAGACCAAGCAGCTTTTTATTTATCCAATCCTCCACCAAATGTTGTGGGATTTTTTTGCCCAAGTTAAGCAAGAGAATTGACCCCCATGTAAGTAAGAGATTTGCAGTGGCTTCAGTCGAGATAAGACTATCAGAGGTTGATAAGCGAGGAGATATAAATTTGCTCCGCTTTGGTCGGTCTGAGGTTTGGTCAATTATTTATGTAGAGAAGTGTCTGTGTTTCATTTAAATCACTTTTTCCTATGCTTTTTGATTAATAGGCCTTTGCTTTGTCGTGGTGCTAGTTAATTTGATGATGGTGTATCTAGATGATTTATAATTTCTACTTGCATCTACTGATTTAATGAAATTCATGTAAATATCCAATCTATTGGCTTGAAGGCCAAGAGGACAGCTTATAAAACCAGTCTTAGTGAAACCATCTGGATCACGATTTAACTTTTTTGGAAGAATGCTTGCCACTGGGAATTCCTTTGTGCCAGATGTAGCCATTAAATATGTTTATTAATTTATTGCCTAATGCTAATGAAAGATAAACTATATGCAATCACAAAGCTTCTCCTCTTGATGAGAGGTTCCCTAAAAACATTATTCGATAAGGAGTAGAGGCTTATCGCTTTCTTTATTAAGATATTTTTATGGATTCTATTATCACGATCTATGACACATCGAGCCGGACTGTTAAGGCGATAGCTGGATATCTCCAAATCCATCTAAATACAGCGCCTAAAGTTATTGACAATCTTCTTGATGTTGGGCATGTAGCTATTGTTTTATAGAGCCTATTTGCGTGCAAATTATCTAGGTTCTTGGAAAAATTATTTAGTCAGATCTATCCCTTATTGATCACCTTACTACGTTAGCTTTATTACTGCTGAGCGGTTGGCCGAGGATGATCTCGACTATACTGAACATATCAACCATCTGGGATTCTCATGTCCGTTGTCGCAGTCGTTGACACAGGTGTCAATATCAATCATTTTGATCTGAGGTCAAATTTGTGGCGCAATCCTGGTGAGATAGCTGGAAACAATATAGATGATGATGGAAATGGGGTTATTGATGATGTACACGGACTTGATGTAATCACAGGATCGGGAATCAGTAGTGTTGGCGATCCTGAAGGTCATGGAACTCATGTTGCTGGGATAGTTGCAACTACCTCTAAGAACGCAGAGATTATGGGAATTAGGATTCTCAACGAGAATGGTGGTGGCAGTCTTTCTAGTGCTATTGAGGCCTTTAGTTACGCACTTGTAAATGGAGCCACTGTTATTAACAACAGCTATGGTGCGTTGGGAGTGAATCCTTCACAGGTTGATTTTCTGCAGGAGGCCATTCGAATAGGAGAAGAGGATTACAATGTAGTTTTTGTAGCAGCAGCTGGTAACGAAGCAGCCAATACTGATCAAATCCCAAATACACCGTCTAACGCGGAGGGTATGTTCTCTGTAGGAGCATCGACCTCAGTCGGTAACCCAGCAAGTTTCTCGAATTTTGGGGCAACTACCGTAGATCTTTTTGCTCCAGGAGTGAATATATTAAGTGCTGACACATTTTCAACGAATGGTCGCAAAAGATTGAGTGGAACTTCTATGGCGAGCCCTGTAGTTGCAGGTGCAGCAGCTATACTTCAAGATCTTAACCCAGACGCAAGCGTGGCTGACATTAAAGCTAAGCTGATGGACGGTTCTATTCCTCAAAAGAACCTTCAGGGATTAGCTGTAACTGGAGGGGTTCTTTCTAATGACTTTACTGGTTCTTTTACTCAGCCTTTAGAGAGTAAAGAATCTAAGAATGGGAATAAGCGAAGAAAAAAGTCATCCAAAAAAAATAAATCTATTGGTAGTGTAGGTTCTCTTTCTAAGAAGAGTTTTGATAAAATTATCTGTGTTCTCGACAAGCCTACTCAATCTGAGAAAATGGATATCTGGAACGATCTTATGGATCAAGATTTTACAAAAAATGTAGAATGGCCTGAAGCTTTTGGTGATAGAATTTGTATTCTTAACCTCAGAAATAGATATCAGTCTGGCCCTGAAAGTAGGTCTGCAATAAAGATGATGCGCCGATCCAATCATTTCGAGTCTGTTGAACGGGATAGAAAAGTTTTGGTAACTACTGGTCTGAATTCATTCTCAACGTCTTCGGATAGAATTGATGTTTCTTTATCTCCCTTTGATTTAATGCTGCCATCACAGGGTTATGGATTCATCTAGATCCAATATTTATATTCTGATTGTATGCTTTGGAAAGGTGTGATCTGGCCCAAAGCTTATCGCAATAGCTTAAATAATCAGAAATTTATAACTTTAGCCTCGCGAATGAATTTCATCATAATTATTTGTTTAGCATTTTTGCGCTGTCAATAATAATATTTTTATATGGTATTGCTATCGCCGCATTGTTAATAGTATGTTGCGATTGCTAGTGCCGTCAGATGTGAAATTTACGTATAGTAGAATGTCTATGATTACAGCCAGGCTTGACATTTGTCATCAATTGCTTTTCAGGAATTCTTGTATGGGATTTGTAGAAATTGGTCAACAGCTCTGCATTGAATAACTTATTGTATTCCTTAAATGTAGTTAGTTATTAGATTTTGATTGACTTTTCTAAGTTTTTAATTAGATACCCCTAGCCCACTCCGCAAGACTTAAGTATGCCCCCATCACTTGATTATATTTGATATACCTACGCCTACCCTTTCCGCTCAGATTCGTACGTAGCTAAGGGGGTTAACGGAGTCAGAGCTATAGAAATATACCCACTCGCAATTTTACGTCATATATTCCAGGGGTCTATGTTTACTTGCTTGGGCCAGAATGCTCTCAAGGAAGTCTGACTGCGCCAGGAAGGCGCTGAAAGGTTTTGACCACACAAACTCTCCAAAAGATCTAATTGAGCTTGTTAAGGTGCATATAACATCACAAGATATCTAGGTTTAGCAGTGTGAAATAAGAGCAACACCTAATGACTGTTGCAAGGGTTCCTCCGGTGTGTGCTTGTTAACCAAGACCTCACAACACATCGATGAAGAGTTGGATCGTTTGGCCTATCCATGCTGTGGTCTTCGCTGACGAGCAAGCCTTCCTCTGGATTAAGAAGAAGTTTGGCCTGTCTAAATACTAGATGGTTGCTTTGGTCTGGATTAGGGGCTTGGTTATTGGTGTGCTGCTGTGATGAGGTCCTCCTGGCTGTTCATCGTCCTGTGCCTGGTACTGGATCCAACTGGTGCCAAAGCGCAGTTTGATGGCGGAGGTCTTTACGAGAACTACACAGACTTCGAGGCCTGCCATAACTTCCTAGATGGTGATCAGAACATCAAGGAGGAACGCTGGGATATTGACTTCAGCAAGTTCCTGGATCGTTGGTCTGAACTGGATTGAAAGACGATGCGCTTGTCCATAGAACAGTGAGTCACGATCGATAACCACTCGGGTGCTTGAACGCTCATGGAACCACATGCGTATCACCCATCTATTACGAGTTGCTCCAACTAATTGACAGGCCTGCAGAAATGGGGGGGGGGGATGAATAGAGCTGATGCAGTGTTCTGAACAAGGTATGCACATAGTCGAGGGCTTCCTCTGAATCACTTGGCCTGATCAAATTGCCTAAGCTTTGTAAATAGCACCCGGTTCTAACAAATGAGGGTAGATATATTTGACATGATAAAGGCAACTCCTCTAGATCTCCTATGAAGAGAATTCTACCGATGGTTGAAGTTTCTTGAACTTATATCTAAGTTTTTTAAAAAATTCTGCCGTCATACCCATGAGTAAATATAGTGTCATGCATTAGGAATCAAGTCCGACCGAAAGATGGCCCAAGTAATTATACTTTGACCAGCGGAGTCTTGCGCGTTACTTGAGCTTTTGTCGCTTGTTGCGGCTCCGGGTTGCTCCTTCCTCGAAGTACGGCGGGACATTGCCCAGATTTATTGGTTAACCGCTGCGTCTGCTGCTGCATTCACTTTTTGGTAATCCTGTTGCTCTTACCTAGATTGGCAATTGCTTGTCGATTCCTTTGGCGTTAGCCGGGCTGACTTCTAGGTTGCCGGCGGAGTGAGTGTGGTGCGCATCAGTTTATTGATGTTGCGCTCAAAAAATCCACCAGAGCATCATGATCTGAAGTCTGTCGATCGTTATCAGTACTAAGCGGTGGTATGGGTGGTTCCTTCGGAATCCTATTGCTAGCCGGTCTAGGCACCCTCGCGGCGGTTACCGCTGTGCCTGAGCCGACAACCCTGTCTAAAGTATTGGGCATCAGCGTACTGGTGGTATTGCTCGCCGTTGTGGTGTAACTGATTTTTTCGGCTTAAGAGCCTCTCTCTAGTTGGTTGAGCGCAACAGCACTGCAGGTGCTAATCAAGGTGAGGGGGGTTAACGCTCAAGTCAATTGTGATCGACATGTTGATCACTAGATTGCAGGTGAAATTTCCCGATCTTGCGGTTTCAACAGGAAGCTAAATAAGAAAGGCTGGTGCCTTCAGAGCACCTGAACCACTTCACTCACCTCGGGGATGGACTCGCGCATCTTGCGCTCAATCCCCATTTTCAGCGTCATTGTGCTGCTTGGGCAGCTTCCGCAAGCTCCCTGGAGACGCACCTTCACGATTGGACCATCGATCTCAACAACTTCAACGTTGCCGCCGTCGGCCATTAGGAAGGGGCGCAATTCATCGAGCACCTTTTCGACATTCTCCAGGGTCAGGGCCATGGTTTCGGTGCTCATTGAACGTCCACTAAAATTTCTCCCACCCTACGGAGTGCCCCCATAGGGTGACGAGAGCGGGTTCCACCCAAGGTATTGGTGAAAAACGACGGCTCTTTCAATCCGGAAGCTCGCTACGACGCGATTTTGGTGGGCGCGGGAATCATGAGCGCCACCCTCGCAGCCCTACTGCATGAACTGGATCCGGAGTTGCGTCTGTTGCTGGTTGAGCGTCTTGAGGCGCCAGCGTTGGAAAGCTCCGCTGCGGTGAACAACGCCGGCACAGGGCATGCCGCAAACTGCGAGCTGAACTACACCCCGATGCAACCGGATGGACGCGTCGCCACCGACAAAGCCGTGGCGATTAATGCCGCCTTTGAACGCAGCCTTGAATTTTGGGGGTCTCTCCTCGAACGGGGCAAGCTGACCTCGACCGATTTTCTGCATCGTGCAGCCCATATCAGTGCCGTCTGGAGCCCCACCAATATTGCTTTTCTCCGGCAGAGATTTGAGCAGCTCAAACACATCCCTGCCTTTGCCGAGATGCGATGGACCGAAGAACGGCGGGACTTGTCGGAGTGGATGCCTCTCGTGATGGAGGGTCGTGATCCCAACCAGGCGGTTGCGGCCACACGAATTGAGCGGGGAACCGATGTGGACTTTGGTGCGCTAACTCGCGCTTATTTGCTGCCGTTGCAAAGCAGCGGCGCGCTCACTGTGCAGTACGGCACCGAGGTGAGCAATCTCAAGCGGCAGCGCTTCCCCAACATGACCGAAGGAGATTGGCGGGTGATCACCAAGGGGCCTTCTGGCCGGCGTGAGGTGAGAGCTCCCTTCGTGTTTCTCGGGGCTGGCGGTGGCGCTCTACCGCTGTTGCAACAGTCGGGGATCCCGGAGGGCGATGATTTTGCCGGGTTCCCGGTGAGCGGGCTTTGGCTGGTTTGCAACGACGCAGCTCTGGCGGAACAGCAGCGGGCAAAGGTGTATGGCAAGGCGGCGGTGGGGGCTCCACCGATGTCGGTGCCCCACCTTGATACTCGTTGGATAGACGGGCGTCGTTCCCTGTTGTTTGGTCCTTTCGCGGGATTCAGCAGCAAATTTTTAAAGCAGGGATCTCTGTTGGATTTGCCCACGTCGGTGCGGCCGTCGAACCTGTTGCCGATGATTCAAGTGGGAGCCACCAATATTGAGTTGGTGCGGTACTTGATTAATCAACTTCGTCAGACGCCAGACCAACGCTTTGAAGCGCTTCGGGATTTTCTGCCAACAGCGCGGCAGGACGATTGGAGTTTGTCGGTGGCGGGCCAGCGTGTGCAGATCATCAAACGCAGCAAGGAGGGGGGGCGTCTGCAACTCGGCACGGAGGTGGTGGCTGCGAGAGATGGCTCATTGGCAGCCTTGTTGGGGGCATCGCCTGGCGCCAGTACTGCGGTGACGATCATGTTGGAGGTGCTGCAGCGCTGTTTCACAAAACGCCTCGCCAGTGTGAGTTGGCAAGAACGACTTACGGCATTGCTGCCCAGTTTTTATGGCGATCCCCAACGCGATCCCGATGTGTTGAAGGAGATGCGGGAGCGCAGTGATGGCCTGTTGGGCCTTAGCAGTTGATTGCTGCGCTTGGCGTTATTGCTTGAGGTTCACCAGCACCACACCGGCAGTGATCAGGGCGATGCCGACGAGTTGGCCCACCCCCATCATTTGTTGATACGCAAAGCGACCGACCAGAACGATTGCCACGGTACCTATCCCACTCCAGAGGGCATAGGTGAGGCCAAGGGGGAGGCTCATCACCACTTTGGAGAGCAATCCCATGGCAATGGCGTAGGCCGTAAACACCAGCACCGTGGGGCCAGGGCGTGTCATCCCTTCGGAGAGTCGTAGGAAAGAGGTGCCAATCACCTCAGCGCTGATGGCGAGAAGGAGCAGGGCCCAGGGATTGTTTATCATTTAATCGACAAAAGCGATGTCGGTTGCCTTCAGATTGGGTTTGCCTTTCAAGATGGCCAGGAGCCCCCCTTCGTCGGTTTCCCCAAATCCTTTGGCAGTGCCATTCCCATTGAGGAATAGTTCCCCCTTCTTTTCAAAATAAATAAGGTCGTAATTTTTTTGGGATAACTGTTTCAAACTTTTCTTTGATTTTGTGCTGGCAAAGCTTATTCCTGAATCGGAAGAGAGACTATCGGAAATGTTTGGATCGATCAAAATATGATCCTTTTCAGATCCTTTGAATTGAATAATTAGATCGGCATTTTTTTTGGTAAAAGGCTCGAGGGTTTCTAGGATGAAATTTGTTTCGCCTTTTTTGCCCCTTAATTTTGTCCGGCCTCTGCCAGATAGAACCTCGTAAGTGCTGTTACTTGTTGTGTTCTCTTTATCTGTATCACTGGTGTTGGTTCCGGAGGAGCCTGTTTGATAGCCAGAAACACCAAGATCCCCATCTTTGAAAATGCTATGAAGCCTTGCCTCAGATGGTTTGCTGATTACTTTGGACAAATAGTCCTCAAAAATTCTGTGTCCAATTGGATTATCTCTATTAATCGAAGCTGGAGTGAGGTGGGCGTCGGACCATTCAGGTGCCAGGGTTTTGTCTTCAGTATATTTTTGGGTAAAACCCCATTCTGCATAAGTAAGACAGTAAAGGTATTCCCGAAGTAGCAATTGCATGAAGCCTTCACTACCATCATTTGCGCCTGCATAGTCAGAAATGTCATATACACCGTTTTCGACTGCCTCTTCAAATGCTTCATATAGATCTCCAGAGATACCAGTTGCGCTCCCATTGATTGAATACACATTCATCTCGTCTGGGAATGCTGCTGGCAATGCAAATTGCGTAAGTGTATGTAGGGCATGTTCTATATTTTCTGTGATTTGCTCCGCTCCAGATGGGCTGTAAGTGCCACTGCTAGATCGGAGATGCCAGATGAAGTCTGTTGCGTTATAGTTGTCATTGACTTCGTCCCAGCCCGATATATTTCCGCTATCAAAGCTTGGTGAGTATGCGTCATATGCTTGTACCCCGACTCTTTGAATAACGTTGTAACTTGTTAGTCCGTTAAGGGCTTTTTCTCTAAAGTTCTTGTTGATTCCAGGTGCATTTGGGTCGAGTAATAATTTAAAAGTTTCGGCGGTTTTGTTAAGGAATTCAGTGCTGACTTGAGGTTGTCCTCCAACATCTCCTAGGCCAAGAATCTTGAGACCATAGACATCAACAATTTTAGTATAAGGACCGTATTTTGAAGAGATTTCTACGGCGCTATTTTTGTATACTGAGCTCATTCACCTTTCGTCAATTGGTTCAATCTTTGCAATTATTTGATCTCGGTCAATCGATAGCGTCATTTTCTTAAGGGATTGTCTCTGCACCTGTAGTAACGGAGGTCGTCCTGCTTTTTGCTGTGGACGCCTCCCTAGGATTATGTAATCCAACGAGCCACCCCAGTAAGGGCTTCAACCCGCTGCATGACCGACGCCCCCGTTTCACGGATCCGCAACTTCTGCATCATTGCCCATATTGACCACGGCAAGTCGACGCTGGCTGATCGTCTGCTGCAGGACACGGGTACAGTCGCTAACCGGGACATGCAAGAGCAGTTCCTCGACAACATGGAACTGGAGCGAGAACGGGGGATCACGATCAAGCTTCAGGCTGCCCGAATGAACTACACGGCAGCGGATAGTGAGCAATACGTTCTCAACCTGATCGACACTCCCGGTCATGTCGATTTCTCCTATGAGGTGAGCCGCAGCCTGTTGGCCTGTGAGGGAGCTCTGTTGGTGGTCGACGCCAGTCAGGGAGTTGAAGCTCAAACTTTGGCCAACGTGTATCTGGCTTTGGAAAATGATCTTGAGATCATTCCTGTACTTAATAAAATTGACCTTCCCGGTGCTGAACCGGATCGGATTAAGGAAGAGGTGGAGGCCATCATCGGTTTGGATTGCAGTAACGCGATTTACTGCTCCGCCAAAACCGGGCTAGGGGTGCCGGAAATCCTGCAAGCGGTTGTTGATCGGGTTCCAGCCCCTCCTGATGCCATCGATGAACCCACGAAAGCGCTGATTTTTGATTCCTATTACGACCCCTATCGGGGCGTGATTGTGTATTTCCGCGTGATGAGTGGTCGGATCAGCTGCAAGGACAAAGTGCTGCTGATGGCTAGTAAGAAAACCTATGAGCTTGATGAGATCGGGATCATGGCGCCCGATGAGCGCAAGGTGGAAGAACTTCACGCCGGTGAAGTGGGCTACCTCGCGGCATCGATCAAAGCGGTAGCTGATGCCCGCGTGGGCGACACGATCACGCTGTTTAATCAGCCAGCGGAAGATGCGCTGCCTGGATACGCCGAAGCAAAGCCGATGGTGTTTTGCGGGCTATTCCCCACCGAAGCTGATCAATATCCCGATTTACGTGAAGCCCTGCACAAGTTGCAGTTGTCGGATGCGGCGCTGAAGTTTGAACCTGAAACCAGCAGTGCCATGGGCTTTGGCTTCCGTTGCGGGTTCCTGGGTCTGCTGCATATGGAGATCGTCCAAGAACGGCTCGAACGCGAATATGACCTTGATCTGATCGTCACCGCGCCATCGGTTATCTACAACGTGAACATGGTGGATGGTAGTGAGGAATTGGTGGACAACCCCGCCACTTTGCCGGAACCTCAGAAGCGAGAATCGATCGAAGAGCCCTATGTGCGCATGGAAATCTTTGCGCCCAATGATTACAACGGAGCCTTAATGGGTTTGTGCCAAGAGCGGCGCGGTGAATATATCGATATGAAATACATCACTAAAGATCGGGTCACCTTGATCTATGAGTTGCCATTGGCTGAGGTGGTGACCGATTTCTTTGATCAGATGAAAACCCGCACTCAGGGTTATGCGTCGATGGAATATCACCTGATCGGTTATCGCAAAAACCAATTGGTTCGGCTTGATGTGTTGATTAATGGAGATCGAGCTGATCCGCTCACCACCATTGTTCACCAAGATAAGGCATATAATGTTGGCAAAGCTTTGGTAGATAAGTTAAAGGAACTAATCCCCCGCCAGCAGTTCAAGATTCCGCTTCAGGCCTCGATTGGCAGCCGCATTATTGCCTCTACCAGTATCAGTGCGATTCGCAAAGATGTGTTGGCAAAGTGTTATGGCGGTGATATCTCAAGGAAGAAGAAATTACTGAAAAAACAGGCGAAGGGCAAGAAGAGGATGAAGGCTATGGGGAAGGTAGATGTCCCTCAAGAAGCTTTCATGGCAGTACTGAAGTTAAATGATTGATAGATACTTGTCTTTTCAGTAAGTTAATTGAATCATTCATGACCCCATTACTTTCAATCGATTCCTTTTTTAATTTGATTTGAATATTGCTGTGTTTTTCGGGCTAAAAGGTCTAGTCATGAGAATTTAAGCCTAAAGATGTATTGTTCATGATCAAATCGCAATTTCGATCTTGGTTGGGTCGACCACCCGACATCATGCACATCGTGTCTGTTTTATGTCGTAAAATGCCTGTTGAATCTCCTTCCAAGGATCAGTACTACCCAGTTTGGTGACTCTTAGGCCATCTAATATATCCATAAATTCAATTGCTGAATCTCGTTTTCCGTCATTGCCAAGACGAGCCAATCTAGTTGATGATTCACTCCTTCCTATGTTATTTAGATCACTGCCGGAGCTAAAAGCGGTGATGCCAACTTTCATGTTACTGGGTAGTAGCTCAAGGATCATCGTCATCTCGCTAATCAAGGCTTCCATCCGGTTGTTCGATCCACAGCCGGTTGCTATGGCTGGAATGAACTAGGCGCTCGAGCTGAAGATTTTCAAGTTCATCGGCTACATCAATACTTGCCTCGGCGCTCTGATGGCTCCGAGGGGAGTCCTGAATCGAGCGGGCACTGCTTCGCATTGTTTGTGTTTCCTTGTGGATCAGGTTCTATTAACCATCGATAAACTCGCCATTGAAGCGACGGTGAAACCAGCAAACACGACGAAAGGGTGGCGTGCTGCAGCTGTCCCTAAAGACTGCCGAGCAGCCGTTCGCGTCAGCGACATTGAGATGGCATTAACCAATTCTCCTCAGTTCGGTAGAAAATGAAGTGAATTCGAACCGTTCTCGGCCTGTGATACGCAGCCTTTCCTCTCGTATGGCCCGCTGGGGACTCGTGATTGTTGGGTTGTACTTACTGGTGGCCTTGATCACCCCAGTCCTGATGCATTGGGGTTGGATTCCCGATGCCAATGTCGGATTGTCGAACCCGATTTACAACAGTCCGAGTTGGAGCCATTGGTGTGGCACCGATCGCCTGGGACGTGATGTTTGTGTGCGCACCATGGCCGGAAGTGGTGTGGCCCTTCAGGTGGTGTTGCTCGCTGTGGGTTTTGCTCTCGTGTTGGGTGTTCCACTCGGGATGGTGAGCGGTTATTTCGGCGGATCGATCGATCGAACACTCGTACTGCTGATGGATACCCTCTACACCCTGCCTGTCCTGTTGTTATCTGTGGTGCTTGCGTTCCTTCTCGGTAAGGGAATCCCAAATGCAGCAGCGGCCCTGTGTGTTGTGTATGTGCCTCAGTACTTCCGGGTGGTGCGCAACCAAACAGCACAGGTCAAAAGTGAGTTGTTTGTAGAAGCCGCCCAATCGCTTGGGGCCGGGCCGCTGTGGATCTTGCGGCGCTATCTGTTTCGTAATGTGATCACTTCTGTGCCGGTTTTGCTCACCTTGAATGCTGCCGATGCCGTTTTGGTGTTGGGGGGACTTGGTTTTCTCGGCCTTGGTTTGCCTGAAACGGTGCCGGAATGGGGGGGAGACCTGAATCTCGCCTTGGCAGCAGTTCCGACAGGTATTTGGTGGACTGCCCTCTTTCCAGGACTGGCTATGTTCATCCTTGTGCTCGGTCTCTCCTTCCTTGGTGAGGGGATCGAAGCGTGGGTGAGCGGCGGCGAAGCACGTCCAGCATCAGACTGATTCAAATCGCTGATATCAGGGGACCGTCGATGTCTTGGGGGGTGACCGTTCTATTCCTCACAGCCGCTGTTCTGTTGTGGCTCATAGGTCGCGACAACTCCGACGACGTGATCGGTCTTCTCGAGAAGATCATTGCCATCACTGCCGTGATGCTTGTGGTGCTGCTCAATCGAAGTGTGCTGTTGGAGGGGGCTGCTTTACTCATCGCCTTTTTGTTACCGAGAGCGCATCGCTCCCCCTCTTGATAGAACGATCTAACCCTGGTTCTTTGTTTTCACTTCCCGGATCGAGATCCTGCAGGAACTCGGGAAGATCGCATGGGCGGCTTCCACGGCATGGCCGAGATCCACGGATTGGACCATTTCCTCGCCCCAGTCCTTGCCGCAGTGATACGTCACCGCGTACTGATGCATCTGTTTGTGATCCATCCCTGACAAAGCAACTGATGCAGTTATGGCTCAATGATGTGTGAGTAACAAGATTTGATGAAGTTTTAGCAGCGCAACTTCACCGTGCGCGGCAACTCTTCCATCAGTTCCCCGTGTTCATTGAGGTCTGGATAGGGCCTGTTTTGCTCACGGCACCATGCCGCTACCTCGGGGTAAGACCATTCGACCAGTAGTTGTTGGTAGTGCTCTGGAGTCAGCCCTTCTCCATGGCTTGGTGCGACTCCCGCGGCGTGTCGTTGGCGAAGCGATTCGAACAGCAGCGTGGCTGTGGCGACAGACACGTTCAAAGACTGCACCATGCCGCGCATTGGAATGAACAGCGCTTCATCCATGAGATCCCGCGCTGGATCGCTTAAGCCCCATTTTTCTGCCCCCAGAACAAATGCTGTGGGGCCGGTGAAATCGCAGTCGCGATAGTCCCTGGCATTCGTACCGAGATGGGTGCCGAACAAGCGGAATCCCTTGGCCTTTAGAACACTGATCGCTGTCTCGATGTCGGGATGATCGTGCAAAGGCACCCACTTTTGGCTTCCTTGCGCCGTGCTGTTGTAAGTGCGTGGCCGTCCTTTAAAACTCACGGCATGGGCCTCAAGGGCTCCAACGGCATCGCAGCTGCGCAAGATGGCCGAGAGGTTATGGGGCTTCTCCACGTGCTCTAGCAGCACGGTGAGATCCGCCATGCGGTGGTTCAAGACGGACTTGAGTCGTTCAAACCGACGAGGCAGCAGGGGCATCGACAGAGTTGATCGTCAAAGAATCAGGTTCGAGCCTTTTAAGGAATTCACGCCAGCAATCAGTACCGCAAAATCTGCGGAACCATCGCCGTCGTGGTCCATTTCCAAGGTTTCCTTTTTGAACCGTACGTCCCCGCCAGTTCCCTTGAAGGGGTCACTGCCAATGAAACGGAGCTCTTGATTGAATCCGCTCAAGTCCAATATGTCCTTATTTTTTCTGAAGCCCAAAATTTGATCCTGTTTCCCTGCGCGCTGACGGGAGTCAGCAATTCCGGTGTACACAAATGTGTTTTTTCCTTTCCCGCCGATCAGCACATCTCCGCCCCGGTTGCCCACAAGACGGTCATTGCCCTTGAGGCCGATTAGCAAATCTGGTTCATCGCCTCCAATCAGTGCATCATTACCGTTTAGGCCGATTTTGTTTTGTTTAATGGGCTCGACCATCGCAGCTGTAAGACCAAGATTTTTGGTGTTAACCCCGATGTCCTTGAAGGTCCCAAAGATCACCTCTTGGTCTTCGGGAGCAGCGGATGCGAGAACTTCGACCTTGAACGTCAGTGGACTATCTGGGGGAATTCGGTCTCCAACACCCGCTGCCCCGTAGGCTAGATCAGCAGGGATTTTGAGTTCGACGACTTCTCCGAGGCGACGACCGACCAGGCCTTTGTCCCAGCCCTGGATCACCTCACCTGCCCCAAGCTGGAAATCGAAGGGAGTTTTGCCTTCGACAACATCGAACGTACTGAAGTTGTAGCTCGCGTCGAACTCCTCCCCATTGTTTAGGAAACCTTGGTAGTGCACCAGAACATTGAGGGAGTTGCTCAATTTGGCCCCCTTGGAGCTCCGAAGCACTGTTGTCTTTAGCTTTTTCATCGAGGATTTCTTCGCCATGAACAGGACGGGTCGATCCACAGTTTGAAGACAAACATTGCAGTTGTGGAAAGTGATGAATTTTCTGTTCAACCAACCTTCGACCAACGCGTTTGGTCTGTTGTGGAGCAAATTCCCCATGGTCGTCTCGCCACCTATGGTCAGATTGCTGATTTGATCGGTGCTTGGGGCTGTGCAAGGCAGGTGGGTTGGGCGCTTCGGCGGCTTTCACTGCCGAGCGATGTGCCTTGGCATCGTGTTGTGAATGCCAAAGGGCAAATATCGATGAGCCTGAGCCGTGAAGGCAGCGACTGGATTCAACGGGAATTGTTGATCAAGGAGGGAATTCCAGTGGATCAAGATGGACGCTTGCCGTTGAATCGGTTCCTTTGGCGTCCAGCCGCTATGTCTGGTGCATTCAACCCTTAGCCCTTGACCAACCCTGCGAGCATTGGAATTGCGCCACGCCAGCTGGCATGGAAGGTGTTGCAAGCAGTTGCAGCTGGAGCCTATGCAGATGTGGCGCTGGAACGCTGCCTCCGGGATTATCCCCTCCGGGGCCCTGATCGAGGCTTGGCAACAGAGCTTGCCTATGGGGCCATTCGTCAGCGTCGTGTCTTGGATGCTTGGCTCGACCGCCTCGGCAAGGTGCCGGCCTCGAAACAGCCTCCAAAGTTGCGCTGGTTGCTGCATGTGGGGCTTTATCAATTGTTGTTGATGGAGCGGATTCCCTCCTCGGCAGCTGTGAACACCACGGTGGAACTGGCCAAGATATCTGGTCTTGCCCGCTTAGCCCCGGTGGTGAATGGCCTTCTTAGGGGGGTGCTGCGGGCCCATGAAGCAGGCGAAACTCCGGAGTTCTCTGCCGACCCAGCGATTCGGTTAGCTCAGCAGAATTCATTGCCTGATTGGTTGGGCACATCGCTGATCGAATGGCGAGGCCCAGAGGGTGCCGCCGCGGTGGCTGCTGCTTGTAATCAAGTGCCGGATCTTGATCTGCGCGTCAATCGGATGCGGTCTTCGCCTGAACAGGTGGGTCGTGATTTGGCGGATTCGGGAATCGAAACGCGTCCGATTTCAGGCTGTGCACACGGTTTACAGGTGTTGGGCCACAGCGGAGATCTGCGCAATTGGCCGGGATATGCGGAGGGGTATTGGTGTGTTCAAGACCGTGCTGCCCAGTGGGTGGCCCCACTCCTTGAGCCCAAGCCTGGAGATCGAATTTTGGATGCTTGTGCAGCCCCGGGGGGTAAAGCCACACACTTGGCGGAACTCATGGGTGATGTGGGTGAAATCTGGGCTGTTGATCGTTCTGCGGGACGTCTCAAGCGTGTGGCAGTCAATGCGGCGAGGCTTGGACTCGGTTCGATTCAGGCTTTGGCCGCTGATGCGACATTGCTTTCGAAGGAGCGCCCCGAGTGGTGTGAAACCTTTCAATCGATCCTGATCGATGCACCGTGCTCGGGGTTGGGCACCTTGGCTCGCCATCCCGATGCGCGTTGGCGGATGACACCCAAAGCCATTCAAGATTTGCTTCCGCAGCAACAGGCGTTGTTAGACGGCCTCATCCCCTTGTTGGCTCCCGGGGGACGCTTTGTTTATGCCACTTGCACAATGCACCCAGATGAAAATGGTCAGCAAATTGCCGATCTACTCAGCCGTTGTCCTGGGTTGACCTTGCAGAGAGAACAACAACGATGGCCGGATGATGATGAAGGAGGTGATGGGTTTTATGCCGCCGTTCTTCAGCGGGTCCAGCGCCGTTCCTGAATGCGTGGTTTCATCCAATTCCGTTGTGTATGCGGAGCCGGTGATTGGCTCTCGTTCGGTGATGACACGGGTGCGGGCGGCGCAATCTCCCTAGGGAACTGAATGTCTGTTGCTGGACGTTCACCAAAAGGTGAAACCTCGCCCCGTTCTGCTGTAGGAGATTCGCTCTCGTGTTCATAGCCGAGGTAAGCAGCCGTTTTGTCGGTTTTCTTCGGTTTCTTTTTGCCAGGTACTCGCCACGGACGATTCAGCTCAGGTTTAGGTGGGAAAGCCTGAACGGGGAGTTCCTCTTTGATTCGCAGCATGAACTGTTTCCACGCCCATGCGGCCTCGCCACTGTTGCTTTTGGTTTCTCGGTTGTCGTCGTAGCCGAACCACACCGCAGTGGTGAGTTGGGGGATGGAACCGATGAACCACAGGTCCCGTGCACCCTCTGAGGTGCCGGTTTTACCGGCCACCTGACGATCATCCAGTTTCGCTGCAATACCCGTTCCACCGGCCACCACACGCTGGAACATCCAGTTCATCGCATCGGCCACATCACTATCCAGAGCCCGCCTTCCCCTGTCTCCATCCACCCGTCGTCTCCAAAAAATCTTGCCTTCTGGCCCGCGGATTTCTTCAAATGGAGTGGGTTTGACGAAGACGCCACGGTTGGCAACACCGGCATAGGCCGCGGCCATATCCATAACGGTTTGCTCATAGGCACCAATGGCCATCGGGTAGTACTTGCCAAGGGGGCGTTCGGTGCCGATCTCAAATTTGTTGGCAGTGCTGATGATGGCGTCGAAGCCCACGATGTCTTGCAATTGCACGGCCACGGTATTGAGGGAGTTCTTCAGAGCATTCGCCAGTGATACTTTTCCGTAGTACTTGTTGCCGAAATTCTTCGGGCAATATCCATTCCAGCAGCGCTTTTTATCGAGAACAATGGTTTCCGGTTTAACGCCCAGGTCGATGGCTGTCGCGTAGGGAAACAGCTTGAAGGTGGAGCCCGGGGAGCGTAGCGCCAAGGTGGCTCGGTTAAACTGGCTTTCGTAAAAGTCACGACCTCCCACCATCACCCGGACGAGGCCCGTGCCAGGTTCGATCGACACCATGACGCCTTCAGTATCAAAAGGGGCGTTCTTGAGGATTACATTGCGGGCTTTTGTTTGCCAATCAAGGTTCAAGCTGGTTCTCACCTTGAGCCCGCCCACCTCCAATTGTTCTGGGCTCACCAGCTTGGGTAATTCTTGAGCAACCCAAGTGGTGAAGTAAGGAGCGGAGCTGTTGAAATATTTTGGTGTGGATGGTTTTAGGGCGAGGGGGGAGGCGCTTGCTCGTTCGGCTTCCACGCGGCTAATCGATCCCGACTGGGCCATGCGATTAAGCACTAAAGCTCGCTGCTTTCGCGCTAAATCTGGATTCACCAAGGGTGAATAGATCGATGGCGCAGGCGGGAGTCCTGCGATCAATGCAGCCTCCGCGACCGTCAGTTGATCGGTGGTTTTTGAGAAGTAAATCCAGGCGGCATCTGAAACGCCATAGGCACCTGAGCCCAAATACACATAGTTCAGGTATTGCTCGAGAATTTGTTGCTTACTGAGTTGCCGCTCAAGCTTGAGTGCCAGAGCGGCTTCCTTTATTTTGCGCGTGATGGTGCGGTCTTGGCTTAGAAAAACGATCCGAGCCAATTGTTGAGTGATCGTGCTGGCACCCTCCCGCACGGCACCCTGACGAACGTTGGTGACTACCGCCCGTGCAATCCCCCAGCCGTCGACGCCATCGTGTTGAAAAAATCTGCGGTCTTCTGCGGCAATAAAAGCGTTTTGAACCACCAGGGGCATGGCGCCTGGTTTGATTTTTTCTCGAGTCGCAGGACCCAACTTTTGAATGACCTTGCCCTGGGACGAAAGCAGCGTGATGGTCCCTGGTCGATTGAAGCTGGCGATTCCCCGCGCATCGGGCAACGTCGAATCAATCAGTTGCGTGATCGCACGGGTTCCTAGGGCTGCTCCGACACCAACAGCAGCAGCTGTCCCTGCAATAAGTGCCCAATGGAGACGGGTGCGATTCACATCACCTGGGTCAGAGAACTATGGCCCACTGCCAATGCTGTTACTAACATGCCAAGAACCAAGAACGGCTGCGCACTGGCTTGATATTTCACATCAAATTCAACGGGGTCGGTTAACAGCCAGATGTCTTGGAATGTGATTTGGGGAATGATC
>QCVM01000032.1:0-21482 GCA_003210375.1 Synechococcus sp. AG-686-B21 | reverse complement strand
GTTTCTTCTTTTATTCGTTGCAATGTTCAGTCCTTTGATAGCGCCACTGCCGAACGTTCTCTTGATACGTGAGGACGGCAATGTAAAAGATAGAACCCAGCCTTAAGGCTGGGTTCTCAAGACGCAGCTGTTGCAGTACCTAGTGTTTTACCTGAAGGCCAGCTGTCCGCCGGACATCGAGTTATGCATGAGATCTGTGGCGTAGCGCCGACCCGCTTGTTGAGCGTCACGAATCGACTTATAGTTCCCGACAAAATCGTACTCAACTCCATCAATAGTTGCGGCTACGGCGTACATTCTATCGGCTACTTTTTGGACGGTCCAACGCAAAAAACAGGCTGGAGATTTAGATTGAGCAGACATTCTTGCCTCCATAATTGTTCGAAACTTTAAACAGACTTCTTTGGATAAATATTTAAGCTTATTATTTTGCAAATAAGTAATTATATTTGCTTAAGATTTGGCCTCATTTAAGCGTTCTCGTTGCTCTGGGGATTGCCGGAAATGCTGTGCCGGGTATCAGTTGAGTTTTCAAGAGCTCGCTCACGTGATGCGCCAGCACAGCCAATTTGGTATGCCTGGGTGGTGGGGCTTATCCGATGAGTTGCGTAAGCAGTGCCGCCGAACCCAATCCGCCTAAGAACAGGAATGTCGGTAGCAATGCCGGCCAAATTGCCGCCTGGGACTGCTCAGGCATGGTTCTATGTTTCGAATTCGCCCAAGTTACGAGAATGCGCCATTGCTGCGCGTGCCCTTGTGATGGTCCCGAAGCAGCCTCCTGGCCTGCGGTGCTTTTGCCTCACCGTTCGAGACAGCCGCTGAAAATAGGAGAGATGGCCCATTGACTCGGTAGGCGGTGGACGCTCGCATGGCTAGGTGGGGGAAGGTTGATTCCGGTTCCACGTCGCACTCGATCGTGTTGTCTGCGTATTCATGTCTCTCACCTCATCAGACGAGGCGTTCATGTATTCACACTCGGATCACCCTTCGGATACGGTCCATTTGGGACGACAGGTCCTGACGATGCTGATCTGCCTCTCGACGGTTCTTCTTTGCGGCTGGCTGAATGGCCGCTTCTAATGAAGATTTGGCCCTGGCTTTTCCTGGGACGCTGCATACGCATTGGCGAGGAGGAGGTTTTATCGGTATCGACTCTGATTATGTGTGCATGTGTATGGAATCCTCGTGATGAGTGGTCTTCAATGTGCTTTTGATAAGGCTTTATGGATGAGGATTTCAATGATCTTCGAGCCAAATTGGGGAGTTTGGGTCCCATACTGGTTTTCCGTACGTTCCGCGTAATTGTTTTTGTGGTTGCGTAATTCCTAGTGTTGTATGACAGCTTTTTGCGATAATAATTGATTCTCGGTGATATATTTTCCATGGCATGAGTTTTTCGCCGTTCCAAATGGGTGGTAACCCGGTAGCTTGAAAAATCTGATCAAATTCATTAAAATGTACTTGAAGATTGTTTGGAGATAACACATCTTCTGGCCTTGTTTGGCTGAAGCTCTGTTTAAAAGGTGCTTGTTCCATGCATGCTTCAAATTGGGCTGTGAGTTGCCCTTGACTGCTCCACCAACGCTCACCAAGAACACCAGCAAGGAGTAGAGCGGCTAGCGCCACAGTGGCAATGATCATCATGATCAGATTATTTTGGGGTGGTTTCGATTTCTCCATCAGTGCTTGTCAATCAACGGAGGTGTGAAAGTTTCATTGTTAAAACGACTATTGCTGGAATCAAGGTGATTAAATTGGCGAATAAAACCGGGCCATTGCCAACAACCCAGTCATAGATCGACCACAACACCACTCCTGACGTGAACGGACAGTACATACGAAGTGAAATGCCCCGGGTATCCCCACTTCGGAGTGTTTTGATTGCTTGAGGGAAGAAGCTGATGGTGGTGAGACTGGCAGCCAGATAGCCAATGAGATTGGGATCCATGACGACGTTGTTGACTCCATTTGTTGGCATCAAGGGTTGCACTGCCATCGTGTCAGTCCATCATGACTGGCTAAAGAAAAGCACCAAAAGCTAGATTTATCCACAGTGAATAGTTGTATATGTAAATACATTGTGCACAAACTATGTGTTCCAATTCAATACGACATAGCGACTGCCTATGGTGAGGCTGGTTTCAATGTTGGGAATCAGCGTTGTCGCGACTTGCGGCTCCCTTGTGATGATCGACTCGATGATTTTCGCCAGTCACTCCTTCTCTCTTGCGATGAGGCAGAGTTAGCTGTTGAATTCCGTCCCGGTCGTCCTGTTTGAGAAGGACGACGTTGGCGCTGACCTCCTTGTTTTAGCGGTTCAGCTTTTAAAATCTTTTGCTCAAATCCAATAACATCAACTTTTGGCAGCGGATTACCTATAAATCTTTCAATGGCTTTGAGTAATAACGCTTCTTCTGCTGCAACCAAAGAGATTGCATGTCCATTTTCACCTGCGCGACCAGTTCGTCCAATCCGATGGACATAGTCTTCGGCAACATTCGGTAAATCAAGGTTGATCACATATGGCAATTGATGGATATCAATACCCCGTGCGGCAATATCTGTTGCGACCAATATTTTGACGTCTCCATTTTTGAATCCCTCTAGGGCGCGGGTTCTTGCTCCTTGGCTTTTGTTTCCGTGAATGGCTGATGCCTTCATGTGCTGATGGCACAAAATCTTGACAACTTTATCCGCACCATGTTTTGTGCGTGCAAAAACAAGAACCTGTTTCCATTGGTTGGTTTTGATGAGATGGCATAGCAGGTCAACTTTGCGAGCCATGTCACAAGGATGAACAAGGTGTTCAACAGTGGGAGCGGCTTGATTTTGAATTGAGGCCCTGATCTCTACAGGGTCGTTGAGTAATCCAAGGGCAAGTTTTTTGATTGGGGCGCTAAATGTCGCCGAGAACATCATGTTCTGCCGATCTTTGGGTAGGAACTCAATAATTTTTTTGATGTCTCGAATAAATCCCATGTCGAGCATTCGATCGGCTTCATCAAGCACTAATACTTTGAGATTATCGAATCGAATCGTTCTTTGATTGATGAGATCAAGTAAACGACCTGGTGTTGCGACAAGAATGTCGACTCCACTTTGCAGTCGTTTCACTTGCGGTCGAATGCTGACTCCACCAAAAACAGCATCAGATCGTAGGGATAGATACTTTGTGTATCCCCTTGCATTGGCCTCAACTTGTGCAGCCAGTTCTCTTGTTGGAGTAAGAATAAGTGAATGAACTTGTAATCGTTTTGGCCTATCTTCTATCTGAAGCAATTCGATGATTGGCAGAATGAACGCTGCTGTTTTTCCAGTGCCAGTTTGGGCTGACGCCATAACGTCTCTGCCCTGGAGTACCTTGGGAATTGTTTGGGCTTGGATTGGGGTTGGCGATATATATCCCGATTCTTTTATAGATCTAACTGTTTCCGCACAGAGCTTTAGTTGCTCAAAAGTCAATGTGTTTTCGTTATCGTCTTTGAAATTTGAAATAATTGGTTAATGATCCTCTGCTGATACTACACCCGTCGAGTGTGATTTTTCTGGTATGAGCTTGATTCTGCTTCGATGTTTGAAATTAGTTGACTTGTGTGTGCTCTCATGCTGACTTGATGGCGATCCTTGACTTCGTGGGTTGTGAACTCCGCTGTTGGCTGGGGTGGCGAAATTAGGCCTGAGCCGATTGACTGAATTGTTATTGGAGGGATTATGACTCGCGCTCTCAAAGACCAATGGATTTCTATCAGCATCGCGTCCATGTCTCTGATTGGCTTGTTTTGGCTCGAGTTGGCTGTTTGGTGATTTCCGAGCAGCCGCTGACATCACTCAACTTGTAATGACGGCACCAAAATCCATGCTTATTGTGGTATCAGCGTTATTTCGTTAATCCCTTCCCCTTCTTTCCCATGATGAGCAAGTTCAAGCAACGTCTGATTGCCTTCTTGAAAAAAGTCAATGCTTATGTCGATGCATCGGCTGCGCAGCTCTACAAAGAGCGTGGATATTAAATCGATCAAACTTGATCTACTTTTGCTCGTTATTGTTTTGCTTGTGAGTAGTCATTGTTCCTTTTGATTGCTCCAATGTTGTGAGCTTTAAGCACACTTATGCAATTGTCAATTTCAGTTAGCGGATTGCTTCTGATTTCTGTATTGATCAAGTTATATTGCCATTTAAATTCATCACATCTGCTGACGACCACTTTTCTACACTTGTAGTGAAGCAAATTTTCTATTCATGGAATTATAGTTTTGATATTTCATGCGCGTTAGATGTATGAATGGTTCACGCCTTGACTTTAAATTTGTTGCTTGCAATTGCAGGAATCACTGATTGATCTGTTGTTTGATTGCTGATATTTGTGCGGGCTTTTTGCTGATTTGTTTTTTGGGGGTTTATCTCTATTACTTGGTAATCCGTTGCAACGTGCCAATTGTTCCTTTGTGGTCGCCAGACTCAGTTGATGTGGAAGCAAACAAAAACTCCTGATGAAACTTCCGAGCCGCAAGACGGTGAAGGGTGGCTCGTCAATGAACAGCAAGAACTGGTCTGTGAGTTCAGTGCTGATGAACCGTCGAATTTGGGTTTGTGGGTCACCATTCGAACCTTTCGCTGGAGAAAGCCCGATTATCCAATCCCGCAGGCGCGTCGTCGCATGCTCAGGGATAGCGCCATTGTTGAGTGGAAAACGATGCAAGCCGCGGGTTGGAGGCGTTGCTCGCCACCAGTGCGTTGAGTTAAGGATTTGCAAAATTGGCCATAGGCCTGTATGTTTCCATACACGCCAAAGAATCCTCGACAGAAGGGTCCACTGCGCGAGAACCGATAAATTTTGATGTCATGAACAAAACCGACCTCACTCCTCGTAAGGAGTTCAAACAAGCTGCATCCCATTCCAGCGCATCTCAACTCACCGGTTACGAATCCCCCCAGCGGCGTCGGTTTTTGCGTGAATTAGCAGAAGAAGAACGTTGTAGCTAGTAATCTTGTTTAAGCATCATTTTGGCTAATAGCTATTAGAAAATTAGGACAATCGTGCCAATTTGTGCGAATTCTTTCTTTGAAATTATTGGTAATAACCTTATGCCGTCAATTTCTTGTAGCTTATCAGTTCTCTTTATTCATTGACGATCCTTTCTGATGCTCTATCAAGTCCGTGTTGACGACGAGGATACCTCTATTATTATTGAGTCGTTCGACGATTTGGGGCAGGCTATTGATTGTTATGTGCTTCAGATCCTGGCCCTGAAACAGTCTTTTGTGGATATTCAAATTGTTCAGATGATTGGTGACGACGACGAATACGTTCCGATCACCTCCCATTCTTTTACCTGATTGTTTTCTTGGGAGGTTCAAACGACTTCCGGTTGATTTGGAAAGTGGCTGTAGCTATTTGCGAGGGCCCAAGGACTGGATCCTTAGGTCAAAATCGTAGATGTTTGGATTTCAGCCTTGAAGCACGGTTTTCGTTATGCCTCTCCCCAAATGGTCCAGGATGACTGATGAGAGTCAGGTGATGGTTAAAAAAGCAGGCGTTGGGGTGGGTGTTGGCCTTGTGATCGTTTGGGTTGCACTGGGATTCGTTAAAGCGATCTTGCCTCTCGTTGTTCTGGGTGCTCTGGGTTATGTGGCTTGGAGGGTCCTGAATAAGCAATGAAGTGCTGGAGGAAAGATTTGGTGATGCTGACTTCTACTTGCATATCCCTCCAGGGGTCCTTGTAATTCTCAGCAACGAAGCTTATTTCTGTGGACCAGGCTGAAATCAACAACTGGGCAAGGATTGCTGTCGATCTCGAGGTGGCTGGTGAGATCGACAGCGTCCTCTATGAAAGAGCTCGCGCCATTGCTTTTGGACAAGTTGATTCATTGCCCAGCTATCCGCTGGTTTTATCCGACAATCTGTCGATGGCTGCTTAAAAGGTTTGCCATGTGCTGGTGAGCCATTGGGGCGCAATAGCCCACCAGATCGCGCATGACACAAATACGGCTGCCATCCCAATGAGGGAGGTGATCAGCTGGTCATTTGGTTCGGTTGACAGTTTTTTGGTTTTTCCCATAACGCGGTCGCGACTGCTGTTTCCTTTGTAGTGCTCCCGCAGAATTAGAACTACTCATTGATGTACTTAGCCATATTTCGCGCAAACAACGGACCCTGTTCCTGCTCGTCAAACCCGTCCTGCATCGAGCGCGCCGATTTTGATCGCCACGGATAGGGCTAAAATCGCGTAACGTTTCGTTACACGACAAAATGACATGGGCGATTATTCCGCTGCAATCCTTGCTCTGATTGCCGTAACGGCCGTTTTAACGACGGGTGTTGTATATGTTTTGGCACAGCCAACCGACGTCCCTGTGGCCAAGCGAGAGGGTTGATCCGATGTTGAGTGTTCTATTTCCGTTCGTTTTTGCTGGCACGTTCGTCTTTCTTCTTGTCCATGCTTTTCGAATGATGAGCCTAGGCTTGAATACCCAATCCATCAATAGGTCATCGCTTTCAAAGCGCCGAGATCGTACCGGTTTGTTGACGACTCATCCAGAGCTTCTAGACCAACATGGTGACTTCATATCAGAAGAATTGCTTGTTGTGAGATTCCCTGAGCTTGGGGAATCTGAGCCCACCCCCGCTTAAATTTTTTTCTAAGAAATGTCATTGTCATTCGTATGAGTGATTTGCAATCCGCTTCGATTGATCGCATTATCGAAATGGCATGGGAAGATCGTACGCCTTTTGAAGCGATTGAATACCAATTTGAATTGTCCGAAAATGAGGTGATTACGCTTATGAGAAAAGAAATGAAAGCATCCTCTTTTCGAATGTGGAGGAAAAGAGTTTCTGGTCGTAAGACAAAACACGGAGCAACCAATCCTTCGTACCGATTTAAAGCTCATTGCCATAAGTAGCCTTTTCATTGTGTTGGTTCAGTTCTCTTCTGATCATGTATACTTGTGTTGATTATTGTATATTTACAAATTAGATTAGTTTTTAATAAAGTTAGTGCGATAGTAATTCCCTTTTGCTTTGTGACTTGTTATTGCCTTTTAGAAGTTAATCTATATCTGTTGTCTTGATTGCTTTACTTTTTAGTCCCATCCCCAAGTATTTTTGGCCATTGAAGTGTTTCCTGAAAATTGCTCACTGTCAGGTTGAATGATTTCAATAGTTTGCTTCTTGAGTTCGTTTGTCCATTGCGGTTGTGCGACCTCTCGTCGTCCTTTTGACCCTGCCGATTTCGTAACAGGTAGTTCCTCTGAGAGAAGGATCTTAGAGGCGTCTGGTGGTTGACCAAGAAATTTTAAAACGATATTCAGGCTCGCGACAGGGTTTGCGTTGAGCTCTTCTGTGGTGAGGCAGTGGATTGATTCTGCAGGAAACCATCGGCGATACCGCATGAGTTGTTGGTGGTAGAGAGATGCTTTTACCACGCGCTGCTTGAGAGCTTTTGACTCCAGGAGTTGGTGAAAGGGAGGGCAATCATTACCCTGCCTCGCCAATGTCTCCAATGGGATTCATTGCGCCGTAAGGAATGACGGACGAGATAGATCAGTGGAATGATGCCGAGATAATGGCGGATGAGTTGTGGTGTGTGTTGATAGGAGCGGTAAGAGGAGGTGTACATCGTGCTTGCTTCCCCACGCAGGCGGTGGCGTTTTGCCCCGGGGAATTGTTGCCCGTACCATTCCCATCCACGTATGTAATTGCGGCCAAAAAATTTCGGTTCCATCGATCCACTGATTTGGATCTCCGGGTGTCGGCCAAGTACCGTTGCTAACGAGGTAGTTGCAGATTTCGCAGATCCAACAATGATGAAGTTAGGCCATTGTTGTTGATAAGCCTCGGCGATGTGATGATGTCGAGCAGCAAGACTATTCTTGATGGCTCGATAACAATGTAAATCGCTAAGCCAGTTGTTCTGCTCGGCGCTTGAGGACATTGTTACGAAGCCAGCTTGATAGTTTTAGGGAGCGAGATTGAAGTGGAGCAATGTTAGGTAGAGGGGTATTGGCAATCAAGTTGTCAATGCTTACGTCGTTATAAAATAAACTGACATCACCGCCATAAATTCGAAGCACTTTGTTAATCAATGCGTCATTATAAAAGTACTTTTGCAGGCTATTTTTTTCGATTCGGCGTACATTCTTTTGTGGTAATGATTGCATGACTTCAATCCCTTGCCGTTGCAGGATCCCCCGCAGAATGCCCCAGTGTTCATCGATTTGCTCGACTCTGCCGACGAATTTTGGAATTATCTGTCGTCCTAGGCATAGCAAATGACTTTGGGGTAAGACGTGTACGTCGTAGCTATGGATAGGTGTGTCAATCAAGACGTCGAGAAATGATTCAAATGACATATCGTGATGAACTCCCATCTGTTGCATAGGTAGTGGCGGTTCATCTATTTCGATGACTTTGTTGTTGTAAGCAGCAATCAGGCGATCAAAAGGGTTGCGTACAAAACTGAAGCTGCAGTGGCTGTGTCTATATCTTCGTGCCTTGCGGAGTGTAATTAATTCAGTTTCGTTGTTTGTTTCATGTTGCCAGAACTTGTCTGATGTTGTTTTCGTTCCTTTGGGTGGTCGTTCGCTTAAGAGCCTACATAGGGCCGCTTTGATTGATGAGTTTGCCGCTTTTGGTACGCGTCCATAGAGGAGCTTGCACTGCTTGATTCGAATGAAGTGGTGAGGTTGGGCCATTGGTTAACTGCTCTTGACGAAATTTTTTTCTAGGAATTTGCGAAACAACTTCCACTCTTGTTTTGTGAAAATTGGTCGTGCTTCTTTTGCAATATTAAGCCCCCTCTCACTGATGCCAGGGTTAATGTTCTTGTGTAAATTTTTTGATTCTGATTTATTAATTAGGATAGGTATAATTTGCTCCGCTTTCTCGGGTAAAATGAGGTTAATGAAATTGTCTAGATAGATAGTTGGCTCAGATTTGTCACTGTTATTCTCATAGCTAAAGGGAATAATTTTGATATTGCGATTTTCC
This sequence comes from Synechococcus sp. AG-686-B21, assembly GCA_003210375.1. GTDB lineage: Bacteria > Cyanobacteriota > Cyanobacteriia > PCC-6307 > Cyanobiaceae > Parasynechococcus. The sequence goes on along the minus strand of QCVM01000032.1, from coordinate 12,493 downwards.
TTCAGTGGGCTTAGTTTCTTGATTAAATTGTCTGTGTTGGCATGCGAAAAGTTGGATCTTTTCGAGAATTCTTCAACGTCTAGGCCTGTTGGATCATGACCTTCTTTGATTAGCTGAATATTGCATGAGCGAATGAAGTCATCTTGCTGCCTGCTGGCGAAGCAGATTGTCCAGTTAACATCTGAGGCCCCTAATGTGTACTCTAGTCCACGCATTAGGCGCTTCATTCTTTTTTTGCTGTAACGATAGAGCCCTGGATTATTTTCACGATTAGACTTTTTTTCTCGATTTTTTTGAATTAATCCAGTCCTTAGTGTTCCGAAAATAGCTTCGAAAGAAATGAGTATTGTATGAATCTCTCCTGGCGAATCACCTGCTTGTTCGGTTAACGCTTTTAGCGTTTGGAGTGTAAGCTTTTGTGATGGCTTTGTCTTGTTTTCTCCCCACTGAAGGTATCTCCAGAGAAGGCATAATTGCTTTTTAAATGTTGTTGGGCCAAGATATAAAATTCCATGGCCTAATAAGGCTTTGTGCTTGCTTTTGAGATTTCGTTGTAGATAGGTGCTTCCAGTTTTGTGTAAGCCGCAATGCAAAATGATTTGTTTGGGTTTTAGTTGGTTCACGCTATTTTGGGTTCGTTTTCGTTGCCAAAGAGTAATCCTCTAGGCGTTCTAAAGCAATCCAAGCCCCTTCCCCGCGGTTCTTGTGTCCTTGCCAGATTTCAGGAATAAATGATGCATTTGGACAGTAAGTGTTGATTAAATTAAAAAGCTCTACCCAATCAATTTCTCCCTCTTTGATTTGAAGCCCCTCGCCATCAACTCCCTGGGCATCTGCTAAATGCAAGTGTGCAGTGAAAGGTAGAATTTTTTTCAGGAACTCGCTAAACGAGGCATCCAAGTGAGTGCAGGCTAATTTCGAGTGGGATACGTCAAGGCAAACCCTCATTCCGGTATCTTTATGGAAGGCTTGAATAAAGTTGGCATCAACAAAAAGATTATGATAACGCTGACCTCCAAAATGCCAAGGAAATGGTGGCATTGTTTGGGGGATAATTTCTACTTCATTGTCGGTTGATATTTCTTGAAGGCTTTGAATGAGTCGATCGTATAAGGGCTTTTTTTCTTTGGAGTCGAGATGATGGTGCTCAGAAAAACCACCAACATTGGTAACTAAAAGAACTGGTTCCTCGCACTTAAAGCGTTTGCGAAGATTTTTTGAAATGTCAACAACTCTTTGCAGCTCTTTGATGGAACGGCTCCGATACTTGTCTTCAGCCGTCGACAGGTCAAGTGTATGGTCGCCAGCAAATAGCTCAGGCGCATGAATCACAAGCCCTAAGGTTTGTTTCTCTGGAATGACGACATCGAGATCAACCTCGAGGTCTTTGTAGCTCAGATGAATTTCAACAAGATCTAGATTGCTTACTTTCGAAAATGTACTGATGTCGTGATAACGAACTGGTAGTCCAAAGGGTTGCGCAAATTTGAATGATCGTGGTTTAGCCGATTGCAATTTAAGGTCTGAGGGAAAGAAAATATCGCCCTTCTTCTTGCTAATTGGAAGCTTTTTGCCAACTAATTCGTGAAGTCGATTGGGTTGCAGTCCTTGCCCCGGGCTTTGGATTTTCACCATGACTTCTGTGACTGTCGTTCCAGCATCGATGTCGCACGACGCTACAAGGCTCTTGGCAAGCACCTCGCGATTCATCATTTCGCCTTGACTAATACTTCGCTCACCTCCTTGGCCCATTGATTCTTCAACCCGACGGATGCCAAGAAGCATTTGGTTGAATTCATCCGGTAAGAGGCTCACCTTGTGATCGTTGCCTTCCATCCCTCGATCCAGAGTGATGTGCTTTTCAATCACCACGGCTCCAAGTGCTGCTGCTGCAATGGGGATTTCGATGCCTCGTTCATGGCCTGAATATCCCACGGGCGCATCTGCTAATTCACGAAGACGTTCTAAGTAGCGGAGATTAACGTCCTTGAAAGGGGTTGGGTATGTGGAGTTACAGTGCAGTAGAACATAAGAGGCTCCTTCTTTTTGAAGGTGGCGAATGCCAGAGCGAATTTCTAGCTCTGACGCCATTCCGGTGGAGCAAATTAGTGGCTTTCCAGTTGCCGCAAGTTGTGTCAATAAGGCGTGATTTGTGAAATCAGCAGAGGCAACTTTGAACCCATCCATTCCCCACTGATTGAGTTTTTGCAGGCTTGTGTCATCCCATGGGGTGCATAGGGGTACTAGCCCTTTGCTGGCTGAGTAATCGAAACAACGGAACAACTCGTCATCGCTTAGTTGGAAGCGTTCGAGAAGATCGAGGGTGTATTGCGTTCCGAGATCGGATGCCATATCACTGCTCTTCCCTGAATTGCTATACAGGCGCCCCATGTCACGCATCTGGAATTTCGCGCAGTCCGCGCCAGCTGCATGGGCTGCATCAATGAGTTGCAGTGCGATATTGATATCGCCGTTGTGATTGTTTCCAATTTCCGCAATCACAAAGCATGGATGTTCTTCACCAATCGGGTGTTGTCCAAGCTGTAATGCGCCCGTTCCAAGCCGTGCCACAGACACGATCCGTCCGTGGCTGTCGAGTAAAGGCAGCGCAATGATTCGTGAATTCAGCAGAGCGGCTAGCTCAAGTGTTGAGCTCCCTTCCGGTGCTGAGTGGCAGCTTGTGTTCATTGCTGCTGTCACAGGACAGTTGAGGTCGATCTCTCCGCACGTTGCAATCCAACGTCGAAAGTCTCCGTCGGTGAGTACACCCTGGAGAATGCCGCTCTCGGAAACGACGAAGATCAGCCTTGATTGGTTGGCCGTGATCTTGCTAAGCGCCGACAGAATGCTGTCTTCTGCAAAGACAACGAACTGGGTGAAATTGCGTTCGATCAGGATGCCTTTCACCGTGCTCGCTTCAACTCCTCAAGGTCAGTCCCAGGCTGACATTACCCCAGATCTCGATACGTGAGGATGAGCCCGACGCTTCGCAGGAATGGGTTCCGGCAGGACACGGCCACGAGGCGACGGGCCACCCCTCGGTGCTGTGGGCGCATTTGTGCGGCTTGAGAGAGCAAGTCAGCGGCTCCGCGCCAATCAGCTGTGCAAATGGCCGCCTCTGCGCTGACTCTGAGTTGATTGAAACTGGACTGAGTATTGGTTGGATAGCCACAGTGCGTGATGCCCTTTGCTCTTGGCGGCTCGATGTTCTCGAGAGCGTCGAATAAATCGTCAGCGCAATAGCGCTTGTGGTATCCCATCCAGTCCAGCCATTGAGGATTCGGTTCTTGGACCTCGTGTTCAAGCGCATCAAGATCAGGCACATCGCGCAGGGAACGCCAGACACCGCTACCCGCAAACACATGGCTGCCGTGGCTGGCGTGGAGTCCGAGATCGTTCATGGCCACGGGACGACATCCAAAGTCCAGGGCATCAAAAAATGCCGTCGATGAAATCGTGGCCATCAGAGGCGCTTTACGCAGTAAGTCCGGTAAGGGGCGGTAGTCGAGTTTCAAGTTGGCTGGCGGGACTCCCAGTGTTTGGCGCAGGGTCGAGCTGATGTGGGTTTCCACGTCGTGAAATGTCGCGTCACCAGGGGCGATCCGGGGCTTGATCAGCACCTCCCAGTTGGGTGAACGGGTCGCCAACCCCGCCAAAATCTGCACCATTTCTGCCCGATCTCTGGCGGAGCAGGGCATCACAACTTGCTCCGCAAAGACCAGCCGTTTCGGCCGTTGGGCAGGGGGGATGAGCGTTTCGATCGTTCCATTGCGTTGCAGCCCGGTCAGCACCGTTTGCTGGCCAGCGAAGGGGGTATTGGCCACTAGCTGGTTCAGAGCATCGCGGTCGCGTGGGCCACTGAGGCAGATCAGGTCATAGCCCAAGCGCCAGCTGATTCCTTCAATAAAGTGATTCAGCACGACGCCATTAAATCCACAAAAAAGCTTGGGTCGTTGCTGGTGCCGTTCGAGGGCGATTCGGATGTCGTTCAGCTTGCTCCCTGTGAGGAACACACCAACAGCGTCGAACCGCAGAAGCTTCGGATTATTAAGTAGTCGTCTCAGGTTCTGACGCCAGAGCGTGCCCAGGTTGGCGATGCGTTGAAGGATGTGTTGGGGCGTTCCCTCCCTGGGAATGACATTGATTGTGAACTCCACGGACCATGCGGTTTGGCATCGACAGAGTGCTTCACAGGCCAAAAGTTGACTGTCGCTGTCGGCGATGAGCAGGAGTTTCAGCGGACGCGTCATGGAGCAGTCGTCATGGAGCAGTCGTCGCGGGACGCAAGGTGTCGAGAGCGACAAGTAGGCGGGCCGGACCGTCTTTGATGCTCCCCCCTATGGCCTCAAGCCAACCTTGGTTGACCAAGGGAAGCTTCTGCAATTTGTGAAGTCCCCCTAGATCGCGGAGACGATGCATGGCTCCACAGCCGAAAAAGCTGGTGGTGTGTTGCTCGGATTGAATGCCGTAGTCCCCTACAACTACAGGGATTCTTCCACCCATCATCGCCACCAGGCTCCAGGGGGAACTCACCGTCAGGCATGCCGTGCACTGACGAAGAAGTCCAAGCATTTGTTCCGGTGCCGCCTCCACCACATTTGTTGGTTGACTGGTGTTGTCAGTCGGCACGGTTGGCGTCAACTCCCAAGGGTGATCCGGTTGCAGAACGATGGTCCATTCGGATTGTCCGCGAGCCCAGCGTTTTATAAGCCGAATCAATTGCTCCTTATCTCCAATGCGCCTTGGGATCTCGCGTTGTAACAGCGCTACAAGCAATGGTTTGGAGTTGGGCGGTGTCGGGGGGGGCGTCGGAAACCAGAAGCCCGTCGCCAAGATTTGGGGCTTGCTCAGCTCAGCGGGCCAGAAGCTTGTCATGGCCTTCAGTTGCTTCAACTGATCGTCGCCGCTGACAATCATCAGGTCACAACTGAGGCGCCGCAAAAAAGCATCGATTAGGTCGTCTCCAGCGAGAGGGATCAGAGGTCCGCTGAAGATTGGGGCAGCCCAGAGGCCACGGCTTTGGCGAAGGGCTCTATAACCCTTCGTGATCGTTTCGATGTCAGCGGGATTGCGTAGAAATAAACCAATGGCATTGGCGTGATCAAACACCGTGCTGCCAAGGAGTTCCTTCGGATGAAGTGTTAGGTCACAAGGGCGATTGGGCAAGGGCAGTTCTCCTGCTATTGGGGCCCCCACCACGAGGCAACGTCGACCCGTCTGGCGCCAGGCGTCCGCGAAGCGATGGCAGCTGTACTGCTCCAGTGCACCATCGCAAACCAGAACGATGCTCACTTACTTACGCAGCAGTTTCGATAACCAACCAAAACCCACAACACTGTCTCGAACCGTTCGAATCATTCGACGGGTGTGATGGCGTTTTTGTTGACTGGAACGAGCTCCCCCACTGCTCAACATCTTGCGGCCACCATTGCCTAAAGCAGTGCGTTGCCAAGCTTCACTTCCCCAGCTGATCGGGCCTAAATCGTTCGCCGACAGCGGAGGCGGCTCGTTTTGGAGACGGCTGACTAAGGCTTCAATAAAGCGGTCATCTCCATCTGGATTCCAGCCTTGGGTCTGCAGCCAGGTGTTGTCATGCAGCACCTCAAAGGGGTTGTCGCGAATGGATTCAAAGTTGGCGATCGCACCAGAATCGGCAAAGAAATGGTTCCCCAAGGTTTCGGTCACTCCCAGATCGCCCACGATGCGCGTGCTGATGCCCATGGCCATGGACTCCAGCGCAGCCGTCGACGACACCGTGATGGCGCAGCCGCACTTGCGTAAGAGTTGAGTAGCCGGCTTGAAGCTCAGCTTCAGGTTGCTCTGTTGACGCGACATGGTGTCGATCACGCTGGCCATTTCCCCATGGCGACGGTGCAGGGTGCTCTCGATGCTGGAGGTGCGCGGTTTGAAAATCACCGAATGGTTGGGCCAGGCTGCCGATAAATCCCGTAGTTGTTCACAGACAAACCGGCGCTGCAGGGGATGAACAGGAATCGAGGGCTGTTCAAAGAAGACGATCGACGGATGCTCAGGTAATGCCGTTCGGGGATGGGTTCGCCAGAGGATCGGTAGGCCGGTGACCACTGCGTTGCGGCTATCGAGCCCCAATGCGGCACAGCCTTTTTGGTAAGTCGAGAGGTCATGCTGGCTATTTAGGCACAACAAATCAGCACCGGAGCGATCGAGCATTCCTTCCAGGGCGAAGCGAAAGAGAATGCCGGGATAGGCACTGATCAGGCGTGGCCTGGTTTGACAACTGCCCCAGGCACCTTGGAGTTGCAGCAGAGCATCGCGACTGCGTTTACCATCAAGGCCAAGGATGAGGGCATCAACGTCTCCAGCCATCGGGCTGCAGAGGTCACGAAGGTCACCCCAGAGATTTTTTTTGATGGGTGTCCGCGGGTCGATCCGACGGATTTCCAACCGTTGCCGTCGTGATAATGCTCGATTGTTGAGCTCCACCAGATAAAGCGTGGTTTCGGCTCCTTCCCTGCGGCAGGCCGCCAGCAGCGTCATCGCCAACTTTCCGAATGAGTCGAAACAGGCCACCGCTGCGACTTTGCGACCTTCGAGACGCTTGGGAGCGCTAGGCGCCATCGAGATGGAGTACGAATCCTTTGAAATTAGCTGGATAAGACAGAGGCAATCCTTCGACAAAGAGCCAAATCTTGTGGGGTGTCGATTTCGGGACCGGGATTTGAAAGCATGACGGGTTGCCATGGGGGGCAGAACCGTTGCCCAACCGCGCGAAAGTTGGCGGTGCGCATCGCATAGATCGCCCCCGTTTCTAGATAACTTGGCTCGAGGTCTTGGCGCCGTTGGCGCGGTGAACTTGGGTCATGGTTGATGCCGTCCCCATCCATCCTCCAGAGGAAGCCATGCCAAGGAGCAACAGCAAAGCTGCTATTGATCTCCGGTTGGTCGAGTGCTGCGAGAACCGTGTCGATCTCTGCGCCAGTGGTGAACGGTGATGTGCACTGCAGAAACACCAGATTGGTTTCGAGTCCATTTGGGGATTGATCTGGAATTGTCAGTTCATCGAGGGCATGCAGCAGAGCCGATTCAGAACTGGCGCTATCTCCTGCAATGGTCTTCGGTCGTTGTACGACTTCGGCCCCAGCGTCCCGTGACACTTTTGCGATGGCATCGTCATCAGTGCTGACCACGACACGGGTGACGCGATGACTTGCCTGCGCCGCATGAATACAGCGAACCACAAGGGGATGGCCTCCGACCTCTTGAAGGTTTTTCCCTGGGATTCCCTTGGATCCTCCGCGGGCGGGGATCAAGGCCAGCGCTGCAGCATTGGCCGTCATCGGAGAGGATTCGGTATGCCCTGTCTTACCCGATGACCAGGCTTGCTGCTGCTCGACTCGGTGTGCCGTCCCGGGGAATGCTTGTGTATAAAACCCTGCCGAAGTTGTTGGCCCCGGCTCAGTTGCTGCCAGGACGTCGTCGCGATGTAGACGCTTTGCTGGCCTGGGGTCGCCGTCCGAGTGCGCGGCGGGTGGAAGGGCTCGGTCAGCAATGGGGGCTTCCGGTATGGCACATCGAGGATGGCTTCCTGCGCTCCCTCGGTAAGGGAAGAGGCGATCCGCCGCTTGCTCTTCTCATTGATGATCTGGGAGTTCACTTTGATGCAACTGCTCCCAGTCGGCTCGAGCACTTGATCACGCTGCCGCTTTCGCTTGATCAGCGCGTCCGGGCGCAGCAGGTCAAGGCGCTGTGGTGTGAGCAACGGCTCAGCAAAGTCAATCCTGTGCAGGAGTCTCCCGTTCCTGAGGAGCCCTTTGTGTTGGTGGTGGATCAATCTGCCGGTGATTATTCGATTCCCCTCGGTTGGGCCAGCCCAGAGCATTTCCTTCAGATGCTGCGCGAGGCACTAGCGGATTATCCGTCCTGCACGGTTGTCGTGAAAGTGCATCCCGACGTCATTCATGGTCGGGCGCGGGGGCATTTCAGTGCAAAGGATCTGGTTCATCCCCGCATTCGTTTGAGTGCCGATGGCTTGCATCCGGCTGGACTGCTGCAACGGGCTGAGGCAGTTTATGTCGTCACCTCTCAGATGGGATTTGAGGCGCTGCTCTGGGGGAGGCAAGTGCATTGTTTTGGGATGCCGTTTTATGCCGGTTGGGGGCTCACCCACGACCGATTAGCTGCGCCGGACCGCCGTCAGCGAGGGGTTTCGTTAATGGCTTTAGTGCATGGAGCACTCATTGCATATCCCTGTTGCATTGATCCTCATCAGCACGAACCCTGCTCGATTGAAACTCTGATGAGGGCCATTGGCTTGCAGCGTCGTATGCGCGCGTTGGCCCCCAGACGAGTGCAGGCCTTTGGGTTTACGCCTTGGAAACAACGCAACCTGCGCCGTTTCTTAGCCGGGAGCGATGTGAGGTTCCCAATGCCATGGATGGTTCCAGGCAGTGGCATGAATGCAGTGGCGGTGTGGGGCCGTCGGGGTAAACCACGGGTGCTGCGCGCTGCGGATCGTCGCCAGTTACCGACCTTGCACGTGGAAGATGGTTTCCTTCGATCGGTGGGCTTGGGGGCAGATCTCATTGATCCGATCTCTTGGGTGGTGGATGCCCGGGGCATGTACTACGACGCCACTGTGCCCAGCGATTTAGAACTATTGCTGTTTGATCGCCAGTGGACATTGCTCCAGCTTGAGCGTGCAGCACAATTGCGGCAGCGGTTGGTGGGTGCGGCGATCACCAAATACAACCTGCAAGCGGCCTCCTGGCAGCGCCCCCATGGGATTCAACGCGTGGTTTTGGTGGTGGGTCAAGTTGAGAGTGATGCCTCCATTCGGTTTGGTGCCCCTGGCCTGTGCACCAACCTCGGTTTGTTGCAGGCAGTGCGGGTAGCTGAACCTGAGGCCTATCTCGTCTATAAGCCTCACCCTGATGTCACTGCAGGCCTCTGTCGTGCCGGTGTGGGGGAGGAGATCGCACAGAGCTGTTGCGATGAGGTGCTGACTTCGGGGTCGATTGATCAGCTTTTTACCCAGGTCGACGCATTGCATGTGCTCACATCCCTGGCGGGATTTGAGGGCCTTCTGCGTGGCGTGGAGGTGCATTGCTGGGGTTTGCCTTTTTATGCGGGCTGGGGGTTGACCCGTGATCGTGAAACCTGTTCGAGGCGAGGCCGTTCCCTCTCGCTTGATGCGCTCGTGCATGCCGCCTTGATCGAGTACCCCCGCTACGTCAGTCGTGGCAGTGGATGGTTCATCACTCCTGAGCAGGCTATTGATGAATTGATTGCTTGGAAAGAGGCCCCGCCCCCACGCCGCACGCTGGTGCAGGCCTTATTTCGCCACTGGGGTCGACTGCGCCGTCGTTAGGGCGTGCCAGGATTTCATGCTGATACACCCGATGGTGAGCGATTTGGGTAGGGGACGGGCGCCGGCACTGGTGCAAGTGCGCATTGATGGTCCTGTCCTCCTCTTGATGGGTCCGATTGGTCTGTTTTTTGCGCGGTATTGCAATTACCTCAGGGGCTGCGGCATTCCTGTAACCAAAGTGGTGTTCCCGTTGCGGGAATTTGGGTTCTCGTCTGAGGTGACCGTGCCGTTCAGCGGTGATATGGAGGCATGGCGTCCGTTTGTCCGACGTCTGCTCCAGGAGCGTGGCATTCGCCACATCTTTATGTATGGCGATTTCATCATTCCCCACCGGATCGCGATTGAAGAAGCTCAGTCGCTAGATATCGAAGCGTGGGTGTTTGAACTTGGCTATCTACGCCCGAACTACATCACTTTGGAGCGTGATCGGGTGAATGCTCGCTCCAATCTCAACAAGCCAGTTGAGTTTTATCAGAACCTCGCTCCTGTGGATCAACTGCCCCAAGACATCGTTCTTGATCCGGGATCGCGATGGCGCAAGGCCTGGAAAGCGCCCACGTTTATTCAACATGCTTTCACCGATTACCCCATCATCGAAGGGGAGCACAAACTGCAGCCTTCTCCCCGTTTTTTGTGGTGCCAGGTGCGCGGTAGCTGGCGCTATTGGCTGTACCGCTGGACCGAGAGGGATGTGAAGCGGCGGCTCCTGGAGCATGAGTCATTTTTCCTCTCTGTTTTGCAGGTTTCTAGCGATTCTCAAATTCAAATGGGATCCCCCTACCGGGGCATGCACGATTTCATTGAAGATGTAATCCGATCTTTCTCCGAACATGCCCATGCTTCTGATCAACTGGCCTTTAAACATCATCCGCGCGATCGGGGCTACAACAATTACGGCCTGTTGATTGCCCTGTTAGCCCGACGTTATGGAGTTATCGGCCGGGTGCACTACTTCCATGATGGCCCCTTAAGCCGGTATCTAAGAACGTGTCGTGGTGTGATCACTGTGAACAGCACGGTGGGCCTGCAAGCACTGTTCCATGCGGTACCCACCAAGACGATGGGCAACACCTTTTATAACTTGGAGGGTCTTACGGATCAGAAGCCCCTCGACGACTTCTGGGGTGATCCTCAGCCCAGTGATCGGCCGCTTTTCTATCGCTTTTACAACCATCTCGTGATGAGCACGCAGGTGAATGGCAATTTCGATGGGGACTTCCCATTCCGTACCACCTTTCCGATCGGTCAGGAAGCCCGCCAGCTGGAGTCTCCTCGCACGTTACCGGCGTTGAAGTCGCCTGTGATTCGCAATCCGTTGGTCTTGACTGCTCGGGTGGCCTCCCGTATGGCATGGGCTGGCCTTGGATTTGTGCTGTACGGTCTGCAAATTCCAGCGGTACTGCTCAGTCGACCAGTCTTGGCGGCCCAATTGATGACCTTGGCGTCTGCTGGAGCCCTGCGGGCCTTAGGCGTGCAAGTGGTGGTGGACGACAGCCAACCCTCTGAACAGCCTGGTACCCCCTTGGTTCACATTTTTAATCACCGTAGTCTGTGTGATTGGCTGGTTATTCAGGCCGTACTCAAATTGCCTAGCCTCACCACGGCTCAATTGCATTTTAAATGGGTACTGCCTGGTTATGTGGCTGCGGCGCGGAATGCCGGTTCAGCTGTGATTGATCATCGAAAGCCCCAGTCACGTCTTGCAGGCCTGATGAGTGCCTCCACGTTGTTGAGAGATCACGGTGAAATCATAATTGCCCCAAATGGATCGTTGGTGACACCGATTGAAGAGCGGGTCTCGTCCAGCGCTTGGATGTTGGCTCAGTACTACGGCGGCAGCATCGTTCCATGGGTTTTTCGCTACGAAGAATTAGAGGTCGCCGTTGCTGTTGGTACTCGCCACAAACCGTTGCGCTTATTGTTGAGTCGTTTGTTGGCACCGCTGGGGACGATTCACTGCCGTCGTGGGCGGTCAACAGATCTAAAGCTTCCTCAAGATCCTCGAGACCTTGATGGCTTTAGTCGTGCAGTTCAGATTTATTACAGGGAGCAAAAAGAATATCGTTGATGGTATGACTGTTATAAGTTGATTTGATGAAGTTGAGAGTTTCTGGTCTAAAAAATCTCCTTTTGGTGCCGATTCGTGCTGTAGCACGTATATTTGTTCTTGTATTTGTTTTTGTTGTGTATATAGTTCAATTATGGGTGCTGGCGTTGCAGCAAAAAAAATTGGCTTCAGATCTTTTAGCGCTTACTGCCAGACTAGTTCTGTATGCGATGGGTGTGCGGGTTGCTGTTACTGTGCAAGATAAGTCTCTTGAAGGGAGAGAATCTCGGCCAATAATTTATTTGTATAATCATCAAAATCCTCTTGACATTTTCGTAGTGCAGGGGTACTTGCGGGTGCCTAGTATTACAACGGCTGGTCTTCACTTGGGCCTTGTTTTTCCTTGGTTCTCGTTGTCTGCATTGAATGCTGGGCATGTGTTGATGGACCATTTAAATGTATCTTCCCGTGGATCTGCTATGTATAAATCTTCTGAGATATTGAGGCGCTATGGTGCCATAATTATTGCGCCCAATGGCTCTCTCAGGACGACAATTTTACAGCGTGTGTCGGCTAGTGCATGGATACTGGCTAGAAAGCATGATGCTCGCATTGTGCCTTGGACGTTTGTTTATGAAAACTTGATAATTTCTGAGAAAGATTTATATAATCCATTTAAAATTTTATTAAAAAGGATTGTTTCAAGGTCCTCCACTATTAATTGTTATCTTGGTAAACCAACAGATATCAATCTTCCTTCGGACCCTCGCGATCGAGAAGGATTTAGTCGAGCAGTCAAGTCTTATTACATGCAGCAGCAAGAATTATGCTGATGTTATGCCCGCCAAATCCAAAGGCATTTTTGAGCATAAATCGCTCGGATTTTGGCTTTGTAAGCTTCAAAGTTCCAGTAGTTATTACTGCTAAGTCAATGTCTGGATCAAGGGGTTCCGCGTTGATACTTTGCGGCAGAATTCCTTCATTTAGGGCTTGCAATCCCAAGATCGCTTCGACGGATCCAGCGGCTCCTAAGAGATGGCCGAGCTGACCCTTCGGAGCGCAGACCGGAAGGGAGTCCGCAGCGGTTCCCAGACTGCGAC
>QCVM01000031.1:0-21554 GCA_003210375.1 Synechococcus sp. AG-686-B21 | reverse complement strand
GCATCCCAACATGGAATACAGGTGCCGATGAGGGACGCTCGGGAACATCATGGGATCAGAAATTTGAGGCCATTCGTTCAACCGATTTTTCGAACACTTCGGTTGGAATTGTGGGATTAGGCGATTCGGCCGCCTTTTCTAAATATTTCTGCGATGCGATGGAAGAACTCCACAGCTCATTTAGCGCCGCAGGAGCCAATATAATTGGACAAGTATCAACTAAAGATTATATCTACGACGATTCCAAAAGCATCATTGATGGAATGTTTTGTGGATTACCGATTGATGAAGATAACGAGTCAGAGAAAACAGATGATCGCCTGCGCAACTGGGCAGCACAGATTCTGAAAATCAGTTAACAAGACTCAAGAGATGAAGCCAAGCCTGATCAACGACCCCGACCAGGATCATTCCCTACCCGCTGCGTAGAAATGCGAGGGTGGCAAGGAGGCTGTTCGTTTCCCTTGACTTCTCCGGCGCTATCGCCCTTGATCAACGCTGTGGGTCGGGTAATACTCGGCAAGGAGCAGCAAGTGCGTCTGGCCTTCAGTTGTCTGCTGGCTGGTGGCCATCTTTTGATCGAAGACCTGCCTGGCATGGGCAAGTCGACGCTGGCCGAAGCCCTCGCTCGGGTGTTTTCCCTGGGGTTTAAGCGGGTGAGTTTCACTAGTGATTTATTGCCAGCCGATCTCACCGGGATCAATGTGTTCAACACCACGGAGGCAACGTTTCGATTTCAACCTGGGCCACTGTTCACCCAGGTTTTGCTAGCCGATGAAATCAACCGCGCCAGTCCGCGTACCCAGAGTGCACTGCTCGAAGCGATGGCAGCGGGTCGCGTCAGCTTGGATGGCATTAGTCACGACCTTCCCGAACCATTTTTTGTCATCGCGACGCAAAACAGCCTTGATCAGGTCGGAACGAGTCCGTTGCCCGAAGCGCAGCTGGATCGCTTCCTGATGCGCATCAGTCTCGGCTTTCCAGACCGTGCATCGGAGGAGGAGTTATTGCGCGGCAGTTTCTCCCCGGCAGCCTCCACACCTCCATTGCTTGATGGCAAGTCCTTGAAACAGTTGCAACAGCAATGTGCTGCTCAACATTGTTCTGATGGTTTGATCAACTACGTGCTCGATCTGATTGCCGCCAGTCGCCAAGGACAGGGGGGGCTTTCTCCACGGGCAAGCCAGGCTCTTCTCGCCGCCGCCCGAGCCTGGGCCATGCTCTCCGGCCGGGATTACGTGATTGTTGAAGACGTTCAGTCCGTCTTGCCAGCGGTGGTCGAGCATCGCTTAGATGCCGGGCGACCCGCAGGTTCAGAGACTCCGTTGAGCACAATGCTGGTGGAGCAGGTGAATGCTCTCCGCTGAACTCACGCTCGGGCTCCGCAATCTCTACATCATTCCGAGTCGCTTCGGGGCTATTTGGCTGGGATCATCAGCGTTACTGCTTTTGGTGGCGATTCAAACCACCAGCAACAGCGCCCTGCTGCTTGCCTTTGTGATGCTCGCCTTGATGTTGCTGGCCATGTTCCTCACCCACGACACCCTTCAAGGACTTTGCCTGCGCTGTGGTGAACCATCACCCACATTTGCAGCTGAATCAGCCACCTACCCCCTTCTGATCGAAAGTCGCCATCGACGACCACCTCTTCGTCTGCGATTCCGGAAAGCTTCCGATTCTGCGTATGTGCAACTTTCTGCTGGTGTCACGTTGGTAGGGCTGAGCTGGAGACCTGAAAACAGGGGCTGGAAGCAACCTCCTCAGCTGCAGATTGAAACCATCGCACCCCTGGGCCTATTCATCTGCTGGACGCGCTGGAATCCTCAGACACCACAGTTGATCTGGCCCCGCCGTCGTCGCGGTCCAGTACAGGAACAGCATCCACCGCGATGGCGTGACGGCCTCGACGAATGGAAAGACCTACGCCCGGTGCGGGAGGGTGAACGCCCCGCTGTCGTCGACTGGGCAGGCTTCGCCAAAGGGCGCCCATTACAAGCCAAAATATTCACCATTCCGGACGATGTAGAGCGGATCCTGGAACCTGCTGCTGGTCTCCCGATCGAGCAAGCGAGAGAGCACTTGGCCGATCGGATCTGGACCCTTCAACAACGGGGTGAGCGCTATGGCCTGCGTCTCCAATCCAAAACGTTGTCACCAGGGCGGGGGCTTCAACATCGCAATGCATGCTTAGAGGCCCTTGCAACGGAATGAACCGCCACGCTCGCCAGCGTCTGTTCAAGCCAGAAACATTGGCCTGGTTTGCCATGCCACCACTCCTGCTGCAGTGCCTCACTCTGCATTGGTCAGCAGCGTTGACCTGGCCCACCTACGCACTGGTGATCTGTGCTCTGCTCAAACTGTGGCGGTGCACCAAGCCCTTTGATCGGAGGCTGGCAGCCCTTCTGCAGCTGCTATCGGCAGGGCTTCTGGCGTCTCAGTTACAGGGGCTCCTAGCAACAATTCTGCAACTAATTGCAGTGAGTGCAGCCTTTGCTGGCCTATTGGGCCATGAGCTCGGAGGAATGCTCTCGGTCCGCGCACTGTTGCGACGCAGTTTGCAGCTCTTGCTTGCAGCCCTTCCGTTGGCTTTGGTGCTTTTTCTATTTGTACCTCGTATCGCCCCCCTTTGGACCACTGAGCTGGGACCAGTTCGAGGTGCCGTCACTGGTCTTTCCTCCGACCTTGATCCACTCAGTATTGAACGATTAGCCACCGTCAATGCATCCGCGGCCAGGGTGAGCGTGCCTGATGGTGAGGCGTTGCCCACCACCGCCTACTGGCGAGTCTTGGTGCATGAACAGTTCGATGGGCGGAGCTGGCAGCACCGTGACGCTCCGTTTTCCCGTCAGCCCTACCGAGGCTTGCTCAACGAGCCTGAAATCAGTCAGTGGTGGGTCATCGAACCTTCATCCACCCGTGCGGTCCCCTGGGATGGTCGCTCCAAACCAGCTGCCAAAGACCAGTGGGTGACATCAGAAGGAGAGTTGATGGTGGGAGCAGCATCACGACAGAAGCGTTCCTTTCGCCTGCGCAAAGGCATTGACGCAATGCGCTGGCAACTCCGACCTCCATTCGACAGTGAGCGAAAGCACCCACCCGCATCTTTGCCGCGATTAAAAGAACTTGGAGCTCGATTTCGATCCTTACCATCAGACCAAGAGCGGCTTCAGGCCATCGAGCGCTGGTTCAAAAACCAACCCTTTCGTTACAGCCTCAATCCTGTTCCGATAACGGATCTTGATAACTTTCTTTTCGAGAACCAGGTGGGCTTCTGTGGGCATTACGCCAGTGCCTTTGCCGCCTTAATGCGCTCGGCAGATGTACCAGCACGGGTTGTCAGTGGCTACTTGGGTGGTCGGAGAATCAACCCCTTAACAGGCAGTCCTTATTTGGAACTGCGTCAAAGTGATGCCCATGCCTGGGTTGAGGTCTGGCTGGAGGGCACGGGTTGGCAGCAAGTGGATCCCACTCTCTGGGCTGATCGCAATGCCTTCGACAATGGCAATCAAGGGCCGCAACGGACGGAGCTCACTTGGTCTGATCGAGCCAACTGGTCGCCGGGGCGATTGGGTCAGTGGCTGCAGGGACAGTGGTGGGGCCTAGATATGGCCTGGACACGTTGGTGGTTAGGACTCAATCAATCCAGTCAGCAGAACTGGTTCCAAGCGTTACTCGGCACGCAACAGAAATGGCTGGGCCTCTTCGTTGTGCTGGCCTGCGCGGCCTCTTTGTCGCTGGGGTTGCTGATGGTGCAATTGCGTCTGGGATCTCGCCAGCCCTTGGAGCAGTCATTGCATCTGTTGGCAGATTTCGGTGTGACTCCATTGCCAGGAGACACTTTCTCTGATCTCTGCAGAAGAGCAGCTGCAGCCCATCCCGATCGAAACCGGTTACTTGGCGCCATGGCCCATCACCATCAAGTGCTCACCCACGCCACTATTAATTCCCATCAGCGTCGAGAGCACCTACGTCAGTGGTGGCGAATACAACGGGAACTTGGGTCTCCGAGCTAACCAGAGTTTTGAGCGCGCTAGGGCATCAGAAGGGCGACTGCTCGAAGCCAACACGCATCAAACAATTAAGGATCAAGCTGTCCTCAACAGAACGTCAGCCCGTGGCATGCAACGAGTTAGGCAGTGAAGCTGCCAGAAAGAACATCAGGGTGCTGAACGATGGGTTTACTCGATCCGCTACTCGGTGAATTCATTAATATCGAGCAGGTGCCTCCTGGGGTTTCGATGCGAATTTGAATTCATGCAAAGCCAAGGCAAATCCAATCAAAAGCCAAAGATTAACCATCAAAAGAGACAATGATTCCACTCCATATAGGCAATTGCAATTAAACTCACCAAAATCAACTGACAACCAAAAAGGGTCACCCAATGACGTTCCTCAGTTAGAAAATGATAAACATTCCCAACCAGCGAAATATCACTACCGTGATGAACTTAATTACAGCAATCAGTATCGTTATAACTTTGAGCACATCTCCAGCCCATGCCCATCGCAAAGGGATCTATGCGAGCGAAGATGAAGCGCTAACGCAAGCTGAAAAAATTGGTTGCACTGTTGTTCATCAAAACAATGGGCGATGGATGCCCTGTGCCGATGAACGTGAATTGCATCAACAAATGAGACGGCAATGAGCGGCCGTTCAACCTCCATCCAACGCCGCGCTCGTCGAGTCCACCGATGGGTGGTGCCCATTGCAGCAGCTCCGTTGCTGATCACTGCTGCTACAGGTTCTCTGTATAGCCTCTTGCTTGAGCGAAACATCGATGCTTTCTGGTTGCTCAGGATTCATACCGGACAATTCGGATGGTTCGACCTTCAGCCCTTTTACCCAACCGTGCTTGGGTTTCTCACAATCCTTGTAAGCATCTCTGGCATTGCATTGCTTTTCAGACAAACCAATTAATCCCGCAATCTTCTCCACCAAAGACACAAAACCAAAAAGGCAAGGCAAAGATGCACTCACCAGGGATGTTCCAGATGACCTGCAAATAAAGCAGTAATCAGAGCCAACCATTCACCTCGCTATCCAGACGACCAACCAAAGGACATCGGCATGGAAATATTGACCGCCTTGCGCCTGAACAAATGCAATTTTGAACAGTTTGGCACGGCGATTCTGCCAGTGGACGACATGACACCCCACAGCATCAGTGATGCCGAACTGATATTCAACGGGGCCAATCTGCGCTACTACGTGATGCGTCTTCGGCGTCGGCCAGCCATGCTCGGAAGCATGACGCGACATACCCAAGCCACTCAATGTTTGAGCTCTGCGGATGCACAACCATGGTGGTTAGCCGTAGCCTCGGCGAATCTTGCATCCGAACAACTCGACCACATCACCGTGCAATTGGTGATCGTCCAACCCGGTGAAGCGGTGAAGTTACATCAAGGCACGTGGCACGCGGGGCCATTCTTTCTTACGCCAACAGCACTATTTTTCAATCTTGAGTTAAGCGACACCAACCTTACCGATCATAATTCTCAGCCCTTAAAAGCAAAACTCAAGCTTAATCTAAACAATGAATTAGCAGATTGAACAGAAAAAGTTCAAAAATTTTCTATCAAATACTTTAGCTGGTCTGCAAATCATTCTCAAATTCAAGATATAAAGCACGAGCATCTTTTGCCCGCTGCTCATCAACCAAGAACTCGAGGCGGTCTTTCCACCAGAAACCAATTTTCTCATCTCGTTCAGCTTCGGGAACTTCACCAAAAGGAATCGTCATGTGATTATTTGTATTCTGTTAACGATAGAAAAAGTCGGTAGCCGCTGTGAGCAGCATCAGCATCCACCGGTCGTGATCACCTCATCAATCAACTGACTCAAGACCCGTTGAAATCCACATCGTCTTCGACGGCAAAGTCCTGCAAGGGATCTGGTGCACCGAGGGCAATCGCACGGGCACGTTTATAAAATATCGTCTCTGTTTGACCTGTGGCTTCCAACTGCTCTGCAACACGTATCCAATTGTTGATTTCTGATTGGTGCATGTCAATCCAAGGAATTCAATGATTTAGATGAAACCAAAAACAAGTTAATCCATCGGTAACACAGACAACACTCCAGAAAGAAAGTTAGCGATTCAAACAATAGTACGGCACAAAGTTAGCCTTAAGACAAAGTCAGAACCAAGTAAAAATGCATGCAAGAATTGCCAATAAAGTCATCTTTGATACAGTAAAGAAGTTGATTCCATCAACTCAAGGTGAATTATCTAATTCTGTTGTTCCTGTTCATCGTAGCAACAGCATTCGGCAGTCCCACTAGCGAAGAATTCATCATTGGAGCGATCAGACATCAGTCTCAGCCCTCTGTATAGCTAAGCCAACCCAGTTCATTCCCAAAACCTAATCACCAAAAGTCTTACCTCCAAGAACAACAGCAGCAAGCCGCCAAACTCAAACAACTCGGCGTTGGAGTTGCGAGCTGGTACAGACCAGGTTTTTATGGACGTCGAACTGCCAATGGCGAAATATTCCGGAAAGGAACGCTGACTGCTGCACACCGCACACTCCCCTTTGGAACGATGGTTCGCGTGAAAAATTTAGAAAATGGCAAATCTGTAAATGTACGAATCAATGACAGAGGGCTATTTAAATATCACCGCGTGATTGATCTCGCCCATGGCGCAGCGAGTGCCTTAAACATGATGCGAGCTGGTGAAATCAACGTCCGACTTGAAGTGATTGATTGAGGAATTAAGAACCCAACAGGCGCCTTCGCACCAAAACATCCCAGAGCCCCGCAGGTACAAACGGTTGAAGCAGAACCGCTTCGGATTCGCTTCCGCACAAATAGCGGGATTTCGGCTGGTTGGTTTCAAGCGCCGTTGCGATGGTTCGTGCCACTAACTGTGGGTCCGATCCCTTTCGAAAGCTCTCTGTCCATCCGGCCGCCACCCGGCGCATCATCTCTCCCCAAATCGGATCCTCCCCCCCCTGATCCATCGATTCAGCTGACGCCTGTTCAAATCCGGTGCGGATTAAACCAGGCTCGACGATCACGACTTGAATTCCAAATTGATGCAGCTCTAAGCGCATGGCATCACTAATCGCTTCCACAGCGTGCTTACTGGCGCAATACCAACCTGCGCCAGGAGTCGCGAAGCGACCAGCGATGGACGACACGTTGATAATGCGGCCACGACGGCGATCACGCATGGCGGGCAAAAGCAGTTGAGTCAGCCCCATCAAGCCAAACACGTTCACCTCAAACATGGAACGGGCGCGATCCAACGCCATCGTTTCCATGGGACCCACCTCTCCATAGCCAGCGTTATTAACCAAGGCATCCAGCTGTCCACCGGTCCTGTCGAGAACCTCTGCGGCGAGTTGTTCTCGAGATTCAGCTTCCGCAACATCCAGGGGAAGCACCACGGCTCCACGACTTTGCAGAGAGTCCATCGCCCCTTGACGCCGTGCTGCAGCAAACACATTCCAACCGTGATCCAACAACAGATGCGCAGTGACACAACCAATGCCGCTGGAGGCTCCAGTGATTAAGACAGTGCGGCGGGAATCTGCCATGACGACGCGTGTAAGAGATGCACTCTGGCGCGAGAACAAGAGCGTTGACGGGTCGAACTTGATTTCGCAACGCCAACCCAAGACTCGGGCGCCTAAGCGCTTCAAAGAAATACGGAATTACCAAGGTTTAAGCATGGGTTTCGACCAAAGAATCTCTTCAACAAAACCCAGATTCTTGTCGATATTGTTATTCAGACAGGAGCCAGTAATGACGAGTTTTTAACGAGTCACCATAGCGGCAAGAACGTGCAAACATGAAACATTCACGCCTATCCAGATGAGCCTATAAACATACACAATATATTGGCCAAGCAAACACAATCAACATCAATGATTCATTCGGATTCATAATAATCAAATTCGGCCATTGTGCCTTCATCGGCAATGGAAAAAACGGCAAAAGCATCGGCAGCCATACCCTCAACCTCCATACCAGGAGATCCCATTGGCATCCCTGGAGCCGCAAGGCCCTTGATCTCAGGACGTTCCGCCAGCATCCTTTCGATCGAGGCCGCTGGCACGTGACCCTCCACCACATAACCGGCCAAGCTCGCGGTGTGGCAGGACGTCGAATCTGGGGGCAATCCCATGGCGTCTTTGACGGCATTCATGTCGTCAGCGACATGGTCTTGAACCAAAAAACCAGCCTCAGTCAGATGCGATTCCCATGCTCTACAACACTCGCAATCGGCTGAACGAAACACCACAACCTCCTGGCCAGCAGTGGAAGCCATCGCCGCCAATGGAGATCCCAAAGCCACCATGAACATGGGAATCACCCACAACAAATATCGACGCAATCGTGTGATTAAGCCCTTCAACAAGCCCGAATCAACCATGGCAACCATTGCATCGGAGCACTGAATTGTTATCGACGCATCCCGCATGAATCGGCATGGGTGTCTCCAATAAAGCGACTGCAAGACCAGTCATTGGAGATTTTCACCACCCAAGGGTCTTGCATGGAAGTTCCAGCTTTCCCCATCTTCCAGCCAAAGCTCCCAAGCGAATTGCGAGCCATCTTTTAAAAACAACTTCCCACCAAACCCCGCCGGTGATGGTTGATATAAATCCTCGATTGCTAGAGCGATCGTTCCATCTCTCGTACAAAGGGCGTCAACTGTCTTTCCCAGACGAGAGGTGAGATCAGCCTTTAAATCATCCAGCGTCATTCGTTTTAAGGGATCGACATTCGACCCCTTCAGTCAAGCTGTAAAAAGCATGCCCCGATCTCCCATCGATCGAACACATACACCCTGTTTCTTCCAGATTCTTTTGACGACCCGGGAACTCACCCCGGCAGAATGCAGGGGTAATAACGGCTGTGATGCTGAAAGGATTGCAAGCAGCGGTAATCAGCCTGATCGCGTCACTGATCATCCTCTGGGGAATCCAACCCATAGAGGCTTGCGTTGAAGGTCTGGCCTGGGGCATGCCCCTCGACCAGGTTCACGCCCATCTCGGTGAAGTCCATCAAGCCAACACAACGCATCCAGATCGCTTCATCGCGCCAAACGTGATGCTGGATCGCCTCCCTGTCTTGCAAGTGAGGTTTGATCTCACCCCGAATGCTGGGCTCCAGTCGTTGGCCTATGAATTCGCCATCGACGACATGATCGAGGTGTTGGCAGGACTTCGTGCCCGCCATGGATCTCCGCTCAGCACCAGCTCAACCGATCCACAAGAGAATGAACAAATTTGGGTTTGGAACACGGGAGAAGATCTGATCACCGCCGTTAAGCACGACGGCAAAATCAATCAACAATTTGTGATTGCTTACCGACCCAGCCGGCTACGACCAGAAATGCTCTAGGAGTCGAAACGGCTAGACCGTCTCAATTCTTTTGACCCGGAAACATTTGATTCAACCGTTTGCGCATGCGACGCATTTGGGTTCGCTGGATCTCGTTGCGAGTTGTGCGTGTAAATCCGTACAACAGCACCGAGGCTGTTGATGCCAAAGCAACGCAGAAGAGCGTGATCGACCTGCCATCAAAATCGTCCATGGAATCAATCCTAAGAACCAACCACAGATGGACTCTTCATCGCCATGCTGATGAAGACGTGTTCTCTCGAGGCGGCTTTGATTTTGGACTTAGCCCATCAGTCATGTTCACCATGCCAAATCGGTGCTCCCACACTCTCCGCATCAGAACTCGAGGCGGCACTTCCTGAACTTCCCGGTTGGTCGGTTATCGACAACCACCATCTCAGCCGAACGCTTCGCTTTAAAGACTTTCAAAGTGCACTCGATTGGGTGAATGCTGCAGGACAGATTTGCGAACAGGAAGGTCACCATGCAGAATTCAGACTCGAATGGGGACGCGCTGATACGACGATTTATACCCATAAAGTGAACGGGTTAACGCAAGCTGATTTGATTCTTGCCGCAAAATTTGTCAGGATCACGCCCCCACAACTCTGACCTGAAACGATCGACATCCAATGCATTCATTGGGACGCTAACAATGTTCAAAAATTTCGACCACTATTTCACTTAACAGACTGGAATATTGGAAGATCCGAACGATAAAAGCATCATCAGCTTCCCGTAAAGATTGCGAGCACAACTTGCATATTCCTCACGGTTTGATTGCACTGGAGAGATGTATCCGAACAAACTACTTTGCTGGGTTTGCAGCAATGCCATGCAACGAACATCGCCGATCAATGATTGATTAATCAATGCAATTGGAGCATCAACCAGGTTGGCCCCCAGCCTGAACGGACGCTCCAAATCCACCACCACCGGGGGTGAGCATTTGGATCGCATCTCCTGTATTGAGCTG
Organism: Synechococcus sp. AG-686-B21; assembly: GCA_003210375.1. Lineage (GTDB taxonomy): Bacteria > Cyanobacteriota > Cyanobacteriia > PCC-6307 > Cyanobiaceae > Parasynechococcus. The sequence continues at coordinate 11,220 of QCVM01000031.1, read as the reverse complement.
CAACTGAACCGCCCCAGGCAATGACTCCTCCGTTCCATCAGCACGGATCAACTGATCCACCCCACACGCACCACTGGTTCCGCCTTCGAGTCCAAAGGGCGCCACTCGTCGAGAGCCACTTATCAGCGAAAGGCTCATCGGTTCGAGGAAACGGATGGTGCGCTCCAGTCCATCACCTCCACGCCAGCACCCATCACCACCGCTACCCGAGCGAATTGCAAAACGCTCCAAACGCACCGGATAGCGAGCTTCCAATACCTCAGGATCGGTGAGTCGGGAGTTCGTCATGTGCGATTGCAAGCCAATCGATCCCGTCAATCCTTCACCAGCGCCGCCGCCGCCAGCCACCGTTTCGTAGTACTGGCAACGGTCATTGCCAAAGCTGAGATTGTTCATCGTGCCTTGACCAGCGGCGAGCACGCCAAAAGCACCAAACAGCAAATTGCAAAGGGCTTGGGACACCTCCACGTTTCCAGCTACAACAGCGGCTGGAGCCTCCGGATTCAACATGCAACCCAGCGGAACCCGAAGCTCCAGCGGCGCAAAACAACCTTCGTTCAATGGAATGTCGTCGTCGAGAAGACAACGGATCACGTACAACACAACCGCACGGGTAACCGAGAGGGGCGCGTTGAAATTGCCCTGCCGCTGCTGCGATGTTCCACGGAAATCCAGCACCAGCTTTTGTTGATCACCGTTTTGTTGATCAGGGAGGAGGCCAATCCGCACCGCAAGGATGGCGCCATCGTCCAATTGCAACTGATGGCTCGTATCAGCCAAACCAGAGATCAGACGCCGAACACAATCCGCCGCATGCTGTTGCAACCCCTGCATTTGTTGCTGCACCAAAACCTCTCCCTCCCGCTCGACCAACTGTTCAAGCCCTTCGATGCCCGCCTGGTTGGCTGCGACCTGTGCTTGCAAATCGGCCAATAATTCCTGGGGATTGCGTGGCTGTATCGCCATCTCTCGGAAGGATGCCTCCCAATTTGAGAGGTGGATGGCACCATCACGCACAAACAACAGGTTGCGCAGCAACAGACCCTCGTCATCAATGCTGGTGCTGAACGACGGCATGGAACCGGGGCTGATCCCGCCAACATCCGCATGGTGCCCACGGCTGGCCACAAAGAAGCTGGGATTCAGACCACCACAAAACACCGGTGTGATTGCCGTGATGTCTGGGAGATGCGTACCACCATGGAAAGGGTCGTTGCTCAGCAGCGTGTCGCCGGGTTGCAAAGAAGGCACCGCACCAGCAGCCACCTGCTCGAGCAGATCACGGACGCTGTCTCCCATGGAACCGAGATGCACTGGAATGTGCGGCGCATTGGCCACCAAACCACCATGGGAATCAAATAGTGCGCAGGAAAAATCGAGCCGTTCGCGGATATTGACCGATCGACTCGTCTGGCGAAGACGCTCCCCCATTTGCTCAGCGATAGCCATAAAACGATGGCGAAACAGCTCTGCCAGCACTGGATCGGCCGGTTTCAGCGCTGAGTTATCAGCCTTTGCAGAAGAAATGAACGCACGCTCCAACACCAAAGCGGCGGCACGATCCACCCGAGCAGTCCAACCGTCCTCCACCACGATGCAACCCGTCGCCTCTGCGATCAGAGCAGGCCCCTCGATGCAGCACCCAACGGGCAACGTCTCCCGATCGAACAAGGCAACGCTCTGCCAGCCCATGTGGCGCAGATGCATTTGTATGCGCTGTGGCAATACATCCGGAGCCGATTGCTGGGCAGTGGTGTTGAACCCTGGCGGTTGAAACTGCTGCGGGGCAGCCACCTCCACTTTGAGCATCTCCACCACCAACAACTGCTCAGAACGGATGCAGTAGCCAAAGCGCTGCTGATGCCTCTCTTGGAATGCCGTCACCAACGCAGACGGCCCCATATCCTTGCTGAAAGGCAGCATCAGGGTCTGCTCGGCACCGGGATAGCGCAGCTCCAAAGAAGGCCAAACCACCGCTTGATCCTGGAAACCCTCCGATCCATCCCCCTGATCAGCCAACTCTTGCAGCGCTTGCTGCGTTAGCTCTTGAACATGCAGCTGCAGGGTTCCAAGCAACTGATCGGAAAGCTCCGCTCCAAGATGAACCTGCAGCCGTCGACGTTGGCGGGCCTGCCCCATTCCATAGGCAGACAAGACGCCGGCCATGGGATGCAGCAACACCGAAGCCAGGCCAAGCTCTTCGGCAAGCCGGCAAGCATGCTGCCCGCCGGCGCCGCCATAGGCCACCAACACGCCACCGCGGATGTCTTGCCCACGATGCAAAGACACACGACGAATCGCGGCTGCCATTCGCTCGATCGCGAGCTGCAAGGCACCTTCTGCCAACTGCTCTAACCGTTGACCAAGGTCGGTGGCCAACGCCTCAAACTGTTGTTGCACCACCCCAAGATCTGGTGGTTGATCGCCCTGTGCACCAAACACGCAGGGGAAACGATGAAGCTGCAGCCTCCCCAACAGCAGGTTGGCATCGGTAATCGTGAGCGGCCCACCCGCTCGATAACAGGCGGGTCCAGGCCGAGCACCCGCCGAGCGCGGGCCCACCCGCAGGCGATCGCCATCCCTCTGCAACACCGATCCCCCACCCGCAGCCACAGTTTCAATCGGTAAGCGCGGCGCCAAAAGTTGGAGGCCAGCGATATCCGTTTTCTCCTGCACGAGACGCAGGGCCGCATCTTCCGCAGCCGCAACACAAAACACATCGGTGGAGGTGCCACCCATGTCGAACCCCAGCACAGGCACCCCCTCGAAGCCAGATGCCCGAGCCGCAGCGATCGCTCCGACCATCCCAGCAGCGGGGCCGGAAAGAATGGTGTCCTTGGCCATCAGACCCTCGACCGATTGCAAAGCGCCGCTCGATGCCATCACCCGCAGGGGAGTCGATGAGCCAAGAGCCCTCTGCACCTGCTGCAAATAATCTTGCAGCACCGGAGTGACAGACGCCTCCACCAGCGCAGTCTGACCACGGGGGACGAGGCGTGGCATGACGCTGACCTGGTGAGAGCACACCACCCGGGGGAAACCCAAGTGCTTCAGTTCATCAGCACACCGCAACTCGTGGGCGGGATTGCGATGGGCATGCAGCAACGCCACCACCACATCATCAAAACCACTCGCCCGAAGCGCAGCAAGGTGGTCCCGCAAGTCGTCTTTCCAGAGGGGCGTCTCTAACTCAGTGCCATTGGCATCCAAACGGCCCGGAACTTCAACCACCTCGCTCGCTAAAAATGGGCGCGCAGGCTGGGCAAGAGCGAAGAGATCAACGCGATGCTGATCCCCGATGCGCAACAGATCAGCCAAGCCGCTGTTGGTCAGCAAAACGAGCGGTGCACCGCGGCGCTCCAACAGCGCATTTGTGGCGACGGTGGTCCCTAGCCGAACGCTATGAATCGCCGCATGATCGATTGGTTCCCCGGGGGAAATCGCCAACATCTCCCGAATCACCTGAACCGCAGGATCTCCCCCAACACCATCGGAGAGAACTTTTCGGATGTGCAGTCTGCCTGAGGGATCGCAGCCGATTAAATCGGTAAATGTGCCACCGCGATCCACCCAAAATTTCCATGCTTCCTCAGACATCACGGATACCAAGAAGAGTTGATGCAGAGTGACCCGAACGATTCACGACTTGCCGACAGAGCACCAAGGCTATTCGGACGATTACACCTACTCCATGAGGGCTGACATCTGGTACACCTTAAAAACTACAATTTAAATTTCATCATTCGGTATACCCATAAATATATTTCAATGTTTCTTCAGCAACCACCTTGATTGGATCGATAATAGGATATTTTTTGGATAAATTTGCCTGCAAACTAGCGACAGAGATCTCAGTACACCCTGAAATAATTAAGTCGCATTTCTGCAGCATCAATTCACTCATTGATTGTTGTAGTAAATCGACTGCCTTCACACTTACGGTTTGTCCAGTAGCTTTTACTCCCCATTCTGGGGAATAGATAGATTGCATGACCAAACGTTGCATTTCGGGAGTATTCACGAAATCAATTGGTTGAAGATTTCGTGAAATAAGACTTTGTTGATAGAGAAGAGTTTCAATCGTTCCATCCGTTGCAAGGATTCCTACATTGTGCGCGCATGGGAATTTTTGCAATATATAATCGCTAGTAATCTCCATTAAATTTAAAATTGGGGATTTCACCTCCTGTTGAATCTTTGGGAAAAAAGCATGTGAGGTATTGCAGGGTATGACAATGAAATCAGCACCAGCATGTTCAAGTTTATGACAATATTGAATAAGCTTTTGTGCGCAATCTTCAAAATTTTCTTTAATACTTGCCGTACGGTCTGGAATATCAGTAGCTGAAATTGTAATCCAAATTGGATGGTCTCGATCTTTAGTTGCATTATATTTTTTAGTGTTTATTTCAAGAAGATTTTCCTCAAATACAATATGAGCATGAGGCCCCATTCCTCCAAGAATTCCAGGAGTACGGAGTTGTTTTGGATGATTTGTCACACAAGACACATGCTTTTCATAACATTAGCATATTCTTTATTAAAACATAGTCACCCAATTAATGCCAAATGAGAGTGATTGACTTAGGGTTTGCCTGAGGAAGATTCCACAAGAGACTGTGTTTTTTTTGCTTAAATCCGTCAAGCTAGCGCAAAGGCAAAAGATAAATCCATTTTCCAACTTTCCTTTCTACTTTAAACTGAACGATGATTTTTGAATGCCCTTATTTTTATCATTTCAGCGACATAATTGATAACTGTACTGCAAACTAATTTAGTTGGGGCTATCGGGATATAGACCGCTCACTCCAGTATGAAGCCTTGCCGCTTTGCATTTCTCAAACGACCTGAGAGGATAATTAGACCTTGTTTGCGCCTAGCTTGGAGAAAGTCTCCACCGCCTGGGCGATATTCCAGGGCCTTCTGCTGGAAGCCATCCCTTTCCTCTTGCTGGGAGTTGCGATCGCAGGGCTGGCCCGCTGGCTAGTTCCTCAGACTGCATGGATCCAGCGGCTTCCTAGAAATCCTCTGCTCGCTCCGATCACAGGTGCTCTGATGGGGTTTGCATTACCGGCCTGCGAATGCGGCAACGTCCCCGTCGCCAAAAGGTTGCTGGCCAGTGGTGCACCGATGGGCACAGCCTTTGGCTTTCTCTTTGCTGCGCCGGTTCTTAACCCCATTGTCATAGCGAGCACTTGGGCCGCTTTCCCCGATCAGCCCTGGCTGTTGGTGGCAAGGCCATTGGGAGCATTTGTGATTGCCGTTCTGCTGAGCTTGCTGCTGGTCCAGCTACCGGAAACCCAGTTGCTGGAGCATGCCCTTCTGAGTGAGCGCAGGATGAGCCAGCCCCTAAGCAACGTTGGGCTGTTGGAACGCAGCGGTGGTTTGGTCGGTGATCCCATCCAGGAGTTTTCGCCTACACAATCCACACGTCTGCGCGCTTCGGATGTGCTGGAACAAAGCAGCCGGGAATTACTGGATCTTTTAGCCCTGCTTGTTCTCGGTTGCCTAATCGCCGCTTTGGTCCAAACCTGGTTGCCACGCAGTTGGTTGCTGGCCATCGGTGGTGCACCAACGGGATCAATTTTGGCGTTGATGCTGCTGGCTGTTGTGGTGTCGGTGTGCTCGAGCGTTGATGCCTTTCTGGCTTTGGGATTTGCAGCACAGGTCACCCCCGGTGCACTGCTGGCGTTCCTCCTACTAGGGCCGGTAGTCGACCTAAAACTGGTCGGACTATTCACTGTTTTGATGCGCCCCCGCGCGATAGCAATCACGGCCATTGCCGCCAGCTTTGGAGTGCTCCTTATTGGCCAATGGGTCAATCTCTGGCAACTATGAGGATCACCCCATGATTCGAGGCACACTCCTGATCATTTGGGGATGGATTGTGCTCTGGAGCGTGATCTCCGGACGCCTTGATCTTCTTCTCCGAGGTGTCTTCCATAGCCTGGTTGGGGTCTCGGGAACTGCTCTGCTATTGGCTGGAGTTGTACTAGTGATGACCCATCGCGGTCGCCGTGAACGGATGCCCTGGCCCTGGTGGAGCAGTGCAACGATTGCACTATTGGTACTGCTAGTTCCGCCCAATCCTTCCTTCAGCGATCTGGCAGAAAACCGACCACAGGGACTGCCGGAACCCCCTGAGCTTGCCTTCGTGTTGCCACCTGGACAACGCACACTCACTGAATGGGTTCGACTTTTACGAAGTCAGCAAGATCCCGATCTTGTGGACGGGAGCCCTGTCAACATCAGCGGTTTTGTTTGGACGCAGAGGAATGGCCCACCGCTGATTGCACGACTGACTGTGCGGTGCTGCTTAGCCGATGCCACCCCGGCAGGCCTCGCCGTGAATTGGCCCGACGGTTTTGAACCAACAACCAACCAATGGTTTGCAATCCAGGGTGAGATGGCGGTGACCATGCGCAATGAACAACGGGTGGCAGTGGTGATGCCAAAAACAATCACCCCAATTCCCCGTCCCAAGAGACCGCTCGAACCATGAATCGTCGACTGGGACTACCGCTCACACTCGCCACATTATCGGTTTTGGTTCAACAGCAGATTCTGCTGAGACGTCCACCCCGTTTGGTTCAAATCAGGCCTCAACATCTTCACTCCGGCAGCGCTGGCCTGGATCTGAATTTCAGCAGGCCAATGCAGCTGAAAACGGTGGAATCGCAAAGCCATCTGAACCCTGCGCTTCGTCATAACTGGCTAGGGAGCCATGCTGCACTTCGGCTGATCCTCACGCCAACCACCGCCATTACGGAGCCTGTTCAGCTTCACTTGGCGGGACGCGATCAGCGAATGAATGCGCTGACAGCACAAACCTGGTGGTGGGATCCAAGACCATGGCTGCTCGTCACCCGTGAACTCAAGAACGGACATCAACTACAACTTCTCGATCGCCAGGGGAGCTGGTACCCCGTAAGTCCCATTTGGAAACAACTCTCTGCGGTCGTGCCGCTTGGGAATGGCCGCGGTGTTGCTGTCGTGGCAAGTAACGACATCAGAGTCGAACAAATCTGGTTGCAGCACCTCCAGCCTCGAAGCCTGCAGCACGATCGCAGTGCTTTGGCACCACCCGAGCGACTGCCAGTGCAGCAGTTAATCAATGCCGACGTCTTATTTGGCCACCTCAGCAGCAACCTGAACGGTGATTTATTAATACAAACCGGGGGCTTCTTACCGGAAACCGAGCGCAACGAGCTCATCCAAGCCAACGGAAAACGACGCCCGCTCGATCTGCCATCTGCTGGACCAATGGAGTTACTTCCTGGAGGTGGTGGTTTGGTCGTGCCCTCCTATGACGGAATCAATCTGATGCCCCTCGCCAACAAAGGGGGAAAGATGCAGTCGCTTCCAGGCAACCGTGAGCTGGGTGCCTTCTGCGCCGCGTCAGGACGAGCCCTATTGATACGTCATTGGCCCGACTACCGCAGGTCGATTGAACTGGTTATTCCTGGAGTAGCTCCCCGCCAACTCTGGCTGGGAGAGCAGGCCGTTTTAGGGGTTGCTTGCGACGGAAAAGGTAAGCGGATCTGGGCTGTCATTGGAGAATGGACGGGTGATTGGGCAGAGCACACACTCCTCCTACTGGATGGCGAGGGCAGGGTGGTAAAAAGTCAATCGTTAGCCCCTTGGAGGATGAAAGGAGGGGCCCCACTCCAGTTCGATCCAGTCAGTCAACGATTGCTACTGACTGTGATTCGAGAACAGAAACGAGAGGCGCACCCTGCTTTGGTTGATGCCGTGTCACTTCAGCTGCAGGAGATTCTTCCCATTGCAGTGGAGCAGGCCCTATGGCTAAACCCTTGAGGTGCACACTCCCAGGGTGAGTAACCCCTGCACCAGCGATACAGGTACCAGCAACACGACAACCGATCGAGAGCCAACAGACGAAAATTAATCAAAATAAAAGCCGCGCTCACAAAGTAAGCGCGGCATGGAATCAAAAAGTGAAATTGTTAGAAGCTGAATGTCAGACCAGTTCCAACATGATGTTGCCAGCCTTCACCCCAACCAGTTGCATTCACCGAACTATAAGTTGGCTGCCAATGAGCGAACAGCGTTGCTTCCCCAACTGGTACCGAGACCTCGAGCTCTCCAGCAAAATCAGTACGTTGATTCAAGCCTGAATAGCTACCTGGTGTGTAGAAACGCGGTCCACCATCAAGCTTCACATTGATTTGATCTTTGCCAACAACAAAACCAAGTCCAACTCGTGAGTCGGTGTAATTTCCTACCCAAGTACCATCAGATTCCCAACCTTGACGATGCTCCAAGGAAAGGAATAGTCCGTCAGCAAGACTTTCCAAACCATCACCAAGGGAAAAATTCAAATCACCATCGCCGAGAGCCCATACAACTTCAGCTCCGATATTATTTTTAAGGCCACGATAAGCATCAACTTGATTACGAGTGACGTAATAAGGCTTCCAGTCGACCGAAACACTTAGACGATCATTAGGGGCATAACGAACTTGGAAGTATCCGCGAACGTCAGTGCGCTTGTATGAAGTATCTCCATGATCATGGGCATGACCCACGTGGTCCTCGTGATCATCGTGGTGATCTTCGTCGTGATCATCGTGGTGGTCATCGTGGTGGTCATCGTCATGGTGATCGTCGTGATCATCTGCATGCACGATGCCGTAAAAGTGCTCTGCCTCACCCCAAACCAAAGACGGTCCTACCGCAGCTTCTATAGATAAGCTGCCACCAGATCCAAGTCCCCACTGGAAAACTCCTCCGAATAGACCATCGAGCGCATAATGCTTGGGATCATCTTCAAGATTGTTTTCAAATCCCCCATGACCCTCAAAAGTAATTATAGGGGTGAAATTAAATTCACCGGCTTCAGGGACATCTCCACCACCACCATGGGATCCGTGGGCGAAAGCTGGGCGGGCTTGAAGCAAAGGGAAAAGCAACAGAGCGAGTAGCAGAGTGCGTTTACGAGAAATCAGAAAAGACATGGAAGATAAACAAAAGACGCTAGATAAAGATGGAATAAATAATTAAATAGAGGACCAACGATTTGCAAGGGAATTCGCTGCAGCTTGATCACAAGTAGAGCCCTGGCCTTTCAAAATTGCACAAACATTCTTCGTAGCCGTTGAAACCGCAGTTTCACCAGGTGCAATCCCTTCTCCATAAAGAGGAGTCGATGCAATGGGCAAGCCAGAACTCTTACTAATACGCCTTAAAGACTTATTTGCGGGGAGATAAGATGAAAAAATTACCTTTGCACCAGAGGCAGAAACAGCTTTCGTAATTGCATTCAAGCTTGACGGTTTTAATGCACCGCCAGTTGTATAACTATCAAGCATAGAGATCTCTTCGAGGTCGTAGCGACTCGCAAGATGGCTGTAGGTCTGATGATCTGTCACCAGCACTCTTTGCTCAACGGGCAATTTTGCAAACTGAACCGAAGCCCAAGAGCCAAGATCGTTCAAAACACTCTGTGCGTTAGCGGCACGTGAGGCAACAGCAATACGCGCGTCACCAGACAACAAAGGTGAGAGGCGATTGGCAACCACAGACATCATGGCTGCCGAATTTGCAGGATCATGCCAAACATGTGGATCATTTCCTGTGTAAGTAGGCAAAGCCACCTCTCCCACCGCAACGACATCCCCTGACGCGGATATTTCTTTGGCAGATGGCGTGAGATTGAAGCCAATGTGGACAACGAGGTCTGACTTCGAAAGAGCTTGCCTGTCACTCGGCCTGAGCCGATAACCGTGGGGATCACCACCAGGAGGAATCAAGCAGGTGACATTGACCGCTGTTCCAGCCAAAGTACGCGTCAAATCACAAAGGGTTCCATCAACAGCGACAACAGAAGGCTGCGACGCTTGGGCTGGGATGTGGGCAAATGAAATGGTCAAAAGTGATGGCAAAGAAACCAACGCAAGCCATGAAGACCGACGCATATGACAAAAGCGTGAGAATGGTTATCATTATTTCAGCATACTCAACTGCTGCAACCACCAATCAACCGGCTTACCAATTGAACCAACCGAACTTTTAACAATGTCAGCCCTTGCCAAAGATAAGGGATTACTCGCGTCTCATATCTGCTTCAGTTATGGCGAGAAGCAAATCATTGACAACATCAGCCTGGAGCTCAAGCCTGGAACACTGACGGCACTAGTTGGGCCCAATGGAGCTGGTAAATCAACTTTGCTCCACCTTTTACAAGGACGATTGCAAAGAGAAAGCGGGTACGTAGAATGCAACAGCAGTATCACCGTGATGCCGCAGAGAGCTTCCATTGATTGGACATTCCCAATCACCGTCAATGAGATGGTGCGTCTAGGCGGAGGACATCTGCAACATCAGCCAGGCGAGCATTTGGCGAGGCAACTGCTAATAAGAGTCGGAATGGAAAAGTTGGCTCAAAGACGTCTGAGTGACTTATCCGGAGGACAACAGCAGCGTGTCTTACTTGCCAGAGCACTGATGCAACAGACCGGAGTTCTCTTGCTAGATGAGCCATGCAGCGCAATCGACCCTCCTACCCGCGAACATCTTCTGTCCGTGATGCGAGAACAGGCAGATGCCGGGCAAACGTTATTAGTGAGCAGTCATGACTGGGGGACGGCTCTCGACAGCTACGACAAGGTAATTGTTCTCGACAACAAATTATTAGCTTACGGAACACCTTCAGAAGTTCGCGAAAACCTCAGCGATATGACATGCATGATGGGGAGCAACTGCTGTGGATGAAACGCAAATCTGGTGGCTAACACCTCTCGTTCTGTCCCTTTTGGTTGGTGTGATCTGTCCTGCGACAGGGTCTTTATTGATCACCCAAAGGCGCATATTGCTGGCCAATCTAATGGCTCATTCTGTACTGCCAGGATTAGTCATAGCCTTGGCAATCGGCATAGACCCAACATTCGGTGGTCTAATTAGTGGCTTACTAGGGGCACTAGTAGCAGAACGCCTTAATCAGAAATTTAAAGGCAGGGAAGAGTCGTCGATGAATACTGTTTTGGCTGGATTTACAGCTCTAGGCGTTCTTTTTGTACCACTACTGCAAACCCGCGTTGATCTAGAAACCATTCTTTTTGGAGATCTGCTTGCCGCAAACAGCAGCGACCTCATCCGAACATTGATAGCAACATCCGCACTGACCCTCTTACTGCTGACAAGCTACCAAGACTTGGTATTCCTTGGTGTGGATCCTGATGGTGCGATAGCCGCCAAACG
>QCVM01000030.1:0-21802 GCA_003210375.1 Synechococcus sp. AG-686-B21 | reverse complement strand
GAGCTCGAGGCAACGTTTCCAGAGCAATGGATGCTGGAGCGGATTCAGCTCTTGATCAGCCGACTGTCTCGTACTGAACAGCTGCGTCAGCGGGTTTGGCGCCGAATGCGCAGGCTGATGGGCAGGGGAGATGACCACTCGGCAGAATCAGGCCTCAGGCACCCGCGCCCCTCAGTGCACTTTCAAGACATCATCGGCACGCTGAACAGCTTTTGGGCCAACCAAGGCTGTCTGTTGCTGCAGCCCTACGACACGGAAAAAGGGGCGGGCACGATGAGTCCCCATACGGTGCTTCGTGCCATTGGGCCTGAGCCCTGGGCTGTGGCCTACCCCGAGCCCTGTCGCCGTCCGACGGATGGCCGCTATGGAGATAATCCCAACCGTGCTCAGCATTATTTCCAATATCAGGTGCTGATCAAACCCTCACCGGATTCGATCCAGGAGACCTACCTCGCCTCCCTAGAGGCGTTGGGTATTAAGGCGGCCGATCACGACATTCGCTTTGTTGAGGACAATTGGGAATCCCCCACCCTTGGGGCCTGGGGTGTGGGCTGGGAGGTGTGGCTGGATGGCATGGAAGTCACCCAATTCACCTATTTCCAACAATGCGGTGGCCTCGATTGCAAGCCCGTCTCGATTGAGATCACCTACGGCCTTGAGCGTTTGGCCATTTATCTCCAGGATGTGGAGAGCATTTGGGATCTGAGCTGGAATGCCGACCGTAAGTACGGCGACATTTGGCTTCCCTTCGAAAAAGGTCAATGCCAGTACAACTTTGAGGCCTCCAACCCAGAGCGGCTCAAGCAACTGTTCTCTATTTACGAAGCTGAGGCGTCTGACTTGATCGACAAGCAGTTGCCGGCACCGGCCCTTGATTTCGTGCTCAAGTGCAGCCACACATTCAACCTGCTGGAGGCGCGCGGCGTGATCTCGGTGACCGAACGCACCGCCACCATTGGCCGGATCCGTAACCTGGCTCGCAAGGTGGCAGAGGCCTGGTTGGCCGAACGAGAGTCTTTGGGCTTTCCGCTGCTCCCAAGTGACTAACTAACAGCTATGGCTGGTGGGGAACACTCCCCTGAGCTGCTCGGAGCGGTAAAGCTTTTGCCTGCACATCACATCGCCTGCGGGCTTCGCCAGTTGTTGCTGCTCAAGGGGCTGCTTTGGGGGGCACCATTACCGGGCGCGCAAGATCCATCCCTGTTGATTGGCCGCACGGTTGATCTCATTGGACGGTTGCAAGCCGATGCTCGCGTGTTTGACACCAGCTGTTCTGCCTTGATCGATGTGGAGCGCATCGATTGCATGCGCTAAGAGGTTTAACCGAGGTTGTTCTTCGACTCTGCCCAAACCCTGTTCAGCAAGGCTGGCAGTTGAAACTGACTGGCGCGTTGCAGGCACCGCCGTGCAGTGTTCATCCACTTGTATTCGGGCCTGCAAAGCGTCTCTAACGGATCGGCATTTGGAGTCAGCTTCGGGCGCGCCAGTGGCAGGTGTTGCACCAAACTTGGACTCCTATTGCAGATGCACGCCGGTTGATTGCGGAAAGGTATCAGCACGTGGCGGGTTCTCAACGCGGTGTCTTGAGCGGCCCTGGTTTGGACTGTGCCGCTGCAACTGCTGCATTTCGGACCCACATCGCTTTATGAGCCCGTGGCGAATCTGCTGACTGCGCCCTATTGGCGCCCCTCATCTTGTCGGCGATGGGCCTGGCGGTGATGGCCTTGCCGTACTCACTGTTGGTTGTGTTGGCCTGGCACGTGCAGCAGCTGGCGGGTCTTTTGATCGCTTTGGTGCACTGGATTAGCCATTGGCCTGCGGCTCAATTGCTCACCGGTCACCCGCAGCCTTGGGTGGTGTGTCACTGGTCGTTGGTTTGATTCCTTGGTTCATCACCCCGTTGCACAGACTGCGCGGTTTCGCCGTCGTGGCTCTTGTAAGGGCCGTTGTGCTCCAGGGCGCAGTGCAGCTGGGGGATGGCGTTGTGGCCGCGACGCGGTTTGGACGTCACTGGGTCACTGGCCCGCCATCGCGGTAGGGCGGCATTAGTGAGTACCAATTTGGATTCACGAAGCTGTTGCGTTGCCAAGCAAATAGCTCACGCCCATGGACATCGACGTTTGGATTGGATTGTTCTGCTGGATCCTGTGGAGTCGGAGGCGATGGCCTGATGGAGCTGGATTGCGGAGCATGTCAAGGCTCCGCATCAGGTACGGCTTCCCCTGGTGATGGGACAACGCTTGAGGAGCGACGGTTTGGCGCTCTTGTTGCTGACTGATAGGGGGCAGGCTTTTCAGCTGCAAGCTGGCGAGCGCCTGCTGCCCAAGCCCCAGGCGCTTTGGGCCTTAAGCCGACCGTTTGGTTCTAGATCAGATCGATGGACAGGAAAATGACTAGGTTTTCAGCCCACGCAGGATTAGCAATGTTGGATATGTTTTCTAGAGGCTAAAGACGCCATGCGGGTTGACCTTTAGAATTAGAACTCGTCTTTTTGACGTTCAGGAGAGGTGGCAGAGCCCGGTTGATCGCGCACGACTCGAAATCGTGTAGGGGTAACACCCTCGAGGGTTCGAATCCCTCCCTCTCCGTTCTAAGTAAGTCCTGAAAGGTCTTCTGATGTCCCAACCCCTTTGCGGTGAGGGACTTTTTTAATGCTTGCTGGTCTTAGATCGTCCCAGAAGAAACCAGGACTTGTCGCGCAAGTGTTATGGGAATATTATCGCGTGTTATGGGAAAATAATTGTGTTATGGGAATCCTAGAATGTCTTTGACTGACTCGGAAGTCCGTGGATATAAGGCAGGAAAAAGTAGACAGGTCGCAACTTGTGGTGATGCTCTTTTTCTGGTAGTGGAACCTTTTGGGAAAGGTGGAGGTAAGTCCTTCATGGGAGTCATGCGATTCCCTCCCTGTAGTCCCAAAAACGGTGGGAAGAGGGTCGAATACCGAATAGGTCCTTACGGCAAAGGTGTTGGTAAGTGGTCCTTAAAAGAAGCAAGAAACGAATGGGAACGGGTGAGGACTTGGAGCAGAGAGAACAACAGAGACCCCAGAGACCTCAAAAAGGAACAGCAATCCAAGATTGAGAAGTCATCAGGACCAACCTTTGCTTAGGCATGTCAGTCCTATCTCTCCAACTCCACTTCCAAGGCATCGAAAAAGGAATACCCCAACCTTCTGAACTATCAGGTCATCCCTCGTCTTGGTGGGGATACTCCTGTTGAGCAACTCTCCTGGGACCACAAGGGACCAGGTGGAAGGAATGGCAGAGAACGGGTGATGGAGGTGTTCCGTTCGAAGGTTGCTGAGGGGAAGGAACCTCAGGCAGAGAAACTTCTGATGGTCATGCGTGGTGTCTTTGACCATGCGATTGACCAGGGATGGATGGATAGGAACCAGAACCCTGCTCTTGGAACCAGGGGCACAAAGACAAAGCACAAGGCAACTCCGCATCCAACTCTTCCTTGGGATCAACTCCCTCAGTTCTTTGAGGACTTGGAGAGGAATGAGGCAAATGGAACTTTGGTGCTTTGTGCTGCAGTGAAGGTGGTTCTGATGACTTTCTTGCGGGTTGGGTCTTTGACTCCGATGCGGTGGGAAGAACTCGATGAATCAAAAGACCTTTGGATGATCCCAGGTACTCGGATGAAGTCAGGGCAAGACCACCTGGTTCCTTTGACTGAACCACTCAAAGAAGTTTTGGACTCTCTGCGGAAGGTGAATGGTGGTGAGGAGTTTGTCTTTGCTTCTCCCAGGTCCAGGGGCATCCCATACCTCAACCCTTATTCCATCAATCAGCACTTCATTCGATTGGGATACAAGGGTGTCCAAACGGCACATGGACTCAGACGAACTGCTCTGACTGCTGGGCAGGAAGTCCTGGGATTCCCTGCTGAACTCATCCAACGGCAGTTGTCTCATGCAGTTGGAGACAAAGTTAGGCAGGCATATGACGATTCTACCCTCATAGATGAGAGGAGAAAGTTTATGATTGCCTGGTGCGACTCACTCCTTACTCAGGGTATGAAGGTTTGACAATTGTCGATTAGTTCTTATTAATAAGACCTCATAGGATCTACTGGCATGACTGGAAGATTAGGTGTTAAAGTGGCATAATAGGAACCCACGGATCGGGTTGCCTGGATTATACTATGTTCATGCAAGGGAACGGAGGAAGCGACCTACTAATCGGACTACACAATCAAATAAACACTCCTGGTTAATCTAATCACGAGAATGCCGTAATCAATACACTCTTATGACTTTCGCCTCATGCTTTTCAGTTCTCAGTTCATTCGTCTTCCTCAGGTAAAAGAAATTACTCGTCTCTCTAAGTCATCGATTTATAGACTTATAGAAGAGGGAGATTTTCCAAAACAAATCCCATTGGGTGCTCGTTCTGTCGTCTGGGTAAAGTCCCATGTCGAAGATTGGTGTGCTCAGAAAGTTAATGCTGCTCATGGTTGAGTAATCGATAGTCAATAAATTGACTTAAAATCCTATCAGTGAGAAACACCGAGAACAAACATATTTTCATTAATCCCCGAAGTTAAGTTTTCTTATGCAATCAAACTTCTACACCCAGATCAGTGCGAATACGAAGAACAGTATTTTGTAAATATCCTATGTGTGGAATAGTACTTGATATAGATACTCATATCTTTTGTCTTGTCAACTCGTAAGATGAATATCGATCAATGACCATTTGCTCTGATTGCTTTTATGAAGAGGAGGAGTGGTTAGTCAAGGAAGGTTTCTTTGATGCGGATTTTGATCCTGATGATTGTGACAATGAATGGGGTAAGATTTATGGTGTTGTACATCCGAATTGTCTAGAAGATTGAACCAATAACGACCTCTGGGACTTCAAAAAATCCTGAGGGTTATTTTTTTAAGAAAACGGAATATTGGTCGAGCAAGACATATATTGGAGGTCGAAGAGACCCATCAATTTATCTACAAACATTTGAAAATACCTGCTGGGGACAAGTGTTGGTGCCAGCATTGCTCCTAGCGTCGCCAATGTTCCCATTATTGGTTGGGTGACAATGTTTAGTGGTAATCAAGATGCAGAGATAGGCGGTGGTGTGGTAAAGGACTTAAGTAAAAACTCTTAGTTGCAAAATAAATCTCTTCTGCTAAAATGAAAAAATGGAAAAACATAGAAAAACCTTGCTCCACCTCTTGAAAGAGAGAGCATATAGTCACGGTAAATTTACTTTGTCATCTGGCAAAGAATCAGAGCACTATATGAATTGCAAACCTGTTACATTGTCGTGCGAAGGAAATGCACTATGCTCACATTTAATGATAGAGCATATTGAAGATAATTCTGTAGCAGTTGGTGGACTTACATTAGGTGCCGACCCATTGGTTTGTGGTATTGCACAGAAAGCATATTATTCTGGTAAGCATATAGATGCATTGATTGTAAGAAAGAATCCAAAAGAATATGGAACAAAAGAAGTTATTGAAGGGAATAAACCACCTAAAGGTTCAATAGTTACAGTATTGGATGATGTAACTATAACAGGAGGTGGTGCAGTTAAAGCAGTGAATGTTTTGAGAGAAGCAGGTTATGTTGTAAATCGCGTCGTTGCAATAGTTGATAGTCAGGAAGACCATAAGATATGGGATGCTAATAAGATTGAATTTATTTCATTGTTTAAACTAGAAGATATTATTAAGTGTGAGATGTAGGTATTAAGATATTTTTGGTGTTTTGATATATGCTGAAAAAGATAATTTTGTATTAAACCCATCGTCAACATAGGCATTAAGAACACCTGTTTGGGACAGTGCTTTCATCGTTTGATTTTGCTTTTATAGTTTTCTTCTATAAGTTCAGCAATCAACTCATCTGGTTTCATTCTCCATCGTTTGCCTAATGCCACAAGCATTTCGTATTGGACTGAACTGATTTTGACTTGTCTCATGCGATCTCCAAGTGTGCCTGTTTTCTTTGCCTGTAAAGGTTCTTTAGTGCGATTTTATAAATATCACTTCTGGTGGGAATATCTAAGTCATCCATTAGGAACTCTTCCATCGGCATATAGACGGGAATCTCTTTTGCTTTAAAGGAGAGTTGGAACCTGTTTTGTTTCTTCTTGGGGAGCATCATGTTTCCTGGTGTATTGATTGGGTATGGACTTTTCTGGGGTCTTGTAGGGGAACTTGTGTCTCCTATTATTTATCGGTCTTACATCGCTAGAGATGCAAAAGACCCCTATGGTTTATTTTTAATTTATTAATGGTTTCACCCCACTTCGTGCGGTGAAAATGCCTTCGGCATCTACTCTTGTGTTTAGTCATGAGTTGCCTAGAGGCAGAATCTCTGAAAGACTCTATGTATTATATAGACAAGTAAGAGGTTCTAAGTACACAGCACTTGCTGAAGAACTCTATGTATTTATTCTATCTGGCAATTGATACCCTGTCAAGCGCTATTGGTTGGCATAAGTGTTGACTAAATTAAATAAATTGTGTATAATGTGAATGTGCCAATAGGGTATTTATACTTCGCTTTAAACTAATGACTATCACAGGAAAGTATATTGAAATAATCAAACCTTCTTTGTCTCCCTGTCAGAAAAAGAAGTTTAGGGATGGAATGGGGTGGACTCTTGCCTGTCCCTTTTGTAAGGATGCGCAGAAGAGGGAGAGCAAGTCAAATGAGAAGTGTGCCTCTCTCTACCCAATAGAAGGCACCTTCACGTATTTCTTCTCCTGTAATCGGGGACTTAATGGTGGAGTTCAGGGAGTTCAGTCCTGTAATCACAAAATGAGGTTCTCAACCTTCCTCAAACAGCATCACCAAACTGTCTATAAGAGTTTTGTGAGGGAGAAGGAATTAGCAAAGCAGAACTACCAACCCAAGTTCACTGACTAGGGATAGAAGAGTTTCCACTGCTTTTTTCCTGCTGATCCCTTTTCGCCCTCTGGGTCCTCGTAACATCTGGGGGATTCTTCATTGGTTCTAGAGTCATAATTACTTTTTGGTTCTGAAATGGGTCTCAGGACTAGCGCACGTCATTTCCTGAAGAGAGTCTTGGGTGAATCCCTGTACAGATCATTCAGAGATGTTTTTAGAAGTGGTGCAACGCCAGAACTTGGTGAAGGTGATGGACGGGTAACTGGGGATGTCCAAAGCAAAGAAGACACTTGGTATGAGGTCAGTGCCTCGACTTACCGGTGGGTTCGTCCCAGCAAAAGCAAACTTGGTTTAGGGGCGGGACAGTCCATCGCCGGTGCAAAGGCAATGGCATCAGTGCCACTGGCGGTGGTCGAGCAACCTCGCACTGCACCTAAAGCACCTGAAACGGACCCCGTAGAGGAGAACAAGCGTCCTCTGCTGTGCGAAAAGTTCTTGGTGAAGGACCTTTTGCTGATCGATTACGTCGATAAGTCAGGTAATGCCACCACGAGATCTATCAGTGTTGAAGAGGTCTATGCATACGACGATGGGGTCTTCGTTCTTCGTGCCTGGTGCCGTCTGAGAAAGGGATACAGGACCTTTGTTAGTTCTCGTATTCAGGGGTGCCGTGATTCGTTCTCTAAGGAGACAGTCTTTGACTTGCTCTCCCGACTGAAGAAGCGGGCGTTCTTAGATCCAGGCAACGTCGCGACGGAAATCCTTGATTACATGGGTAAGGAGATTGATATCGCCATCTACTCCCTAACCAACTACTCCACGAGTCAGGGGTACAAGAAGCGGTTCGTCAGCGGGAAGAAGAAGAGGGCACTCATTGACTGGGTGATGAACCAGTCCAAGGCGGAATCACTGTTGCTGACGCAGACCCCAGAAGGACGCCTTCAGGTGGATGATCTGCTTGAAGCATTCGTCGAGGACACAAGGGTCACTCAGAGCAGGTATGACGCCTGTACTCGGGTAATGAGGAGAACGCGATATACCAACTTCTACGAAGCAAAGAGACAAGACCTCATCGTTTTTGTTGAGAAGACGCTTGATGGAGAAGGAGCAAAAAACACGGCAGTAACCCGATTAAAGGAAGACCTGCTGGATCCCTCACCTCGCATCAGGGGACAGGACGAAGCGAATCTTGCGACCAAGGAGTTTGAGCAAGTCAAGAAGGACTCGAAGAAGGCAGAGAGGAACTACAGGAGCAAGAGGAAATCAGAGGTGATCTCCAAGCAGTACCGACGCTTTGAGCGTGGTGAACCTGCTCGCCTTTTGACTATTGAAGTGGCGCTACGGAACCTCCAGAAATGCCTGGATGATGAACGGTTGCTTTTTGGTAAGGACGAATTTGAAGAGTGCGTAATGAAAGAGGTCTCATTTGAATTTTCAGGGAAGGAGTTGGAACAAGAAGGAGAGATGTTCCGCAAGCGTTGCGGCGCAGGGTTGTCTTCTGCCTATTGTTTCTTTGGACTTAAAAAGAAAAACCTTTCTTGGTTCACTGACTCAACAGGAAAGTCCTGGTTGGATTTGAAGACCAGGACTGTCTAAGACAGGTAGGAAATTTCTCTAGGTAAAGGCAATGACTAACTACACAATCATTCTCAACAAAACAACTGGAGAGACGCAAACCCAATGGTCTTCTGAATCCCACGAGGAGATTATGAAACTATGGGAAGAGGAGAAGAACGAACAGGATAAGTTCAGTAAGATTGACATGGAGTTAGTTCTTTATAAGGATGATGAAGTTATAGATGACTATGAAATCATTGATGCTCAACGAGAGTGGATAGTCATTGACTAACAAACACGAACTCTGGCACTACATCTAAATAACAAAATAACGGAATAACAGTGATCAAGAGGTCGGAATACTTGCCAATGCACGATGCCTATCCGAAGGAGTTGATGTCCCGACTCTTGATGGCATTGCATTCTTTGACCCCAGGAGCAGTCAGGTCGATGTCATTCAGGCAGTAGGTCGTGCAATCCGGAGGAGTGAAAACAAAACCGATGGATACATCATCCTTCCGGTTTATCTTGGTGATACGACCAATGTCGAAGATAAGATCCTACAAAGCAGATTTAAGGATATTTGGAGCATCATTCTTGCTCTGAAATCCCAAGATGATTCAATGCGTGATGAGTTGGATCAATTGAGAGTAGAACTCGGCAGAAGGAATGCTCCGACGGAATCAGTCAAAGGATTTTCCAAGATTGCCTTTGACCTACCTTCTAATATTTCAACGACTTTTGCAGACTCACTGACGACAATACTGGTCAGAGAAACGACAGAAAATTGGATGGAAATGTATGGTCAACTTAAGCAATACAGTCAAGATAATGGTCACACTAGTGTTCCTGTCCATGGTTCAAGTCTTGGGATGTGGGTAAACAATCAAAGACAGATAAAGGGAAGGAACTTATTGCAAGAACGCATCCGACTTTTAGACGAGATTGGTTTCACTTGGGATCCATATGAACAGGAGTGGCGAGATAATTTCGAGAAGTTTAAGCAATATGTCAAAGAACATGGCAATGCGAAAGTTCCTCTTGATGACCCAACTCTTGGAGTTTGGATTAGAACGTAACGAGCAACAAGGAGGAGAGGAAAATTATACGATGATCGCGTTAAATTACCAAATGAGTTTCAATTTATTTGGTATATACATGAAGAGGAGTAGCAAGAAAGATATAGAGAACTCAAGCAATATGTTGAGGAAAATGGTGATGCCAATGTTCCTAAAAGACATCTAAAAATTGGGAGATGGGTATTAAAGCAGAGAAGCGATAGAAGCAAGCAAGACTTATCCGACGAACGCATTAAACTGCTAAATGAGATTGGATTTGTTTGGGATTTGGATGAATATGTTTGGCAAAATAGATATAGAGAACTCAGTCGATATGTTGAGGATAATGGTGATGCTAACGTTCCTGCGTTACATCCAAAAATTGGGACATGGGTCTCCAATCCAAGGAAACAAACAAATAGAGATAAAATGTCAAAAGAGCGCGCTCAACTACTTGATAATCTTGGATTTATTTGGGATCCATTAAAATCTGAATGGCATAAAAGTTATAGGGAATTGAAGCGATATGTTGATAAAAACGGGAACGCCAAGGTCCCTAAGAGTGTTCCATTGCTTGGGAATTGGGTAAGTATGCAAAGAAGAAGAAAAAATCAGGAAAAATTATCACAAGAGCGCATCCAACTTCTTGATGACATTGGATTCATCTGGGACGCACCAAGGGGACCCAGGTAAATAACAAAATAACGGAATAACAGTTCAAAACTGATTTTCTGAAAAGAGATTGAGTCTATAAAAAAGCACCTCAGAAATAGGTGCTTGAGACTGAGGTAGGGATTAGGGAATGGGGTTCATTGCCACTACCTTTGCTGTTGGGTTTTTCGCCAATGCGGTCTTCTTTGCATCCTCAAACTTGGCGACATGGACGACGTCCTCAAAGGTTGTGCCACCGACATAGAGAGTCACTCTTGCTTTCATCCACCTAAATCCTTGAGTTCTTCCAGCAGAACGCGATTGAGTCGGTCATCGCAACTGACAACCATCTGTGGGTAGATCGTCCCTTGCCTGTATGGGGCATATGCAGCAGCACAGACCTCTTGAGTTGCTTTCACCCAGGTCTTCAGGGTTTCTGGTTCCAGTTGCTCCCTAAGTGCCTGGTTGGACTCCTCCCACTTTTGAGAGGCACAGAATCTCATCTCATAGGTCGTCAGACCAGGGCACTGGATGTCTGGTTGCTCTGCCTTCACCGGCATTAAGGGCAGAAGCAGCAGGAGGAGAAGTACCTTCACTTTGTCTCCTCCAGTAGTTCTTTGATTTGGTCCTGGAGAGTTGGTCCCTCAACTTCTGGAGCAAGAGCATCAGCACCGAAACGCAGTATGTCTGCTGTTGTCTGACGGGCACCTTGGTTGGTGAAGAGCAAAAAACCAAGACCAATGCCAATAAGGACTTTCAGCATTACGCCATCACCGCCTGCTCTTTGATGATGCGGGTGATTGTTGCAAGTGCCAGTCCCGTCTGGTCCTTTATTGACCGATAGGACTCACCCTCTTTACGCAGACGTAAGACCAAGGACTCTTTCTTGTTGGAAGTCTTAGGTCTCCCTCCAAGGTTTCCCCCCGTCTTCCTGCGGTGTTCTACGGACTCCCTGCTCCTCTCAACGATTAGAGATTTCTCAACTTCAGAAAGTCCTGTCAGTAATCCAATAACTAATGGTGCCATCTTTCCCAGTGCCTGGGTGTCTATGAGTCCATCAAGTGTCCTGACGTGGATTCCCTGCTGTTGGAGGTCATTCAGTCGGTTGATGACCTCAACCTGACTTCTTCCGATGCGGTCAAGACGGGCAACACAGATTTGGTCTCCTGTTCGGAGAACTGACAAGCAGGCACGGAACTCATGTCTCTGTTCCAGGGGTGCTGTGCTCGACACCTTCTCAAAGAAAACCTCTTCGCATCCATCTGCTTTGAGGTCATCCACCTGTGAGTCGGTGTTCTGGTGGGTGGTGCTCACCCTTGCGTATCCGATTTTCCGTCCCATCTGTTCGGAAAGAGTGTGCCTTTCCAGAATCATAACCCGAACATCCTTTCCGAACAATTTCGGCAAGGAAAACACTCCGTTCTCAGCGTGTTCGTTTTTGTTGGAGCATCTCTTGGGTTTCCGAACGCACCTCTCCTGCTGTGACTAGTACGCAAGTATTAGTAGTCGGTGCTTGTGGGAGATGGGTGGTTGATTTACCCCAAGGACCGATGGACCTATCGGTTTCATCGGGATGAAAAGGCATGGGTCAGAGAACCCAGGGTCTTTGTGGATATGGGTCGTCCGATGCCAAATGGGTCTCCTGCTCTGCTGAAAACCCGTCAGCACCTTCTGAGGGAACAAGCAGAGGGGATGTGGAAGGACCTGGTGCGTAAGGGGTGGAAGCAGGTTCCTGCTGTGTGTGGTGCTGTAGCAGAACACAGATCAAAGAAATATCAATCTGTTTTATTGGGAAAAGGAATTAGACCACTCTGCAAAAGTTTGATTCCTTATCCGATCAACTCAGACGGTCCAGAACAGGAACCCTGGATTACCTGATCACTCACTATGAATGGTTCCAAAATAACCGTAGTGAGGAGGTCAGATGAATATCACCATTCGACTGACTAAGGTTGAAGTTGAGATGCTCAAAGAACTTCAGTAGAAGGATAAGAGATACAAGAGGGGGGTTAGATGGGACGGTCAAATCAGATATCTCGTCAGACTACAAGATAACAATTTTGGTGTATCTGGACATATGATATTATATGAAAAATAATTCCATTAGAATGTCAAGAGTATGTTATTTACATGTTGGATTGCCTAAAACAGCGTCCTCTTCGTTTCAGGCAACTTGTAAAATTAATGCAGACCTCCTGCAAGATTCTAAAATCAACTATCCGTGTTTTAGTTGCGCTGCAGCGAATAAATCAAAGATATACAATCATTCAGTTCCGATTAGATCTCTATTTACAGAAGACCCTGGAAATTATCGCATGAATAAAAGATGGGGCGTTTCGAATAATATCGAAGAGGTAAATTCGTCTTATGACGACCAACTGTCGGATTTTTTAGCATCCTCTGATAATTTGATCATTAGTGGCGAATCTATCTCGCTGTTGAGCGAAGAATCGCTCTTAAAATTGATCAATAAAATCAAATATTATAATTACGAAATCAAGGTACTAGCATTAGTAAGAAGTCCCTATGCAATGATTTGCTCTGCGATACAGCAGAGTATTAAAACTGGTGAATATTTTAAATTGATATCCCTGAATGACTGTATTCCAAATTCCTTCAGCGGCAAACAACTTCATCTCAAGTCAAAGACGGTTGAAAAACTCATATCTGTTTTTGGAAAAAGTATATGCTTCCACAGTTTCGACCGTGCATGCACGCATTCACATGGTCCAGTTGGGTTTCTTTTGGAAGAGTTTTTAAATCAAGATCCATCTATTTTTGAGTACCAAAAGAATAATGAATCATTGTCTAATCTTTCTGTAAGGATGCAGAATGAATTTAACGCTGTTAATCCTGCTTTCGTTGGCAATAAAAATGGGAATAAATATAATACTAAGTTTCGAAGGTTCCCTCTCAAGGTTGATGAAAAATTGGGGTTCTCTGGAAAGTTTCTGCTGACAGAGGTTGAGTACGGGTTGGTTGAGGAGTTCGTTAAAATTGAGACTGAAAACCTGAATGAAATCATAGGATTAGATTTTTCTGGGCAGTCATTAAAGTTTTCAAAACCAATCTTTTTGACTTGATTGTTGATTTCTTGATTCCACGTAGTTCTTGCAAATTTCATATTTAGTCAACCTCGGGATTGTTGATCTATAGATTTCGAACTAAGTTAGACCCTGTCGCTCCTTGAATTGTCCGCGACCAGTTGCGAGTGCATCAGTCGCTCTCTTTACTTTGCAGTGGAAATAGTTCCCTTGCACGTACTGGATGCTCGTGTCGCAGTTATTGCAGACATTTGCGATAGGAATTCTTCGTTCCAATGCAAATGTGATTTAGGTGTGCCTAAAGGAATACTAGGTTAGGTTTTTGTCTGATGTGATATCTGTCTTTCTCAGGTTGTTGGACTCCCCTTCTGCCCAGGTCGCCAGTCCTGATTCAACCAAGATCTCCTGGAGACCATCTCTCCAGATTTGATCACTAAGTGCTTTACCAGTGCTCTGATTTCTGAAGAAGTAGGTCTTGCTTGCTTTTGGGGTGAGTCAGTTTCCTCAGTTTTTCAAATGTCGTGCGATGGGTGCAAAAAATGGATTAGTGCCCGTCCCTTCAAAAGAGTTCATGCGGATACATAAAACTCTCTGCATCCCCTGGGGGTGGAATTCAAGGGGAATGCGTCGTCATGAGGGAAGTCTGGGGAGACCTTCCTTTTTTTGTGCTCTGAGGGTGCCTTCTGAACCCGCATGAACTGAAGTCGTGCGCGGCGTGATCATCACTTTGGATGACGACAAGCGAATCAGAAGGCGCTTCAGGTCGCACATGGCATCGACTTCTACCGCTACGAGGTCAAGTTCAACTTGTTTCCGTCGTCTTAAAAGAGAAGGGCGAGTTGATGGGTATTTACTACTAGGGCAGGCGGTTCTCCTGATACCCGTATGCAGAAGTCAGTAGGAGAGTGAATTGGTCATGAGCGGACGGGAAAAACCCCTGAGGCGTGGGTGCCTCAGGGGTTTTTCTTTGTCTAAGTACGTGCCAGCGCAGCGATTTAGTGCCTGTGCCTACAGAAAGGTTCTGCTCGATACATAACAATCCATCTGTCCCTGGGAGGGGATGCGTCGAACTTGGGGAGGTCTGGGGAGACCTTCCTTTTTTTTGGCGTTTTAAGAGCGCCTTCTCTTTGTTTGGTTGGACACGTTCAGGTCTGTCCACTCCCAACTGTCACTGTGCCAATTACCTGCGTTATATTCACTTTGTGAGGAAAAAAACTCGCGGGGTGGAAACAAGGACACACTCCCATTGAGTTTTCGAAACCCCTGCCTTTGGCGGGGTTTTTTTTGGCGTATGTAGGGCGCCTAACCTTCGCTTCCGGTGGGTATGCCCTGATGTGTCTTCGTGTTGCCCTGCTTCTGGTAGGAGCAATCTCCGTTATGGGGATGTCCGCTAACGCGAATCAGATGTTCCCTGCTGGCGGAAGGAGTAGGACTGCTTGCCCCTCTGGGTCTCAATACAAGGGCAGTGGGTTTTGCAAGGCGAAGAAACCTGACTACCAGTTCTTCCACGCTGGAGGGAGCAGTGGCACTTCCTGCCCCAGTGGGTCCTAATACAAAGGGAATGTTTTTTGCCGAACTCGTTGACATGTCGAACTTGGGGAAGTTGTGGGAAACCTCTCTTTTTTGTGTCCTGAAGTTTCCTGCTGTGTGGGGTGCTGGCGCTCATATTTGACAAGGGTCGACACTCCGTGAGTAATAATGCTTATGGATTGGTGTGGAGCCAGTTGCGTCATGAGAACAGTCCCAGGAGGTCAAGCACTCCTGGGTCTTTTTTTTGAGAACGCTCACGGCACCCACGGCACGCCCCGCTCTTAGGTGATGGTGGTTCTTGCTTGGTGTTTTGCCCCAGGCAATACTTTCAATTCTTTGGGGGGCGATAGGGATACCGTCCCCTTTTTTGTGTCCTGAAGGTGCCTTCTGAACCCGCATGACGGAAGTCGTCCAGGGGGTCTTTGTTAGTGGTGCAGAAGGTCTTAGAAGAGTGTTATGGGAAGTGTTATGGGAAATGATAAGAATTTCATTTTTAAGGTCCCAATTAGTTCCCTGAGGTACTTTTTTGACTTGTATGGATTCCCTCCCTCTCCGTTTTAAAAAAGATTAGGAACTGTTTGCATTATTCTCGCCTTTTTGCTTGTGGATTGGTCTCATCTGGATCGATGAATTGTATTGTATCGGGATTGATGCGTATCAGTTTAAATGCAACTTATGTCGAACATATTGATTTCTATTTGACTTTAGCTTGCTCTTCTGCTTTCCAGGCTTGAAGTACGTCAGGGAAATGTTCTTCAATGCATATATCACAAATTCCATGACTGAAGTTTAAATTGGTCCGTGACGATAAATATTTATCGAGATGCATCCAGTGACCACTCGTATCTTTTGCTTTTCTGCAGTAGGAACAAGTACTGATGATGCCTCCTGCTTCTGTTAGCGAGCAAAAAGATTCGATCAGCTTGATTGATCGCTTCCTTAATTCAAGAAAAGAAACGGCTTGCCTTGCAAGTGATTCCATGACGTTGTACTGAATATCAGTTAGGCCATGGGGTTTTCGATCAATGACGCAAAGGGTTCCAATTCGGTGATTTTGGTCGTTTTGTAAGGGAAAGCCTGCATAAAGTCTGATGTGAGGTTCTCCTTGTACAAGCGGATTGTCAACAAAACGCTCATCCTGAAGGGCATCTTCAATAATTAAAGGATCAGGGGAGTGAATCGCATGGGCACAGAACGACCAGTCTCGTACTGTTTCTTCTACATCAACGCCCACTTTTGATTTGAACCATTGGCGATCGGTATCCACGAGGCTTAGGAGGGCGATCGGGGTTTCGCAGGTGAGGGAAGCTATTTTCGTAATGTCGTCGTAACTCTGTTCAGGTTTTGTCCCAAGAATCCTGTATTCACTGAGTGCTTTCAGGCGCTCTGCTTCGTTTATGGGGATTACCGGGACTTTCAATTTTACGTACGTTTTATTTTTTCAATCTTGGGTGTGATCCAGCAACGCGACAAAAAGAACAATAAAAATTTATTTGAAATTGTTTAAGTTTCGGTCATGAAGCTTTAAGCCGCCTCTAGTGATGTCACTTCAAGGCTTCAAGCAAGGCAGGAAGCCTTGAAAAAGCTGATTTTGTTGTTCGAAATTTCAAATAAAAAGTATTTTGGCCTAACTCTTATACGTTATCGCTTATTTAGTGCTAGTGCATGAATCTTATGAATTGCTTTGATGATCAATGCTTATGAGCCCATTAGTGGTTGTCATTTTTGCCGATAAGCTACGCGCTAACTGAAAGCATCAAAACGCAGCCGCAGTACTGCAGAACTTCTGAAATCGAATCGACCTCGAAACTGATCATTAACTTAAATGCCGTAACAATTAAGGCGACAATAATAACGTTGGTTAGTTTTTGCTTCAAGCTTTCGAGGGACTTGATGCTAAGAATATTTCTTCTTTCGTCGGCAATGTCTTGTGAACGTGGGTCGATGTCGGAGATGATTAGCTCTTAGACGCCATAGCCGAAAATAAAAAATACAATTCCGATGACAGAATAATCAATTCCTCCTACCACTTTCCCGGGAAGGAGGATGCTCTGTTCGGAGTCAAAATGGCCATTAAAAAGTTTGTCTAGTGTGGATAGTTCTTCCTGAGTACCCAGTGCGAAATAGCTTATGCTGCCCAATATACTCATTAAAGCAGGAATAATGCTTATTAGTTGAAAGCGCCATGGCCAACGTTCAAAGTTTGCGTCAATTCGATTTCTTCTATTCTGTGAAGCGTTTAAAATCAGCGTAAGCTTGTTGTCTATTAATAAATTTAGTGGATTATTGCTCATTCATTGTTATCTTGGAGAGCTTAATGCTTGAGTGAATTTAGTTCAAACGAGAACTCGTTTGGCTTGATCGAATCAATTACTTGTGGGATGCAGCCCTCTTCTTGGGCTTCGACGTGGTGCTGCCCGTTAGGCCGAATCATTTTGACCGGTTTAAACTTTGAAAACGTTGTTGATCTGAGATGGGATTAAGGGCATCTGCGCGTCAATTGCTGAAACGTGTGATCGGGGAGTCGTCCTATGAAACCCTCAGGCATGCCTTGCGTTTCAGGCCTGATGGCGGCTTAAAAGGAGGCGGGCCACCCTCTCGGTCTTCGACCAGAGATGCCACTCGACTTCTTGAGCGATTCAAGGGCTCCAAAACTGATCTGCCGCTGGTATCGGGAGTTCAGCGCACAGCAGCCGACATTAAGGCGATCAACAAAAGCCCGATCTGTTGCAATAAGTTCCTTGTCTCGGATACTCTTCAGATCAATTATGTCAGCAAAACAGGTGATTCATCTTCCCGGATGATTCGAACTGAGGAGGTGTATGAATATGACGATGGAGTTTTGGTTTTAAGGGCATGGTGTTCCCTCCGCAAGGACTATAGAATCTTCATTAGCTCTCGCATTCAGTCATGTTGGGATGCTTTCAGTCATGAACTCGTTGATGACGTGTTGGTCCGTCTTAAGAAATCGTCGTTGTCGGATCCAGGAAATGTTGCCCATGAGTTGCTCAGCCACTGCTCTCTAGAAATTCCGATCGCTATCAACTCTCTGATGAAATCATCAGGCCATAAAAGCTATGACAAGCGATTTGTTCAAGGGTCAAAGAAGCGTGCCTTAGTCCGCTGGGTTATTGGGAAACCAAAGGCGTTATCGCTGCTTCAAACATTGCCGATGGAGCAGCGCGGTGATGTTGAGGAGATCGTTGAGCGGGCGATTGGAGATACCAAGGTGACCACCAGTACGTATCGCTCTTGTGTGGGTGCTTTGCAAAAGACGCGATACACATCCCATCTTGAGTTCAGGCGAGAAGAACTGATTCTGTTTATCGCTGAGGCGATGGCTGGTGATCCCGCGAAAGATTCTGTTGTGAATTCCTTGAAGCAGGATTTACTTGATCCCTCATTTCGGATCAAGCCTGGTTTGGATGACCTTGAAGAGTTTCATAAAGAGTTCAAGAAACTCAAAAAAGATTCCGATAAAGCGAAGAAGAAATATAAATGTAAGAACAAGCCCAAGACCGTTTCGTCGAACTACCGCCGCTACGAGAGAGGACAGCCCGTCCGTGTATTGGCGATTGACGAGACACTGAGGCAGCTCAAGGTTTGTGTCGAGTCAGAGCGCTTTCTGCTCGGTAAGGTGGATTTTGAGCAGCGGGTGATGGATGCTGTTTCTGCTGAGTTCACGACAGACGAAGTTGAGAGTAAAATGTTTTCTAAACGTCTTGGGGAAGGGCTAAGTACGGCATATTGTGCGTTCGGACTTCGCAAATACAATTCATCTTGGTTCAAGGATTCTTACGGGAAAGAATGGCTCGATTTGAAGACTCGTTCTTGTTCATAGACATTGATTGTAAAACAAATGTTTAAAGCCAATCACTTGGCTCGCGTTAGGTTCAAAGATTTTGCTGTGATGATTAAAAGTTGAAATGTCAAACAAACCATTTCATCGGATCTATCTTCAATCAACTAAGTCCCGCCTGTTCTTTTCATTTGTTACGTATACGCCGCAAACCAGGGAGCAAATGATTTGCTCTGGTGAATTGCAAGATGGTGAGGAATATTTCAATCAAGTTGTTTGTGATTTCCTCCTTTTTATTGCGGAAGGGCTTCTTGATGTGAGATTTTCAAGTGATTTCCCTATTCAATACGATGATGTGATGATTGTTTGCTCCCGACAGCGTGGTCGAGGTGTTCAGCATGAGTATCTTCTTGGCATTCGATCTGACAGGTTGACCGATTCTGGATCGAGGCTGCTTGATCTTTTGAAAAACTTGCTTTCAAGTCCACTTTGGAACGGATCTGTCAAATAAAGAGATTGAAAGAATGTCCTTATCTTAAGGAGATGATTAGATAGAAGGTTAACATCAGTGCAGTAAATCCTCCAAGCCAATACGTTATGACGATCAGCAAGTGCTTTTTCATTGCGCGTCAGGATCTTCAGTTCTGATTGTTCTGTTGTCCATTTTTGTATTGTAATTGTTCAGTACTGGTTTGGTCTCCGATGAGATCACTTCAGCTGCAGTGCGAAGGAGTTATCCGGTAATGCGTCTTGCTTGAGGTGACGTGAAGAGTAATTATCCAAGGACGACGCTAATGAAAATTTTCAACATGCTAGCTAGTTTGCTGTGCTGTTCATTGTTGAAGTTTGGCAGAGTATAGTCTCTATTCGTCCATCATCCCATTGTGAATCAAGCGTGTATTTGCCAAGATAGTTGTGATAACTATTTTAATTGGGATGACTGCTGAACAGCCGAAGGGGAAGGCGTATTGGATGGATGAAATTGCTTTTCTTGAGGCTCGTTTGAGTGGTGGTCAGGGGGATATTGATTCTGACGATCGTAAGGCGTGTGAAGAGGCATTGAAGTTGGCAAGAGTGAATCTTTCCGCAAGGGATTAGTGGATGGACGTCCCCTGGATATGTCGTGATTTGATCACGATTCCAATCGATTGGAAGTACGTCTAGCTCTGCAACCCAGCGTCTGGAGTTTATGGATCATCAGCGCTGGCGAAAAGATGTTCCCTGCTTGGAATCCAATGGCTGGCGCATTGATGGTGTTGCTTGGTGGATCTAATTGGTGCCGCTGTTGGACATAGCCCTGACTTGAGTCACCTCAAGAGTGAAAGAGAAGAACAAGTCCTTGTTCCACTTGATGAAATTCGCGCTCTTCTCTGCTGAGATCCAAGCCCACTGTCAATCCTTCTTGGAGGGCATCCTCAAAGGGTGGTGTGCTCGGTGTATTGCTTTCCGTCCATAGGGCAGCGATTCCGATGGCAGTTGCATGCCATCGGAATCGGCTTGTCGTGCCGATGTCCGGTTCGTTCAACGCCTCCTCGAGGAGGGTGTTGATCGTTAGGTTCGAGCTGTACATGTTCACCAGCATCGTGAGCTGGTTCTGACCCTGCAACGAGCTGAGAGAATTTGTATGGATACTTCGTCAAAGATCATGTCGCCGGCCTCCGATGCGTTGCCCCGACGCATCGCTCTTGCTCATGAATGGTTTACCCCCAGATCGACGGGTGGGGCTGAGCTTGTGGTTGAGGCCTTGGATCGTTTGCTGACCGACCTCGATCGGCAACCGATTTTGGCGGCTCTGGTTGATGGTGAAAGCGGACGCCGAGGCAGTTGGCTGTCGGGCCGGTCGATCCGCACCAGTCCGATTCAGCATTTGCCCTGGGGAGTAAGTCATGTGCAGCAATATTTGCCGCTCCTTCCCATGGCCATTGAGCAAATCGATCTTGGGGATGTTGATTTGGTGATCAGCAGTAGTCATCTCGTGGGCAAAGGGGTGCTCACTTCACCCGACCAACTTCATATCAGTTATGTGCATACACCGGTGCGCTACGCCTGGGATCAGATGCATGCCTACATCCGTCGCTCAGCCTTGGCTCGAAGGGGGCTAGGTCCACTCATTCGCTGGCAATTGCATGTGTTGAGGCAATGGGATCAACACAGCGCCCAGCGGGTGGACCATCTCATTGCCAATTCCCGCTTCACCGCTCGACGGATTCGCAAGTTCTGGGGACGGGAGGCTGAGGTGATTCATCCCCCCGTCGATGTGTCGCGCTTTCGTTGGCAGTCCTCTCGCGATGACACCTTTCTCTGTGTTTGCCGACTGGTTCCCTACAAACGCGTTGATTTGGTTGTTGAGGCGTTCAATCGGCTTAATCTTCCTTTGCTAGTTGTTGGCGATGGCCCAGAGCGCCTGCGATTGGAGGCGCTTGCTGGGGCCAACGTCACGCTGTTAGGGCGTCAATCCCAGGAACAGGTGGAGACTTTGATGGCGCGCTGTCGCGCTTTTGTGTACGCGGGGCTCGAGGACTTTGGGATTGCCCCGGTCGAAGCCATGGCAGCAGGCGCTCCAGTAATCGGTCTCGGTCGTGGGGGTTTGCTCGATACGGTTCGCTGTGCTGCGGCTGGCTGTTCACAGCCCACAGGTGTGCTCTTCCCCGACCAATCTGTGGAATCTGTCGTTCAGGCCGTTGAGTGGTTTCAGCAGCAGCAAAGGTTGAATTCGTTCAGTTCAGACAGCATCAGGTTATGGGCTGAACGGTTTCGTTCTGAGGCTTTTGCCGTCCGTTTTGAGGCGTCCATGCGGCGGTCATGGGGCAATCATCAGGCTCGCTGTGCCGTTGCTGCGAGTGACCCCGCCGAGGTGCCAGGGCTGTTGTCCTGACGTTGAGTGTGTTGAGACGCAAACTATGCATTTGACGACGGCCCCCCGGCCCTCTCTGCGTAAAACCACCGGTTTGGGGATCGGTAGGGGGTCTTATCGGCCTCATCTAGCTGTGATTTCAGCTCCACCCTCCAATCTCACTGCTGGAACATTGATTCATCAGCAGAGCAGAAGAGGACGAGGACTGAAGCGCACTGGAGATGTGGTGTTTTCCTTAGCAGTTTTGGGCTTGGGTTCGCCAGTGTTTCTTCTCTTGGCCTGTTTGATCAAACTAAATTCACCTGGCCCTATTTTTTACGTTCAGCGTCGAGTTGGTCGGGATTACCGACGGTTTGGTTGCATCAAGTTCAGAACCATGAGGCCTGATGCGGATGTGGTGCTTGCGAAGGTTTTGTCCGAGGATCCTGAGCTCAGAGAAG
>QCVM01000029.1:0-21909 GCA_003210375.1 Synechococcus sp. AG-686-B21 | reverse complement strand
TCCCGCTGTTCCCATTCCATACCTGGTTACCTGATGCCCACACGGAAGCCTCCACACCGGTCTCCGTGCTTTTGGCTGGTGTTCTTCTGAAGTTGGGAACCTACGGTCTGCTGCGTTTTTGCTTGGGTTTATTCCCAGAGGCTTGGCAGCTGGCAGCCCCTTGGCTTGCCGGCTGGGCAGCTATTTCGGTGTTGTATGGATCGTTAGCGGCTATTGCGCAAACGGATATGAAACGGATGGTGGCCTACAGCTCCGTTGGCCATATGGGATATGTACTTTTGGCAGCTGCGGCGGCAACTCCCCTGGGATTGATGGGGGCGTTATTCCAGATGATCAGTCATGGGTTGATCTCAGGCGTGCTGTTTCTGTTGGTGGGTGTGGTGTATGCCCGCACGGGAACCAGGGATCTCAATGTTTTACGGGGCCTTCTCAACCCCGAACGGGGCCTACCCCTAACGGGTTCCCTGATGATCATTGGCGTGATGGCGAGTGCGGGTATTCCTGGTATGGCTGGCTTTATCTCAGAATTTCTCATTTTCCGAGGCAGTTTGCAACCGTTCCCCGTGGCCACCCTGCTCTCGATGGTGGGATCTGGCTTAACCGCGGTTTATTTCCTCTTGTTGGTGAACCGCGCCTTCTTTGGACGTTTGGCCATTGCTCCGGGTGAAGTGGTGAATCCACGCATCCTTGATCGTGTTGCCCTGCGTGAGCAGGTGCCAGCGATTGTCTTGAGCCTTGGTGTTCTGGCCCTTGGTTTGGCTCCTGAGTTGCTCTCTAACCTCAGCGAGGCCGCCACAACGGGACTAAGTCAACTAAGCGGAGGACTTTCATGACCACAACAGTGAAACCACTTACAGCTCCTCTCCTCCCTGATCAAGAGGAATTAATCCAGCGCCTGTTGTCCGACACCCCTTTGTTGGCGGATACGCAAGACCATCTCGTTCAGGTGGTGAATGTGTTGGAGACCTATGGAATCGTTCTTGACGCTTACAGCAAGAACTTGGTGGATCAAGGCGAGAAACAGCTGCTTAATCCTTTCCCGATCTTTCGTTTTTTCCACGAGGGGTTAACGCCAAAGCGGCTCTGGGATCACCTTCTCGGTGATCGAATTAATTTCGAGTACGCCGAATATTGCCAAAAAGCGATGTTTTGGCATGGCACTGGTGGCCTTGATGCCTATCTCGAAAGTGAGTCGTTTCAGGATGTTTGCCAGCGGATTATCCAGCGAAAGGCCCAGCGTGATCCTTTGCTGGCCCTTACCAACAAGCTGTATCCAGGGTTTGCTCCGGAGTCGATTCGTTCTCTCACCACGATCTATTGCTTGGGCTTGTTCTGGCGGGTGATGAGTGATCTCTTTGTTGATTTGGCACGTCGCTATGCGATCAAGGAAGTCACCTGCGTCAACGATGTGGTGCATCACATCCGTGATGGTCTTGTAGCCGCTGCCGCGAACCCAATCACCTATGAGGTGGATGTGGCTGGAGAAAAAATCTGGGTGTTACCCCCGGATGCTGGGCTCACGTTTTTGGTGGATGTGGCTGTCCCCTACGTGGAAGCTGTGTTTTTCCGGGGAATGCCGTTTCTCGGCACCGTGTCGTACAACGCGCAGGCGCGCCAGATCTCACCAGATATCAGTGATTTCAAGTACGGCGCTCTTTATGCCGATCCGATTCCGAGCATGGGAGCTGGAATTCCTCCCAGCCTTTGTATGAAAGATATGTTCCGCCATTTGCCTGAGGAGCTCAGCCGTTGGTACGACGACCACGGTCGTGGCCAGGTCGATGTGCATGTCCAGATCTGCGTCAGTTTTCAGAAGTCGATGTTCTGTGTCACCAATGGTGCGATTGCAGGAACCATGCCCCATTCCCTTGATACCAGCGATGCAGATGAACAAGCTGCCAATCGCGCCTATGCCGATGCCTGGTCGGGTCGATTGATGGGGTGTCAGCGGGGAGCGCTGCTGGCGGCTGATTAACGCTCTTTGGAGATGACCAAGCTGTTGTCAGCCGCCATGATCTGCAGTGATTTTTCTACTAATCAGATTGGATCCTGGATCTGTCCCGATGGCATACATCAGGTGATGAGTAATACAAATTTTTTTACTGTTTCTGAAACAGGCGAAGATATCGTCAGGCTTTAGCAATTGTTCATCTCGGGATACCACGCAAGTCACTATCATTTATGACCTAATTCAGGAGATATTAGGTTTGCTGAAAATCGATTCAACTGGATTGAAATTGACTAGAAACGAGGATATTGGATGGGCCGACTTATCCGTGCCAATGGCACATCACTTTGGATAGTCGCGGTAGCGGTAGTTAAATCACTTATCAACAACATCCTAAATCTAGAGAAGCAGTCTTGGATGGTTCGTTCACTCTTGCGATTCCAGAATGCTTAATGGCCGGCCATATCCATAGACGCTGCAGAGAACGGTTGAAGCAATGTGATGTATGTGCCGTTTATTTTTAAAAATATTAAAAAACCTCCAAATCGTTTGAATGATCAGGAGGTTTGACAGAGATTCACTCGCAAAAGCTGAGATTTAGCCTAGAGCTCAGATGTCGGCACCGAATGCCCAATCATTAGGCTGCAATTGGGCAATGATCTCGTAGGAGTCACCTTGTGGTTTTATGATATATGCCGTGCCCTGTGGATCGGGATAAATGTTGGTTGTTCCTTCGAATGGATCGTCGTGG
The DNA here is from genome assembly GCA_003210375.1 of Synechococcus sp. AG-686-B21. GTDB lineage: Bacteria > Cyanobacteriota > Cyanobacteriia > PCC-6307 > Cyanobiaceae > Parasynechococcus. The sequence goes on along the minus strand of QCVM01000029.1, from coordinate 19,210 downwards.
CCGACGATGATTTTGTTTCCGTTCTCCACTCCATTCGATAACATTGGGGCAACACGATCATGGTATTTATCGAGCTGTTTGTCTGTGTAATCTTCGAAGGGAAGGAAATTTAATTTTTTGTCGACTTTGTCGACTTTGCCGAAAGCTATAGTCGCGGTGTCTTTGGCTCTGCAGTACTGGCTGGTGATGACTTTGCCAATAACGATGTCATTAGCTTCAAAGCCCGCGCCAATAGCAGCAGCTTCAGCTTTACCTTGATCGTTCAACTTACGTTGTGTTGAACAGTCATCGAGGCTCATATCAGGATCGGCTTGATCTGCATAATCAACCTCAGTGGTTGCATGCCTCAGATAAATCACCATGCCTCCACTCTGAAGCTTCCTTAGAAGCTTTTTATTTCCCATATTAGTGCTGAAGGAAGCATTGTTATATTCGCCTTCGCTCAACCCACCTGATTGGTCTGCAGGGTTACCAAAGACACCATCATCATTGATATCGACCGATGTCTTTTTTTCCACTTTGTAAATCCATTTATTCCCAGTGATAACTTCACCTTTTTTTGATGCAATCCCATTTCCGTCACTAACTTCAAAGCTGATTCTTTTGAATTGACCCTCTTCATTTTTAAAAATTACATGATGATCACCTCTATATTTAACGATTCCAGTCGTATTACCTTCCCGTGCACCGCCGGGTCTGGGGAAGTCAGGCAAATCTTTTCGGATGTCTTTACCCTTGCTCATCCATAATGGAATGAATTTGGATGGTGTTTCATTGTTTGCTACACCATGTGGGGCTAAACCAATTTCATGGGTACCCCTTAGATAGTAAAGACCCATGCCAGAGTTATTGCGGCGGCCATTGTTGTAAATAACGGCTACAGGATTTTCAGCAGTGTCGGCAACTCCATCTTCACCATCACTTTCCGTTTTTCCACTGTCTAAGGTTTCAATATCTCGAGCCCCTATCTCTCTAGACATCATTGTCCATTCACCATTGGTTGTATTAGCTTTACTCTGGTCCCAAACGATTCCAGGTGATTTGTATATGGCTGGGTAGGCATACTTATCTCCATATGTTTCTGGAGAAAGCATATAAAAACCTTCTTCTTGAAGTGCAGCTATGCAAGCCCCATCATCATAATCACACAGAGTGATGGTTTTGTGGGTAACACTGTTGTACAAAAGATACTCAGTTGCCATGTTGATTTAAAAGATCATTTGCATTTTATTCACTACTACCAATCATGGCAGCACCAAATACTTCTTCTAAATGTTCGCAATGTTGCTTTGGACTATAATTCACTAAAGATCTCGGTCCAATCAAGCGAATTTTGCTGAATAAAATGATACATGTTCTTGTAGCTTGTATATGCTAGAAATTAGTTCGGCGATAAAGTAAATAATCTCAAAACCTTTACGTGTCAAAATTTTATTTAAAATCTCTTTCTGCAATTTTGTTGGCTTTGATGGGTGCTCTCCCAGTCGATGCAGATGCACAAGAATCAACAGATACTATTATGAAAATCACTGTCACAGGTACCAAATCGGAATCGACAGTCAAAGATTATGCGGGTTCAATTGATGTCATCGATAAAGATGATTATGATAAATCACCAAGTGTTGATATTCGAAATCTTCTTAAGGATGTTCCTGGAGTAACAACTCGCAAAACCACTAGAAGTGGTGTTCGAGGTACTCCCGGAATTTCTGATGTGAATATAAGAGGATTAGATGGTGATAGAATACTATTCTTGATAGATGGCGTCAGGCTGCCTGATCGATATGAATATGGAGGATATTATAATCTTGGACAATCTGATTATGTTGACTTTAGTTTTGTAAAATCAGTTGAAGTTATAAAAGGTTCCATATCTTCTTTATATGGTTCTGACGCACTTGGGGGATTGATTTATTATCGAACATTAGAACCATACGATATTTTGCAAAAGGACTCTGACTTTAATGTGGAAATTCCATATAATTATTATTCTGAAAATGACGGCAGGACATTTTCGAATAAGATGGCAGTGAAATTGTCTGAAAAACTTTCCGCCCTTTTGATATATACAAATGAAGTCTCGGGAGCAACAAAGACAACGGCTCCATCAAGATATATTGATGAGATAGAAAATTATGGAGACAATATAATGGTAAATTTGCAGTACGATATAAATGACGAAGCAAGTTTAAATTTAATTCTTGAAGATATTAATCGAAGCTCTCGTGTAGATGCTTCTACAGCCAATCTAGAGGCGATGTCGACTACATTCAGTAATTATAAAAAACTTGTATCTAATACTCTGACTGATCGTACAAGGCTCTCCACAAAATACAGCTACAATTCAAATAATGATGCGAGCATCATACAAAAAGCTAGGACAACTATTTATTGGCAAGATGCAGAAACAAATGATAATTTTCGTCGATTTGTCGATACTTCTGGGCAGGCAAGTGAAGAGGATAAAATTTATAGCCTGACCAATACTCTTGTTGGACTGAACTCGGAATTTTCGAGCGACATTCTTTTATTTGATAATATTCACACACTTTGGTACGGTTTTGATGTTTCTGAGAATGATGCTTCAAGAATCCGCCGTACTAAAAATTTGTTGACTAAAGCAACTGAAAAAGTTAAAGATACTCCCGATACAAAAATACGTCGCGCAGGATTTTATCTTCAAGATCAATTTAGTCTTGGGAAATTTGATTTGAATGCTGGATTGCGATATGATTATTATTCTCTGAATGCCGATAATGATTTAATTTATAACCCCGATCGAGAAGATTATATTTTGGCCATTGATCAGTCCTATAAAGTGCTTACACCTAAATTCACAGTCAGCTTTCGGCCTTCCGATGATGATGATTCAAGTTTATATGCTCGATATTCTCAAGGTTTCCGTCCACCGGCTTGGTATGAGCTAAGCAGTTCATTCGCAAATTTAGAATTTGGTTATCTAACGATTGCCAATCCAGATCTTAAGCCTGAAAAAAGTCATGATTTTGAAATTGGTTATAAGATAAACGGCAATAATTTTGCGGGAACAATTGCAACTTATTATAATAGGTACTCAGATTTTATGGACGCCTTTAGTCCTGCTGGAAAAAATAAAGATGGCTATGATGTATTTCAAACTCAAAATGTATCTGATGCTGAAATATATGGAGTCGAGTTTGCTGGAATTTACTTTTTTGGCCCTAAACAAGAGGGGTTTCATGTCGGAAATGTTTTCGCATGGTCAGAAGGCAATGATCTGACAGATGGCATTCCTCTTGAAACGATTGTTCCAGTAACCAATCGTTTATCTTTTGGCTATAAGGGATCTAAAGATCGATGGCTTATCTCTGCAGGTATGGTTTATTCAGGTAGGCAACGTTTAAGTTCTGACTATCAAGATTCTGTTCCATACTATGTGCCATCGACCTCACTAATTTTTAATTTAGAGGCTTATTGGCGTATAAATAAATCAGTAAGCTTAAATGCATCAATCAATAATTTAACAAATAAAACTTATTATAATTTCCAGGATGTTCGTGGTCGTGATGGAAGTAGAGGGGGCATAGTTCGTTTTTCACAACCCGAACGCAATTTTCAGATTGGAGCTAAGTTTACTTTTTAATATTTGAACATTATTTGTTTTTTGTCTCCATTACATACATGATATCTTTCGTATTTTTCTGTGCCATTGGATGAAAAGTTGAAGTCATAGCTGCTTTTCTGGCGGAGTTGATAAAACTGCTGTGACCACTGCTTTTAAGAAGTTGGGTTTCAATCACGTTCCCTGATGTACTGATATAAAGCCGAAACGTAGCGTATCCCTCTTCTCCTCGTTGTTCTGCCCGCCGCGGAATGCGAGGTTCTCTACATTGACGGCAGCGGGGTGTTTCTTTTTGGATAATCGAGGTGTTTTGTTTGGATGATGTTGAAACTGTACTTTGCCTTAAAGACTCGTTTCCTGTGGGATTGCTTGTAGTTGGAATGGTTTGTTTTTGTGATCCTTTTTCAATACTAGGAATTGGTGTAGGTGATCGTTTTCTACTGGTCTCTTCCCCTTTTGCTTTTTGGGATGCGGTTTTCTTCGCAATAGTTGGTTTCGGTTGATGGATAGGTTGAAATGCTTCCTTTTGTATTGAGGCTTTTGCTTTTGGCTTGAGTGTTGTGGGTAGTGTTGGTTGTTTTTTGGTTTTTATTTCGACTAGTTCAATTTTTATTGGAGCTACCTTCTTTGCTAAATGCAATTTGCCTCCTTGATTAGTTCCAGTCAGGATTAAAATAATGCCTCCATGAATGGAAAGAGATATTAAGGAGGCCAGCAGAAGGGCTTTTTGTTGTTGTTTATAACTCTTGATCATAAATGTCTCTTTTGTTAACTGCCAAACCAATTGAATTCAGCCCTGCTGCTTTGACGATGTCAAGAATCTCCATGACTTCACCATATACGCATGCTTTATCGGCATCAATCAAGACCTGTTCTATGGAATTATCTTGACTTAGACGCTTTAATCTTTGAGATAGCTCAGCAGGGAGAAGTTCATTTTCTTCGAGGTATAACTTTCTATTATTTTTTAAGGTAATTGTTATAGTCTTTTTAGCTTTGCCAACTTGCTCAGCTTGCGTGATTGTTGGCCTTTTAACGGCGATTTGGTTCTTTTCTGTTAGGACTATGCTTGATAGCATGAAAAAAAGTAATATCGCAAAAAGCACATCAATCAGTGGAAGTATGTTGATCTCACTTTCGCTATTTGACTTTACTGATTGATATTTTGATCTCATCATTGGTAGTTTTGTATTTTCTGTGCTTTAAATTTAGACTCAATCTCTAAGGAGACTGCTTGAAGAGTATACAGTTGAGAGAGTCGAAAGCTTTTGAAGAGATTATTGGCAATCAGGGTTGTGATTGCAATCGTTAAGCCTGCTGCAGTAGAGATCAGTGCTTCGCTAATCCCAGACATTACATTTGTGTTGCTCTCGCTAATAGCTTGCAGTGTTAGGCCACTCATGGAGTGCATCAGTCCTAAAACAGTTCCTAAAAGTCCGATTAGAGGGGCAATTGAAATTATAGTTCCGAGTGTATTCTCATATCGACTTAATTCGGGCTCTAAAATCTCTAAATATAACTCGCATGAATTTTTGAGTTGTTCCAGATTATTTGGCGAGGGAATTGTAGCTTTCTGAAAAAATTTGGTCATGATATGGTCTCGTTCTATGCTCCGAAGTTGTAAGTAGTTTGGCTGATTACTGAAACATTGTTCTAGAAGCTTTCTTTTCAATGAGCTTTGGCCTCTTTTGGTTTTGTACCAAAAGTATCCCCGTTCGAGTGTAATGCTTAGTGATGCAATCGATGTGATGGCTAGAGGTATTACAGAAATGCCTCCAAATTGACTGAGATCCACGGCTTTACAAAATCAACTCTATTTTGCATGGGCTATGATCTATCTGTCAGTTTATAAACAATTGCTCCTATCATTTTTAGGTATAGCTTGTATCAATTGATGGCATTAGTTTGCCTTTGCTGAGGCTTCTTCTTCGGTTTATTGGTGCATCAAATTGAGATTAAAGATAAGATTATTTGTCTTATTCAAAATAAAGCCTCGGGAGGGTGTGCTGATGAATTCGTCAATGCGAAGCATTCTTGTTTTGATAATCATTGCTAGTCTTCCTTTCTTGTTTCTTACTTCACTTTCGATTGGTGACGCAGATGTTGGTCCGCAACAGGTTTTGAACTATTTTTTTGGGGAGAAGGTTTCATCCATCGATCGTCTTGTTATTCAGGATATTCGTATGCCTCGCGCATTAGCTGCTTTGCTCACGGGAGCTGCCCTTGGTATTTCTGGTGCAATGTTGCAGGGAATGTTGCGGAATCCTTTGGCAAGTCCATTTTTGTTGGGAATATCATCTGGTGCTGGTGTTTGTGTCGTTATCCTTTTTGCATTGAATGTTGCCGCTTTCTGGATACCTGTTGGTGCATGGTTTGGGGCCGTTGTTGCGGCTGGCCTTGTGTTCTTGATTTCTTACCAGCGCGAACATATTTCATTGGAGCGTCTGATTCTGGCTGGTGTGGCAGTAAGTAGTGTTCTGGGGTCAATACAAGCTATTTTCCTGCTTCGTTCGGACGATACTCGAATTCAGAATTCCCTCACATGGCTTTCTGGAACTTTGGCGGCACGAACCTGGGATGATCTGGTATTCACATCGATCCCAATCATTATTTGTATATTCGCCTCACTTCTTTTTGCGAAAAAACTGAATTTGGCATTGCTTGACGATGACACGAGTCAGTCTCTTGGTTTATCTCTTATAAAGTTGAGATTGATGGTTGGACTTATTGCAACAATTCTAACAGCTTGCGCAGTTTGTATCTCTGGTCTTGTTGGTTTTGTCGGCCTTGTTATTCCCCATATGGTTCGTTTGGTTTGTGGATCGAACTTCATGTATGTTTTGCCAATGTCTGGCTTGTTGGGTGGAGTTGTTCTCCTGGGTGCAGATGCAATTGCGCGGACTTATTTGTGGGAGTTGCCGGTTGGCTTGGTGACATCGTTAATTGGTTCTCCCTTTTTTATCTATCTTCTTCAACGCCGACGTCTCCGCCAATCAATGTGATGACCAAATTAAACGCGAACAATTTAAATTTTTCGATCGAAGGATGTTCCATCCTTGACAATGTTACTTTGTCAGTGTCTTCTGGTGATTGGTTGGGTATTGCCGGCCTGAACGGATCGGGCAAATCTACGCTGCTGAAGTGTATGGCTGGCTTATTGATTCCCTCTTCGGGGCAAATGTCGATGGATGGTCGTTCATATTCCCAGGTTAATCATATTCATCGAAGGCTCTCAATTATGTCACAGCGCACTGATGTGTTGACTGCTATGAGTGTTTTGGATCTTGTTCGCCTTGGTCGTTATCCCCATCTGCCTGCATGGAGCTTCTCACTCTCGAAAGTCGATCATGAACGTGTTGAATATGCACTTGATTTTACCAGCTTAAATGATTTTCGGAATCGTCAAGTCGATACACTTTCCGGTGGTGAGAGGCAAAGAGCTTTTCTTGCCCTTTCTCTTGCACAAGATGGAACTGTCTTGCTGTTTGATGAACCTACTAACCACCTAGATCTTGTGGCACAGATCCAGATATTATCTTTACTTCGACGCCTTGCAGAGCAAGGAAAGGTGATCGTGTCTGTTCTCCACGATCTTAATCAAATTTCCAAGTACTGTTCCAGATTGGCTTTGTTGCGTGGTGGTTCTTTGGTCGCAGAAGGATTGATGGATCAGGTCTTCACAACTTCTAACCTCAAACTTACTTTTGGTTTGGACATTGACGTTGTTCGGTCTCATGATCGATTATGCGCAATCATTTGATCCAGATCAGGCTGTTTTGTGGTGACAGATGTCACTTGCAATTGTTTGATTGAATGCTCTTCGGGTTCGAGGTATTAGTATTTCATTTGCATTGGTTTAGAAGAAATGCGTCGTTGGGCTCTTGTTGTCTCTTGCCTATTTACGTTGTGTTTCTCAAGGGATGTTTCGGCTCAGCAAAGCGAGGTCGAAAGTAAAAAGGCTAGACGAGTCGTTGCGCTCTCATCCCTTTCTGCTGATCTTGTTGTTTCAATCAATCCTGATGTTTTGATAGGAGTTCCTGGATCATCATTGACGAATCAGGATCCGAGATATTCCGGACTCAAACGAGTTTCCAATGGTCGAAGTCAACCCAGTGTTGAACTTATCTTGGCACTTAATCCAGATCTTGTGATTGGTGCTGAGGGGTTTCACTCCCGGGTCCTTAATTCTCTCAACAAATTAGGTGTCCAGACATTGGCTATTAAGGTCAATCGTTGGGACAGCCTTGAAAAGGCTTCTCATACTTTAGAAGCAAGAGTTGTCAATGCTGGGTCGATTGATTCTCGATTAAGCCTGTTATGTCCGTCTCAGAAGTCGCCAAATTATTCTGGACCTAGCGTTCTAATACTTGCTGGTGTTTCTCCAAAGCTCTCGCCCGGTCAGCAGAGCTGGTCAGGATCACTCCTGGATCGTTTGGGTCTTGTCAATTCAACTAAGGGGCTTCCGGGATCCAGTGAATTTTCGGGGTACATCACGATGTCGAATGAGCGACTTTTGATGATCAAGCCTGAGAAAGTTCTTGTTGTTAATCCTGCCGGGGATTCCGCTCAGATGGTTCGGTCACTTATCCCTTTCTTCCCCCGATTAAAGGTGAGTGACTTCAAGGTGATGGATTATTACGGATTGATCAATCCTGGCAGTTTGTCTAGCATTCAGAAGGCCTGTACTGCCTTGTCGAGTCTTTAGGTGACGATGAAGCTGGAATTCTTGTTGGATTAGATTTGCAGTAAAAGCACTGGAAATGGATGAGCTGGCATGAACGTAAGCGTCCCATCTGTCTGGAAAAGCGATTTGAGTTTGAAAGCTACAATTCAACCCGCGATTTCCTTGACAAGCTTGGTGATCACAGCGAGGCGATCCAACGCTTTCCCGACATTAGTTTCGGGAAAACGTATGTGAACATCACGCTTCGCCCTGAATCGGAAGCTGATGACGCTGTTCTGACGGATGCGGATCGCAACTTCGCTGCTGAGATTGATGCCCTCTTCCATTGATTTGGCGGCGGCCTACGCCGAGTCCGGTGTCGCTGAAGTTCAAGAGCAGCTCGATCGTGAACTGATTGGTCTCAAGTCGGTGAAGACGCGGATTCGTGAGATTGCGGCGTTGTTGCTCGTGGATCAGGCCCGGCAGCAGATGGATCTGTCCAGTACGGCTCCGAGTCTTCATATGTCGTTTACCGGCCGTTCAGGAACCGGCAAAACGACTGTGGCGCAGAGAATGTCTCAGATTTTGCATCGTCTGGGCTATTTGCGTAAGGGGCATGTAGTGACGGCCACTCGTGATGATCTTGTTGGTCAATATGTGGGCCATACAGCTCCAAAAACAAAAGAGATGATCAAGCGGGCCCAGGGTGGCGTCCTGTTTATCGATGAGGCCTATTACCTCTATAAGCCCGGCAATGAGAGGGATTACGGCGCTGAGGCGATCGAGATCTTGTTGCAGGAAATGGAACGACAACGAACGGATTTTGTTGTGATTTTTGCTGGCTATAAAGACAGAATGGAGAGTTTTTATAGCTCCAATCCCGGCCTTTCATCACGGGTAGCGCATCATCTTGATTTTCCTGATTACAGCGACCAAGAGTTGATGGCTATTGCAGATTTGTTGCTTGAATCGCAGCACTATTGCTTTAGTCCTGAAGCGATTGAGGCTTTTGAGGAGTACATCGGTCGACGCCGTCAGCTGCCGTTCTTCGCGAATGCCCGGTCGATTCGTAACGCCATCGATCGGGCTCGGTTACGTCAGGCCAATCGCTTGTTTGCGCGCATGGGAGATGCATTTACAAAGGACGATTTGATGACCATTGAGGCTTCGGACATTCGTGCGAGTCGGGTGTTTGCCGGGGAGGTGGAGGGACATCACCCAGGGTTGTCCCCTGCTTAATCAGGTGAGCCATGGCCACGCCCACCAGCAGACCACTGGCCCCGTGTCCTTGCAGGAGGGCCAGCCCAAGCACCACCACCACCACTGGTGACGGTAAGAGCATTCCATAGAAGCCGCCCGTAAGCCCACCGCACCAACTACCAAGACTGCCGAGGTCGGGAAATAGTTGATGAAATCCCGTGCCGATGGCACAGGCAATCAGAAAAACAGGGAAAAAGATCCCTCCACGCCAGCCTGTTTCGAGGCAAAGCCCCAGCATGATTAGCTTGCCTAAGGCTGATACGAACAGCAGTGCTGAAGGATTGCTTTGTTCGTTCTCAAGCAGTGGCCGCATCTGGTCTTCTCCTCCAAAGGGCACTAGGGGTAGCCAATGCATGCAGACACCCAGCAACAGGCCGGTGATCACAGGCCACCAGCACCAGTGCTCTAGCAGCTGCCGTTGTGCCAGCCAGTACCGCCATCTCTGGAAGATGAGTCCCAACCCGGAACCCATTGCACCGGCCAGCATTGCTGCAACAAGGGTGTCCAAGCTTTCACCAATGTTGGCGGGCCAGACGTAGGGCAAGTCTTTGAGAGATCCACCGCTGACTTCATTAATGCCGTGGAAGGCTGCGAAACCACTAATGCCACCCAGAATTCCTGGGACCCAACGGCGGAGAACATCTTGTCTTCGCTCACCGACCAACATGCCTCCTAAAAGAGGTGCTCCGAAAAACCCCAGGCTGCCTGCCACAGAGGCCGATTGAAGATCATGATCTCGGCCTTTCCAGATCCACCGGCTGATCAATGTCGCCAGGCGTGTCATCAAGGCCTCTGGTCCGATGCTTCCACCACCGATCTGGGCGAGGGCTGCGCCAAGAAGGGCTCTGCGCTCGTCCCGTTTTCGAGCGCGGTCTGGATGACGTAAGTCCTCCATGGTTTCTAGAAGTTCGGGCAGCAAGGTTGAGGAGCCACCGCGATGAATGAAAGAGAGCAGTAGTCCAACGCCCCCGCAGAGCAGCACCGACCAGGCCAACGGTGGAGCTTGCCCGAGGGCCTGTTCAACCGGTCCTCCCCAAAGCTGATTTGTGACCAGATCGATCACGCTGATGATCAGAGCCACGCCAGCCCCACCCGCCGCACCGGCGAGTAATGCCATCAGGCTGAAGCGGAGTTGCTTAGGCAGAAGACGTTGAGCGTGACGTTGCTCCGAGTTTCACTGATTTATCCGCAGACGGGTAGGTGTGGTGGCTTGTGTCTTGTTCCTTCCTCACCAATGTGTCGTTGGAGTGTTGCTGGTGGAAGGATTAGATGATGCGACGGATTGCAGGAATGGTGCGCAATTGATGACTGCCCCAAAACGAGAGAATGATGGCCAAAATCGAGGCCGATAGGCTCAGGATCCAGATATTGGTTAGTCCTAAACGATGGAGGCTCATAAAGGATCCATACAGGATGGGCATGTGAATTAAATAGGCACCAAAGCCATCTTTTCCTGCCTCTGCCAACCATGCCCCACCGACATGCTCGTGATGTTGTGTCCAATACAGAAAAATAGATATATAGCCCCAGCCGACAAATGGTATTAAGGCCGATAAAGTTGGCCATTCTTGCGGAAGAATGACTTCAGTGGCGCCTCTCTGTACTGTCGTGATCAAGATGGCGAGAAATGTAAAGCTGATCAGCAGTGATGCTTGGAACCAGCGAATAGCAAGACGTTGACTGATGCGTTCAACCCAATGATGGGATGCTGCTTTGCAGCCAAAGGCAAATAGAAAACCATAGGTCCATAGGTGCATGCCTTGATATCCAAGCCCGTCTAGATTCGTCTCCTTCAGGCTGATCCAAAAGTTTGAGAAATGGCTCATTCCCATTTCGGTCATCCCAAGAATGATGGCACTGATGATCCAGGCTCTCCAGTTTGGGACAGGTATTTTCTGATTAATTGAGAATTTAGTTTTGTGATGCCACACCCATAGGCAGTAAATTGCATTGAAGAAGAGTAAGACCAGTAGAAACCATTGTGGACCAATCCTGTTAAGAGGTAGATTCGCGATAGGTAGGCCAAATGTAGTACTGTCGGGTATTAGTAACCCGCCTAATGGTAAGATGTTGTTGATTAAAAAGATGCTTAGGATTAAAGGAATGCCAAGTCGAATAAGTCGATTCCTCAAGAAGTGTTTGAGCCCTTTTTTTTGAATCGATGCTGGCAAAAGATATCCAGATATTAAAAATAGGATATTCATGAAAAATGTATTGCATACCCAGACAAACCAAAGATTGACTGCCGCAAACAATGGAGCATCTTTAATCAGCTGACTGACTCCAGTAGAGGACAAGTTGGCTAGAAGAACAGTATGGGATGCAATCACCAAAGCGATCATGATTGCTTTGATCTGATCGAGAAAAAGTGTTCTGTGATTTTCTTGGCTTTGAGTCAGTGATTCCATTAAAAGATTATTGTTGAGTTGGAGGTTCTTATTGTTCGAGCTCGCTTTGATTGGTCTTTTTGATCATCTGAGTAAGGCTGTGAATCCCAATTGAAGAGTTTTGATCAATTTAAGATAGTTGTTGGCCTTTCTTCTGGGCTGTTATTCAATTGAGATTGTCCTGTAGGCCTATGCTTATGCATGGTCTGCTGGCTTACAGCATTGAGTTGGGCTGCTTGATTGTAGTTTGTCCTAATAATTTGGAGCTGATCACTTTTAGCTTGCCAGTAAACTGTGACGCTAAAAGCCTTTCCTGCCATTAATTTTGTTGGGCAGCGAAGAATAATTTTATCGGGGAAGAAGTGATTCGTTTGATTTGTTTCTGGCTCATCTAGGTTCCACTGCCATTGAACGGGTTGAATTGGATGTCGAGAAAGGTTTGGATTGATTTGGAGTTTTTCCCCTTGCCATTTTCCATCAATTGTCCAGGGATTCACTTGGTCGATGTCTGCCGACCAGTTGTTGTTGGATAGTTCTCCACGATATTCGCGAATACTTGCAGTATGTACGAGCTGTCCATTCTCTCCATAAAGAACTCCTACACTATGGCGAACATTTTTTTGCATTAAAAAGAGTTCAAAGGCTTGATATTGATTGTGTTGAAGCTGCGGTACCAACCATACTGCTGCACCATTTTCGAAGGCCAATCCCCGCATCAAGCTGCTAGCTGGATGGGCAAAACCATTGTCATGGCTATGTTGATGGATGGAGTAATTCCACTGCATTGTATTTGCATCGCCATTATCAAAATCTTGTTGATTGATTTGATTAATCTCTGTTCGATCTGGATTGGCAGAAAATGACCGTGTGCTTTTAAATGTTTCCTGAACCTCGCCGGCTTGTGAATAACGCGTCCACCGGCCTATCCAGCTGCCTAAGTGATGCTGCCAAAACAGATTCCAGTTGGTTGTAGATGCCGTCATTAATATGATTTATACGTTTTACGATCCCCTGATTATACTTGTTAATTTGTGGATGATTTTAGTTGTTGCCTACTATGCCAGCGTCCAACCCTTGGCATGATGAGAATTAGGGCTGCAAGGAAGCACAGTGTGAGCAGCAATCCGTGCATAAAAAAGAATGTGAGCACGATGTGAATGGTGATCGCCACTGCTGCGAGCATCGCTAATCCTGTTAAAGCAGCGCTTCTTAAGGTTTTCGTGTAGCTTCGCATCTCAAGATGGCTGATGGGCGAACGGTATCGCCCAACCTCTCGATGGTCCACCCCGCTGGGTGAACTATTTCTTTTCGAGTATCGACCCACTCAGATCACCAAAATGGGTGATTTGAGTGGCTGGGATATTCCCCCAATCATGGGGCGACATCTCGCGATGACGAGAAGAAACTTGGTTTATCGAACGAGAAATGCCATGGTTCAACTTCATTCATTGACAATGCAGTCGGAACGCGCACAGCTTGCTCATTTGATGAGTCAACCCTTTGCTCGGCGGCCTGATTACGAGCAAACAAAACAAGGCTTCCATCACTTTGTTCACGATTTGCGAGCGTCGAAGGTGATCGGATGTCTTCAGGTGATGAAAGCTTGCGCAGACTTTTGAACCCGAATTTCATGTCCTATGGCTGCGTTCATTTACCAATAGGGGTCGGTTGCAAAGGCCACTACCAGGCCCCCTGATTTGGAGGGCGGCACCGTGCTGATACAGGCCCGAACCATCTTGCCGTTCACTTCGATTTCACAGGCGCCACAGCTGCCTCCCAAGCACCCGGTTGGAATCGAAACGCCTGCATGGCTAGCGGCTTTTAACCAATCTTCCCCAATGGTTTCCATGGTGGTTGTGCCATCGGGCCAACGAACAGGAATGCCGCTCATTAAGCTGTCATCGGGGTGAATCACTATGGCTGCAAGGCAACGTCGGTCTGGTGTTTGCTTTCTGCGTCCAGCATCAATATCAATTTGAACTTGTCTGTTTGATGATTTTAAAGAAGAAATTTTGTTGTGAAGTCTTTTGGCTTTGTTTCAGCAGGGGATGAGCACGATATTTAGAAACAAATCGGTGGACAACTCTTAGCGCAACAGTGGGTCGAGATTGACGTGTTCTTCGAAGGCATCAGCGAGCCGATCGAGCAGTGCTTCTCGCTGCCTGCTGTGATGCGGCTGCTGCTCACTGAGCAGCGGCAATCCTTTCTGCGTTCTGAGTTGGTTGAGCCAGCGTCTCCGCCAGGGCCCGCTTTCAAACACTCCATGCAGATAGGTGCCTGCCGCCACGCCACCAGCGTCTCCGACGCGTTTGACCCAGCCCAGCTCCGACTCACTGCAGAGCTGTTGGCAGGAGGCAGCTGCTGTGGTGCGGCCATGGTGCAGTTCAAATCCCTCCAATTGGATTGGGTTGTCCCCGAGCGGCCATAGGGCGGCACTGCTGTGCTGCCTTAATGTTTTCCGATCCGTGAACACGGTGCGAAGCGGTAGAAGGCCTAGCCCTGCATGGCGATGGCTGACGCTCAGAGGTGCGTCACCTTCCAGTCCCTGAGGATCCTCAAGTTCTTGGCCGAGCATTTGCATCCCACCGCAGATGCCAAACACGTGGCCTCCCCCTGCGCTGTAAGCCTGCAGGGCTGCCGCGAGTCCGCTGCATTTCAAGGCCTCCAGGTCGCGAAGGGTTTGTTTGCTGCCGGGAATGACAACGGCATCGGGTACGCCCAGAGTCTCCCCTGGGGCAACCCAACGCAGCTGCAGCGTGGCTTCTGTTTCAAGAGGGTCAAGATCTGAGAAGTTGCTCAACGAAGGCAATCGCAACACGGCGATGTCCAGGTCGGTTGAACCCCGACGAGGTTTCCGCTCCAGTAGATCGAGGGAGTCTTCGGGGGGGAACAACTCGTTCAGCCAGGGCATCACTCCGAGCACCGGCACCCCGGTGTTCTCTTCGAGCCAGGTTCTCCCCTGATCAAACAGTTCGCGGCGGCCGCGGAAACGGTTGATCAAAATTCCTTTGATGAGAGGTCGTTCCACGGGGCGAAGCAAGGCCAGGGTGCCAACGATTTGGGCAAAGACGCCACCCCGTTCGATGTCGGCCACGAGTAGGCAGTTGGCTCTGAGGAATTGCGCCAGCCTGAGGTTGGTGAGGTCGCGCCGCTGCAGGTTCACCTCCACAGGGCTGCCGGCTCCTTCCAGCACCAAACGCCCATCGGGCCACTGCTGTTGCAGCTCGGTTAATCCGCTGCGAATGGCTTGCCAGCCTGGGCGAAACCAATCGCGGTAGTAATGCTCAGCACGGGCGGTGCCGACGCTCTGGCCTAGATGGATCACCTCGCTTGTGCTGTCGCCCTTCGGCTTGAGCAGCACGGGGTTCATTGCGCAGCAGGGCTCCAAACCGGCCGCCCAAGCTTGCATTGCCTGGGAATAGGCCATCTCTCCTCCAGACCCATCCACCCAGGCGTTATTGCTCATGTTTTGACCTTTGAAGGGCAGGGGCTGCTCTCCCTGACGTTTCAAGACCCGGCAAAGGGCTGCTGTCATCAGTGTTTTGCCGGCACCACTTGAGGTGCCAAGCACCATCAGCGGGCGATGCATCGCATGCATGGGTTCAAGAGATCCTGCGACGAAGCCAATGTTGGAGCCACTCCTTCCATGACACCGGAAGAAGCAAAAGATCTGGAGTGTCGTCGAGCAATTGGCGCCCCAGGGGTGTTAGTCGGAATCTGCTGGTGAGGCCTTGTCCATCCACTTCCCGACGCAGAACCCCCACGCAAATCAACCACAGCAGATCGTTCTCGAGAGAGTCGCTGTTGCGATACCAGCTTTTTTTGCGTTGATACAGGCGAGGATTGTCGAGCAGTTGGCCCGCGTCCAACCCTTGTTCTTGCAGGTTTCGATAAACAGCTTCGGAAAAAGGCAGGCAGCGCATCGCTCTGCTAGCCCGATTGCGGCTGCGTTGGTCGAGCAGGTCGATGGGGTGAGCGATGGCAATACGGCCTGACCCTGGCAGCCTACGAACCGTTCTGCAGCGTTGTGTTTCTGTGCTCCTTCTTGCTTCGGCGTCTCCCGCCCGTCGACGATTGTTGGAGCAGGCGGCTATTCCGCATTGTGTGCGTGTCAGTGGTGTTGACGAGAGCACCATTCACCATGCTGATCCGGCTGAACTTGTGCGGCTTTTGGCCCAATCCAAGGCCATGGCAGTTCACCAGGCTCTTGATCCCAGCGCTGATTCACACATCAGCGCTGTGCTGGGTTGCGATTCAGTGCTGTCGTTTGAAGGCGAGGTGTTCGGTAAGCCAAAGGATGAACAGGAGGCCATCGTTCGGTGGCAGCGGATGGCTGGTGGCTGTGGAGAACTCCTCACAGGACACTGCCTGATTCCAACTCACGGCAAGACGATCTTGTCTTGTGTGCGCACCGAGGTGCACTTCGCTTCACTTGGGCCCGCCGATATTGCGGCGTATGTGGCCACTGGTGAGCCAATGCAATGTGCTGGTGGTTTCGCCTTGGAGGCTCGCGGTGGGTGTTACATCACAGGATTAAATGGTTGTTATTCAAATGTGATCGGCTTAAGCCTGCCCTGGTTGCGTGTGGCTTTACAGAGTTAAACCTTCAATCATTTGAATTAAAAATGCGAAGTGTTTGATTTGTAATGGCGCTCGTTGTGGCAGGCTTAATCAATGGGTTTGTGCTGTCTTCTTTGAGTGAATTAAATCAGTCGGCGGAAACTATTGCGGCTAGTTAATCGTTAAAAATTACCCAGACGATCTTTCCCTTATCGCTACAATCGTGGCAGTAAAACCAATCATGGTGAAATGATTATTATTTAGAGGCTGCAGCAGACTTATCAATCCTTCGTGGTGAATTGCGGCAGTTATTGTATGCCGACGATTTGGTGATGCAAAAAAGTATTTGTGAGAGAACCTGTGTGGCGATTTAGGGGGTTGAGAAGGCCGTGATGGATTCTCGCTTTCTTCCTGATCACTAAGATTCAGATCAGAAACCAGATTCTCCACATTTAACTCACGAAGAAGAAGCGCTGGCGTGGAGTGGATTGTTTACCGAAGACTAATCTCTAAGAATGGGATTTATTTGTGACAGCTTCGCATCGGTGTGATCATATATTCAATTTGTTAACTCGTTTATTTAACCAATTGCCTGAGTCGATTAGTGAATTAATAAATTCCTTGTTCCTGAAACGGCTTGCATAAACAGTAATAGTGAAATGATCACATTGACGCCGATATGCAGGCGTCTGATCCGCATGTTGCGACCAATGCTGGGTTGTATGGCTGTCGTTGCGAGTAGCAGGGCGATGAGAGCCATCCCCATCCAAAAGTGAGATTGCCAGAACAACCATGTCCATGGCTGATCACTCAGTCGCTCCACCATCGGCTGGAGTCCGAGGAGCAAGAGTCCGATCCAGCTGGTGGCGGCCCAGACCAGGCGTTGCCAAATCAGCTTTGTCTTTAGAACCTTGCTGTAGCTGAAGAGCACGGCCCCAGCGATGAGTACAAGTGTGAGGGGAGATGTGGTGTTGAGCAGGCTGACGCTCAGTGCGATCGGAATAGCAACAAGAATCCCCCCCACGGCCCAGGCCGCATGTTGGGCATGTTCGATTGGGACCGTTTCAGCAATGGGGTTGAGCTCTAAGCGTCGTTCGCGAGCGAGAGTCCCGAGACGGACCGTCGCACCGAACACGGGGTAAACGAACAGAATCATCAACACTGGATGAACCAAGCTCAACCAGTCGTGTGGGCTTATGGATTCCATGGCCAAAGCAATCACGAAGCCTCAACGACTATCTTCTACGAATGAGCTGTCTGATATCCCTGTTTTATTGATATTCGACATCCACCGAATTAATACAATTTTGTGTTTGATTGGCTCATTGATACTCGTATTGAATCTTTTCAATATTCGAATTTTTAGACGCTATTGTTGTTTCTTGTTTTTATAACAAACTTGCTATCCAGCCCGGGTATTTTGCACTCATGTTCTGGTGACTTGTTTTAATGTTTTCCAATAGCAAATCTAACTTGAATGAATTTAAGAATTGAGTTTTGGTGACAAGTCTACTTTCGAATTCGATTGGTATCTTGACTGGGAGTGCGACTAATTCTCTCTCAAATTGTGTCCCAGATCCAGGGAATATAGGAAACAGATAGTTTTTACTTGTTAAAAGTCCGGCAAGGTAAACAAGTCTGTTCATTCGTTTGCCTCTATGTAATTTAAATCCACAGCTCTCAAGCTTTTGGAATAAAATCGGAAAGTCATCGGGTGATCCAAAATAGAGAGGATAGTTCCAGGTGTCTTTTATGCTAATTTCATTTGAGAGTGACAATATTGGATGGTTTTTTGTGGCTCCTATATAGGCCACATAGCGGGAAACAGGTATTGCAGTATATGTGGAGTTGAGTGACGTTGTCTCAGGCCAAATGCTCATCCATGCATCGATGATGGATGAGCCCATTAAATTCTTAAAAAGCGTCGGATTTTCTATATCTGATGAAACACCTATTCGCCAAGGTGTCTTAATCACGTTTTCTGTTAGATGGCTCTTCATTCTCTTAAATGCATCGAATCTAAGAATTAATTTTTTATCTTCAAAACGCATTTCTTGATGCATCTTGCGTTGTACATCTAAGCGAGTAGATGCTTGATCGTGGATTATTTCATATTCTCCGTCGTCTTTGAAATAGCTAATATTAAACGTATCTGATACTTTTTTGATGTTACGGCTAACGACTGGCTGCGATATACTTAAAAATTCTGATGCTTTTGATTGTGATTTAAGCCAGATAGTACAATCAAGGCAAGAAAGCTCTTCAATTGATACAGCCATTGGTAAGGTCGTTAGCCCTAGTCTGAGTTAATCATACTCAATTTTGATAAGCTACACATCGCAGTGTTTTGATCCCTAGCTAATTGAGAACATAGTTGTTCTAATCTTGATACAGGCTTCGCTGCATCTCTAGGCGAATAAATGATGGGCTGTGGATTATCTCATGTTCTCCGTCATTTTTGCACTAGATAATTTTAAACATGCCTGATATTTTTATGCTATGACTAATGTCTGCCTGCGATATCCTTAGAAATTCTGATACTTTTGATTGTAATTTAAGCCAGATAGTGCAATCAAGGCGTGAAAGCTCATCAATTGATACAGCCATTGGTCGTCATTGGTAAAGCCATGTATTGTCATTTTTGACAGAGTAATCACAAATATTACAATTTTGCTTTATGTGCCATTAGCAACCAAATCGCTCGGACTTTTGGGATTATTTTTTCCGACTGATGTTGGC